>NZ_CP136684.1:3862142-4190000 GCF_032921865.1 Thalassospira lucentensis
CGAACAGCGCCGCGGGCTTGGAACCTTTATCATCCTTGATCTCATAAACGAGTGCCAGATTCTTGAACTGCCACATGTTTATCTGGGATACTGGATCGGCGAATGCCGCAAAATGTCCTACAAGATGCGCTTCCAGCCTCTTGAAGGTTTTCGCGGCGGGAAATGGGTGAAAATCCCTTCGTCGAACGTTTCAGATGACTGACATCTGCCGGTAAAATACCCGGCACGAAACACTTAGACTAAAGTAGTGCCTACCTACTCGATCCCCGGTTGCCACATTCTCCAGACGCATATAAGCTTTGCCCAAAGTCGCATGACGGCTTTGAGTAAAATAAATCATGAGCTTGCATCTTTGGGAGGCTGTAATCTATGAAACGTCGCCAATTTCTCTCCGGCGCCGCGGTAGCTGGTGCGACCGCAGCGGTCGCGTCTACCTTTGCCAAACCGGCTATCGCACAGGAAGTCCGTGAATGGCGTATGGTCACCACCTGGCCAAAAAACTTCCCGGGTCTGGGGACCGGGGCTAACCTTCTGGCTGAATACATCAACAAGGCATCAAACGGCCGCATGAATGTGACCGTTTTTGGCGCGGGCGAAATTGTTCCCGCTTTTGAGGCCATTGATGCCGTTGGCAACGGCACTGTCGAAATGGGCCATGGCGCGCCTTACTACTGGAAAGGTAAAGTTGACGCCACCCAGTATATCGCAGCCATGCCGTTCGGTCTGAACGCTCAGGAACAGAATGCCTGGTTCCAGTGGGGTGGCGGTCAGGAACTTGCTGATAAAGTCTATTCCGAACTGAACTGCAAATTCTTCCCGTCCGGCAATACCGGCACCCAGATGGGCGGCTGGTTCAACAAGGAAATGAATACGATTGACGACTATAAAGGTCTGAAAATGCGTATTCCGGGCCTTGGTGGCGAAGTTGTCAAAGCTGCTGGTGGCAACGTTGTGAACCTTCCGGGTGGCGAAATTCCGCCTGCCCTTCAGTCCGGTGCGATTGACGCGACCGAATGGGTCGGCCCGTATAACGACCTGGCATTTGGTCTCTATAAATCAGCCAAGTTCTACTACTATCCGGGCTGGCATGAACCGGCAACCGTGCTTGACAACTTCATCAACCTGGACGCTTGGAACAGCCTTCCGGATGACCTGAAGGCAATTGTCGAGCAGGCCAACCGTGCCGTGAACCAGATGGTTCTGTCGGAATTCACCGCACGCAACAATCAGGCGCTCCAGACCCTGCGCGACAAGCACAATGTCGATGTTCGCCCGTTCTCGGACGACATTCTGACAAACCTTGGCGCATTGTCGGGCACGGTTCTGCGTGACCTCGTTGCTTCAAACCCGCTGTCGCAGGAAGTCTTTGAAAGCCTGATCGCGTTCCGTACCCAATCGATTGGCTGGTCGAAATTCTCGGAATCGGCTTTCGCCCAAGCACGTATTCTGCCGTTCAAATACTAGGTTTTCAGCGATTGAAAGCATAAAGGGGTCGGCAAATGCCGACCCCTTTTTTCTTTTCCACTTAAAATCAGAACAAAACACCGGGTAGCCAGGTCGCAAGAAACGGAAATGCACCAACAAGGCAAAGCCCGAGAAGCTGAATCAGGACGAACGGGACAATCCCGCGATAGATGTCCCAGGTCTTGATAGCAGCCGGAGCCACCCCACGCAGATAGAACAGGGCAAAACCGAATGGCGGTGTCAGGAAGCTGGTCTGCAGGTTGATGGCAATCATCACGCCAAGCCAGACCGGATCAATATCCATCTTGAGCAGGATCGGCCCAACAATCGGAATCACAACAAACACGATTTCAATGAAATCGAGGAAGAAGCCCATGATAAACATCAGCAGCATGACAACCAGCATGGCGCTGAAAACACCACCCGGAAGGTTATGCAGCAGTTCTTCGACAAGGTGATCCCCGCCAAGGCCACGGAAGACCAGCGAGAATACTGACGCGCCCAGCAGGATTACGAACACCATCGCACTAACCTGCACAGTCTGACGAACGACATAGCGAAGAACATCCCACGACAAGCGCCGATACAAGGCAGCAAGCACCATCGCGCCAATACTGCCGAATGCAGCTGACTCGGTCGGTGTCGCGATTCCTGTCAGAATTGACCCCAGAACAGCCACAATAAGCAGCGCAGGAGGCAACAAGGCGCGCAGAACCTCTCCCCACAAGCCTTCTGGTCGCTTGTCCGTTACCAACGCCGGGGCCGCCTTCGGATCAATGAAGGCCTGAATGATAATCCAGCAGATGTAAAGCCCCACCAGAAGCAGACCCGGAATAAATGCACCGGCAAACAGATCCATCACGGAAATCGGTTCCGGCGCCCAGTTACCCAGAGCACGCTGCGCTTCCGCATAGGCCCCCTGAAGGATATCGCCGAGAAGAACGAGAACAATAGACGGTGGAATGATCTGGCCCAAGGTGCCGGATGCACAGATTATGCCTGTCGACAGCCTGGGATTATATCCGGCCTTTTGCATCGCCGGCAAACTAAGCAAACCCATCGTCACAACAGTCGCACCGACGATCCCGGTCGAGGCCGCCAGCAGCATACCGACGATTACAACCGAAATACCAAGGCCAGCACGCATCGTACCGAACAACATTCCCATGGTTGTCAGAAGCTTTTCCGCAATCCGGGCGCGTTCGAGCATAACCCCCATGAAAATAAACAGCGGGATCGCAACATAAAGTTCGTTGGTCATTACGCCGAAATAACGCGACGGCAACGATCCCAGCAAAGGCATATCAAAAACACCGAGTGCATCGCCCAGCAACGCAAAGGCAAGCCCCGTCCCCGCCAGGGAAAACGCGACCGGAAAACCGAGAAGAAGAACGCCGCAGGCTACTGCGAACATTACAAGGCTAAGAATTTCCCCCGACATCAAACGCCCTCGTGCTCTTCTTCTTTGATTTCAAATTCGCGGTGGCCGGCCAGAACCAGAATGCTTCGCGCTGCCAACGACATCCCCTGAATGAACATCAGGGTGCAGAAAATCAAAATGACTGTTTTGTACAGAAATAACCCAGGTAACCCGCCGGTTTCATGTGATCCTTCCAGTCTGTGCCAGCTGGTCATCACATAAGGATAACTGTAAATCACAACCATTGTGATCACCGGTAGCAGCAGGAAGACAGACCCGAACAAATCAACCCATGCCTTGTAGCGTGGCGACGCCGGGCGATAAAAAACATCTACCCTTACATGCCCTTCGTGAAGAAGCGTATAGCCCGCCCCAATCATGAAAATGATACCGTAAAGCCACATGTAGCTTTCCTGCATTGACACCCAGCCGACGGCAAATCCGTATCGCAACGTCGCCACCAGAAATGTGATGACAACCATCGGAATTACCAACCAGGCAACACCGCGTCCGATCCAGTCATTCAGACCATCGACAAGGCGGACAAATCTCGAAAGAAACCCCACTCTTTCTGCCTCCTGTACATTTTTTGGTATTTTTGTCTGGCAGAAGAATTCTGCCTTTGGACGCCAAGCTTGCAAGCGACCATTGACCGTTGCGACTGTATACAGACAATTCAGGCAGCGTTTCACACCATATTGTTATGCTCACAAATAATTTTATGCTGCTCAAACAGCATAGGATTCATATTTGATGTACATATTTGGTGCTTAAAAGTATGCAATCCCTTATAAAATCATACCAATCAAATCGACTGGCTTTTTCTGAAAATAAATACCTTGTCTGTATAACATTTATGGAACAAAATTTTATCCTATTGATAAATTTTAAAACAAAACGTAGCCAAGTGCCCGGACGGAAATCGATATCGACGAAAGGCATCTATAATGACACGTCTGTTGTTTATCGGCGCTGGCAGGATGGGCAGCGCAATAATCAGTCGCCTGATAACTTCGGGTGACATGAAGCTCGATATTTCAATCTGCGACCCATATTTTTCACGCGGAACGAACCCCGCTCTCGACAAGGTTTCCGCAATTTATCCAACACTGGAAGCAGCCGAAATTGACGGACCATTTGATGTTATCGTTCTGGCGATCAAGCCCCAGCTGTTCGGCAAACTGGCCCATTTGCTGAAGTTGGTAACGACACAACATAGCCTTGTCATATCGGTGATGGCGGGGATTGCCGTTGATGCCATCCGGCACACGCACGATTACAGCGTTGTCCGGACGATGCCGAACATTGGTGCCGCACACGGTCACTCCGCAACAGCATGCTTCGCCGGACCATATGTCACAGAAGCTGGAAGAACACTGGCAACCCGGATCATGGAAAAAATCGGGTCGGTATACTGGGTCAAGGATGAAGAGTTGCTTCATGCGGTCACCGCTGTTTCAGGCAGTGGTCCGGCTTATTTCTTTGCGTTCGTGGAAGCGTTGGCCAACGCCGGGAAAGACCTTGGACTATCACCTGAACTCGCAAAAAACCTTGCAATTGATACGCTTCAGAGCGCATCCGCCTCTCTGCAGCAAATGCGCGATCCATCATTGCTCCGCGATGCCGTTACCAGCCCATCAGGTACAACCGCAGCAGCATTGGCGGCCTTTTCTTCGAATAACGATCTTTCAAATCTCGTCAGTCGCGCGACACGGGCTGCCAACGCCAGATCGATCGAACTGAAATAACCCTGCTTCGCAAAAAGCCTGCCAACTCGGGGGAAACCGTTCATCAATGACGGTTTCCCTTTTTTATTCTTCATTTCATTCTTTCAAAATTCCCAGTGAATTTAACTTTCTGATACTGAAAGGCAGTTTTTTTGACTGAAACAAAGGTAGAATTTCTCAGATATTCATATCTGAAACGTCCATGAATGGATATTCATGCTGACGTCTTACTTTAATTTTGTAGTAGCAATATAATTATCTATTTCAAACACCCCAAACATCATTTTTATCTGACTGAAAAATAGTTATTTGTACTTTATTTCGCATTTGCAGCATGTCGACCTTCTCCGTAGTTTTAGTCCACTGTGTGAAAATCGGAAAAACACAGAATTTTTGGGTACTTACCTAAACAGGGAGACTGCATTTCATGAAAAGACGTCAATTTCTAAGTGGTGCCGCAGTTGCCGGTGCAACGGCGGCCCTTGCATCCGGTTTTGCGAAGCCGGCCATTGCCCAAGGCGCTCGTGAATGGCGCATGGTAACCACGTGGCCGAAAAATTACCCAGGCCTTGGTACCGGTGCTGAATTGCTTGCCGAATACATTACAAAAGCATCCGAAGGTCGCCTTACCGTCAAGGTGTTTGGCGCGGGCGAGATTGTTCCCGCATTTGAGGCCATTGAAGCCGTCGGAACCGGTGCCGTGGAAATGGGCCATGGTGCCCCTTATTACTGGAAGGGCAAACTGCCCGCGACGGAATTTATCGCCTCAATGCCTTTTGGCCTGACCGCTCAGGAACAAAATGCATGGTTTTACTACGCTGGCGGTCAGGAACTTGCCGACAAGGCTTATGCCGAGCTCAACTGCAAATTCTTTGCTTCAGGCAACACCGCAGCGACCATGGGTGGATGGTATAATAAGGAAATCAATAGCATTGAGGATTTCAACGGTCTGAAGATCCGTATTCCGGGCCTGGGTGGTGAAGTTCTCAAAGCAGCCGGAGCGAACGTTGTAAACCTTCCGGGTGGTGAACTCGCCCCTGCCCTGCAGACCGGCTCCATCGATGCCGTTGACTGGGTGGGACCATACAATGATCTCGCTTTTGGTCTTTACAAATCGGCCAAATATTACGTCAATCCCGGCTGGTACGAACCAGCAACCGTGCTTGATAACTTCATCAACCTTGATGCGTGGAATGAACTTCCAGATGATTTGAAGGCGATCGTCGAAGCCGCTAACAAGGCCGTAAACGTAATGGTCATGTCGGAATTCACCGCCCGTAACAATGACGCGCTCAAGACACTTGTCGACAAGCACAATGTGGAACTTCGTCGACTGTCTGACGACACCATTCTGGCACTTGGTAAATTGACAGGCGAAGTTCTGTCTGACGTTGCAAGTCGAGATCCGCTTGCCAAAGAGGTATTTGACAGCCTTGTCAAATTCCGCACCCAGTCCGTTGCCTGGTCGAAAATTGCCGAAGGCGGTTTCATGCAGGCACGTGCGATGGATTACCCGTTCCCGGGTTAATCCAGTCTCGTGGTTTGCCCAAACCTCTGCCGAGAATCAGAAAAGGTCGACAATCCCGTCGACCTTTTTTCTGACTATCAGCACCAGCTTCAATAAAAAAGACGCCTAAAACAGGCGTCTTTTTTCAATTACATGCGCAATTGGCTACTTGAACAACACGTCCGGTAACCAGGTTGCCAGGGCCGGGAATGCGGCCACAAGGCCAAGTCCAAGAACCTGGATCAGGACAAACGGAACAATCCCGCGATAGATGTCCCAGGTCTTGATTGCCGCCGGAGCCACCCCACGCAGATAGAACAGGGCAAACCCGAACGGTGGTGTCAGGAAGCTGGTCTGCAGGTTGATGGCAATCATCACGCCAAGCCAGACGGGATCGATATCCATCTTGAGCAGGATGGGGCCAACGATTGGCACAACCACAAACACGATTTCAATGAAATCGAGGAAGAAGCCCATGACAAACATCAGCAGCATGACAACCAGCATGGCGCTGAAAACACCGCCCGGAAGGTTATGCAGCAGTTCTTCGACAAGGTGATCCCCGCCAAGGCCACGGAAGACCAGCGAGAATACCGAAGCACCCAGCAGGATTACGAACACCATCGCGCTGATCTGGACGGTCTGGCGCGTCACGTGACGCAGAACATCCCATGACAGGCGTTTGTAGAAAGCCGCAAGAATGACGGCACCAACGCCACCAAAGGCCGCAGATTCCGTCGGGGTTGCAATACCGGTCAGGATCGAGCCAAGCACGGCGACAATCAGCAATCCCGGGGGTATCAGCGCACGAAGAACTTCGCCCCAAAGACCTTCCGGACGCTTGTCGGTGACCAGCGGAGGCGCCGATTTCGGATCAATAAACGCCTGAATGATGATCCAGCAGATATAAAGCCCAACCAGAAGCATGCCGGGAATGAATGCACCGGCAAACAGGTCGATAACCGAAACCGGCTCCGGCGCCCAATTGCCCAGCGAACGTTGTGCTTCGGCGTAAGCGCCTTGCAGGATATCACCGAGCAAAACCAGTACGATCGACGGCGGTATGATCTGCCCCAATGTACCGGATGCACAGATTACCCCGGTCGAAAGACGCGGGCTGTAACCGGCCTTTTGCATCGCCGGAAGGCTGAGAAGCCCCATCGTCACAACAGTCGCACCGACAATCCCGGTTGACGCCGCCAGCAGCATCCCCACCAGCACGACCGAAATGCCAAGCCCCGCCCGCATGGTGCCAAACAGAAGCCCCATGGTCGTCAGCAGCTTTTCGGCAATCCGGGCACGTTCAAGCATGACGCCCATGAAAACGAAAAGCGGGATCGCAACATAAAGCTCGTTGGTCATCACCCCGAAATAGCGCGACGGCAAAGAGCCCAGAAGCGGCATGTCAAACACGCCCATCGAGTTGCCGATCAGCGCAAAGGCAAGCCCCGTCCCCGCCAGGGAAAATGCGACCGGAAAACCGAGAAGAAGAACGCCGCAGGCTACTGCGAACATTACAAGGCTAAGAATTTCCCCCGACATCAAACGCCCTCGTGCTCTTCTTCTTTGATTTCAAATTCTTTATGTCCGGCCAGCACGAGAATGCTGCGCGCAGCAAGGGACAATCCCTGCAAAGCAATCAGGACGCAGAAAACGAGAATAACCGATTTATAAAGGAACAGCCCCGGCAGGCCGCCGGTTTCGTGCGATCCTTCAAGGCGATGCCAGCTGGTCATCACATAGGGGTAACTATAGATATACACCATGATGATCACCGGCAGCAGCAGCAGCAGGGAACCGAAAAGGTCAACCCAGGCCTTATAGCGTGCCGAAGCCGGCCGATAGAACACATCAACCCGGACATGGCCACCATGCAGCAATGTATAACCGGCTCCCACCATGAAGACGATGCCGTGCAGCCACATATAGCTTTCCTGCATCGAAACCCAGCCAATGGAAAACCCGTAACGCAATGTCGCGACCAGAAATGTGATCACCACCATCGGGATTATCAGCCAGGCCACGCCACGTCCGATCCAGTCATTCAGACCGTCGATAAAACGGACGAAACTCCCTAGAAAATTCACGTTTTCACTCCCACGCCCTTTTGGAAATCACAGGGATTTTGCAGGCTCCCTGCCAATCAGGTTGCGAAGTTACATATTTACGCCCCAAAACGCTATATATTTTGCCTGTTTGAGCGCCATTCCGGAATATGGAATAAAAACAAGCCACTTTTTCTGAGAACATGGCCAAACATGTGCCCGAAAACGAAAAAGGGATAAGGCCATCCCTGCCCTTATCCCTTTATTCTCTCGCTATCAGATCAAGCGAATGTGTTACTCGAACTTGTTTGATCGCGGGAAACCGGTCGGCGGCATACGACCGGCACCGGCACGCTTGCCAATCCATTCGTCAAGCTCGGTAACCGTACGTGTGCGGCCTTCACTGCCACCCATTGTCCAGCTCAGACCTTCTTCAAGATTGAACAGAATAAGGTCTGCCAAGCCACCCTGACGATATTTCTGCAGGATGACCCCGCGCCCGCGGGTCATTTCTGGCACCTCGGCCACCGGATAGATCAGAAGCTTACGGTTTTCGCCCAATACAGCGACATGATCCTGATCGACTGGCAGGCAGATTTTGGCCTCTTCATCCTTGCCAAGGTTCAAAATCTGCTTACCGTTCTTGGTCTGGGCGACAACATCAGCCTCTGCCACCTGGAAGCCGCGGCCGGCCGAGCTTGCAACAAGCAGGTTCCGGCCCGGCTTATGGATAACCATTGCAACAATGTCATGTTCCTGTGGCAGATCAATTGTCAGCCGGATCGGTTCACCATGGCCACGGCCGCCCGGAAGCTTGTCACATGACATCGTGTAACAACGGCCTTCGGTGCTCATAATCAGAAGCTTGTCAGTGGTGAAGGCTTTAAGGGCAAAGCGGCCCTCGTCACCATCCTTGAACTTCAGATCACTGGTATCGGCGGTATGCCCTTTAAGGGCTCTGATCCATCCCATTTTCGAACAGATCACCATGATCGGCTCACGTTCGATCAAGGCTTCAAGGGGGACTTCGATTTCTTCCGGCGCATCACCGATTTCGGTACGGCGCTTGCCAAGGGTCGTCTTCTTGCCGAATTTCTCGCGCATTTCCTCGACTTCGTCGCGGATTTTTTCCCAACGCAGCGTTTCGCTGGCAAGAAGCGCTTCGAGGCCTTCTTTCTCTTCGGTCAGTTTGGCATGCTCGTTTTTGATTTCCATCTCTTCGAGCTTGCGCAACGACCGCAGACGCATATTAAGAATTGCATCCGCCTGAACTTCGGTGAGATTGAAGGTCGTCATCAAGGAAACCTTCGGCTCATCCTCGAACCGAATGATCCGGATCACCTCGTCCAGGTTCAGATAGGCAACAAGATAACCATCAAGAACTTCAAGACGATGATTGATCTTGGCCAGTCGATGGTTGGAACGACGGATAAGAACATCCTGCCGATGCGCCAGAAACGCACGCAGCACTTCGCGCAGGTTCATCACGCGCGGCGTATTGTCCCCGTCCAGCACGTTCATGTTCAGACCAAACCGGATTTCCAGTTCGGTATTCTTGAACAGCATTTCCATCAGATGTTCCGGCTCGACAGCACGGGTGCGCGGTTCGAACACCAGACGGATCAGGTCGGTCAATTCATCGCGGACATCGGCCAGAAGCGGAAGCTTTTTCAGAACCATAAGGTCTGCAATACGCTCGACCAGTTTGGCTTTCTGAACCTGATAGGGAATTTCGGTCACAACGACCTGGAACAGCCCGTGACTGAGTTTCTCGACTTCCCATTTGGCGCGCAGACGGAATGAACCGCGCCCGGTAGCATAGGCCTCAAGAATATTTTCGCGCGGCTCGACCAGAACACCACCCGTCGGGAAATCCGGCCCCGGCACACATCGCACCAGTTCCGCAATCGACGTATCGGGATTATCGATCAGCTTGATCAGGCCGGCACACAGTTCGCCAACATTGTGCGGCGGAATGTTGGTTGCCATACCAACCGCGATACCAGCGGCGCCATTGGCAAGCAGGTTTGGAAACGCTGCCGGCATGACAATCGGCTCGTGATCTTCGCCGTCATATGTCGGCCGGAAGTCAACCGCATCTTCATCAAGGCCGTTCATCAAGGCCGCGGCAACCGCGGTCATGCGGGCCTCGGTATAACGCATTGCCGCTGCATTATCGCCGTCGATGTTGCCAAAGTTCCCCTGCCCGTCGACCAGCGGATAGCGAACGGCAAAATCCTGCGCCAAACGGACAAGCGCGTCATAGACCGACTGATCACCATGCGGGTGATATTTACCGATCACGTCACCGACAACACGGGCGCATTTCTTGAAGCCCTGCGCCGGATCAAGCTTTAGCTGGCGCATGGCATACAGCAGACGCCGATGCACAGGTTTCAGACCATCGCGCACATCGGGAAGAGAGCGCGACATGATCGTCGACATGGCATAAGCGAGATAACGTTCGCTCAACGCGTCCGCAAGGCGCGTTTCCCTGATTTGGCCGGCATTGGCCGGATCGGAAGTCTTGGTGCTCATGAACGATTTTTCTTGTTGTTTGGCAGGTTGCAATCAATTCGGCAATTCAGTCCGTTATCCGGCGCTCAATCACCATTTTGGCAACATACTACGGTGGGTATGGTTCTGGTCAACACAAGTCCGCATCAAAGTACGGTATTTATTTTTAATCCGTGTCTGCTGATCGCCAGATATGGCTTACCAATCTGTCGCGGGCTGCAACGGGCTTTACACCTTTTGCCTCGAAAATATCGCGATGAATGAAAAATCCGGTCAGTTTGATCCCCTGTCGGAATTGTTCGTTCAACCCTTGTTCCCGACTGCTTTGAGACGCCCGCCCACCAGCCAGAAACGCCGGCAACGGCAACAGACGGTCACGATAGGCCGTGCCTGCGGCCTCGGAAACGGCGCGGCCACTTTTGGGGGAAACAAAACACAGATCATCCGTGACATCGGTTGCCGCACAACGATCAAGGCTTAACCCATATCCAAGTTCGTCAAGCAAACCGACTTCCCATCGGATATAGGATGCCAGCCATTGTTCTGTCTTAAGGGCCGCAAGCAATGCGACGGTACCGTGATATAATGCGGCATGTGCTTCGCGTTCCGGCAAAGTGACTTCAAGCATGGCACAGGCCGAACTCAACGCCATCAACGGCCCGGGAGACAGCAAAAGATCGGCAACATGCGCGCCCGTCAATTCACAGCGAAACTGCCCCAGATGTTCAGCCAGTCTGGCCGACCATCCCACCCGAACCTCGTTTCCGGGCTCAAGCGTGCCGCGCATGGATTTGCTGGTCGCCCCGCGTACCATACCGGCATATCGGCCGTAGTCGCGTGTCAGAACCGAGAGACGTACCGAATTTTCGCCGAGCTTGCGTGTGGACAGGACGATTGCATCATCACGCCAATCCATCCTGCACCTCTAGAAAAAGCCGCGTGGCAGGATCAGACGGGTAACAAGAAAGAAAAGACCGGCAAGACTGGATGCAAGGCAGATCAACGCAACAATAAAAACAATACGTTTCAATGTGTTGCTGTTTTCAACTTCATCAATTGCATCATCAATCGGATCATTGTGGTGCCTGGTCATTACGACGGTCCATTTCCATTCAAACGCCAAAGCAATCCAAGAACGAATGTCGCAACAGCCGCCAGCAAAGCCAGAAGATTAACCGGGCGCGAAAGGAATGATTTCTCGCGCTCGATATGTTTGCCGTCGTGCCGATAACGGAATGGCCGGCGGGCAACACGCGCAACGATCATCGCGGCAACGGCGCCAACGACAATCAACACTATTCCCCAGATAGATCCGTTTTCCATATCCAAACCCGTTGGCTGGCTACAATCGCGTCTCGCTTGCCGGACATGCCTCAAGCGTTGGGATCAAGTCCCCACATTGCAAAGCGGTTGGGGTCATCGCCCCAGTTTTCCCGGACCTTGACGAACAGGAACAGATGAACGCGACGTTCAAAAATGGCTTCCAGCTCCTTGCGGGCATCACTGCCAAGTGCCTTGATGCGCTTGCCACCTTTGCCGAGGATGATGGCTTTCTGGCCCTCGCGTTCCACGAAAATCGTCTGCTCCAGCTTGACCGATCCGTCCTTGCGCTCTTCCCACAGCTCGGTTTCGACAGTTGCCGAATACGGCAATTCCTGCTGTAGCTGATAATAAAGCTTTTCGCGCGTGATCTCGGCCGCCAGCAAACGCAACGGCATATCCGAAACGTCGTCTTCCGGGAACATCCAGGGCCCATCAGGCATTTTCGCAGCCAGGAAATTCACCAGATCCTGTGTGCCGGAACCTTTCTTTGCCGAAATCATGAAGACATCGGTGAAAACTTCCTCGGCGAAGAATTCCTGCGACAGGCGCAGAAGCTTTTCCTTGTCGGCAACCTTGTCGACCTTGTTCATCGCAAGAATGGCCTTGCGGTTCTGTGTCTTTAGCTGGTCGATGATCGCACGGACTTCTTCGGTGATCCCTGCCCCGGCATCAATCACAAGCACAACCAGATCGGCATCGTCCGCGCCGTTCCACGCGGCTTTGACCATCGCACGGTCAAGACGGCGTTTCGGTGCGAAGATACCCGGCGTATCGATGAACACAAGCTGTGCGTCCTCGGTCATGACGATTCCGCGCACGCGCGTCCGTGTCGTCTGCACCTTGGGAGAGACAATCGATACCTTCGTACCGACAAGCTGGTTCAGAAGGGTTGATTTACCGGCATTTGGCGCACCGACCAGTGCGACAAACCCGCACCGCTGCTGATAAGGTAATCTGTCTTCGTTCACAGGCGTGGGAACCTCATTCATGGTTCAGTGTATCCAACATCAATTGAGCGGCCAGTTGTTCCGCCTCGCGTTTCGATTTGCCTTCGGCCTTTACGCTTTCACCGTCTCCGGTGCTTAGTTCGATGGTAAAGACAGGTGCATGTGCTGGGCCCTGACGACCGACCATTTCATATTTCGGCAATGGTTTGCCGCGTCCCTGCAACAGTTCCTGCAAACGGGTTTTCGCATCCTGCGGCGGCTTGGGCGCTTCATCGAGAAGCGGCAGCCAAAGCCGTTCAATAAACACTCTCGCGGGCTCCAGCCCACCGTCAAGATAGAGTGCGGCAATCACTGCTTCCATGCAATCAGATAAAATGGCGGGATTGGTGTCTGCACCAGCGGCACGTTCGCCTTTTGCCATTTGAATGTGATTGCCAAGACCAATCTGCTGCGCCAGCCTCGCAAGCGTTTCACGGCGGACAAGGGCGACAAAACGTTTGGCCATCGCGCCTTCGCGCTCCCGACCAAACCGCGTGTAAAGCATTTCGGCAACAACAAGCCCAAGGACACGGTCGCCAAGAAATTCCAGCCGTTCATTGCCACCACTTAACGCATCCTTGCCTTTGGCGGCACTGCGATGCGTCAACGCAACCCGAAGCAGATCGGGTTGCGCAAATTCGTGATCAATTTCAGCAATCAATGGCGCAGTTTCGGCCATTAGTTAACTCCCTGGAACAACCGGTCAAACCGGATGCTGCCCAAGTCATAAATCGGCTGCGAGCTGTCTTTGGAATAGAACAGGAATTCCGCACGTCCCACGAGGTTTTCGATCGGAACGAACCGGAACCGCGACGGGAAGGCACGGCTGTCTGCCGAATTGTCGCGGTTGTCACCCATCATGAAGAAATGCCCTTCGGGAACGGTAAAGGGTTCGGTGTTATCACTCGGCCCCTGATCGCCAAAGATTTCAAGGATACGATGAACCTTACCGTTCGGAAGTGTTTCGATATATTGTGGAACGGCAATTGCCTGCCCGCTGCCATCGGTCAGGATGTAATCCTCGATCCGGTCACGTTCGACGGTTTTGCCGTTAATCAGCAAACGACCATTGGTGACCTGAACCGTATCGCCCGGCAGGCCGATAACACGTTTGATGTAATCCTGCGACGGATCGGCAGGCAGTTTGAAAACCACCACATCGCCGCGTTCCGGTTCGGACGACATAATACGCCCGGGAATCAGCGGCACGCTGAATGGGAGGCTGTGCTTTGAATATCCATAGGAAAATTTCGACACGAACAAATAGTCGCCAACCAGCAAGGTCGGGATCATCGAACCAGATGGAATATTAAACGGTTCGAAGGCGAATGTCCGAACCAGAAGCGCGATCACAATGGCCCAGAAAACGGTTTTCAAGGTGTCCAGAAGTCCACCCGTTTTCTTCTTTTGCACTAGCTTTTCCATTCAGTATCTAAACCAATCATTTTTTACCAATCAATCGGCCGAAATTACCACGACCGCATTCGCCAACGGGTATTCGTCTGTCAGTGTTACATAAACTGATGCAACTTTTCCTGTTGGCGTCAATTCTTCAAGTCTTTTCAGCGCGCCGTCAATCAACACCATGTCAGGCTTGCCACTGGGCTGATGCACAACCCCCATGGTGCTGTGATACACACCACGACGAAAACCTGTTCCCAATGCCTTGGAACATGCTTCCTTTGCCGCAAATGCCATCGCCAGTGATGATGCCGTCCTGTGCGGGCGGCGCACGGCACGTGCGATCTCGATCTCGGTGAAAACGCGCTTCATGAAACGCTCGCCATGACGATCCAGCGCTGTTTCAATCCGCCGGATATCACACAGATCGGTGCCAATGCCAATAATCATTGTGCGTTGTCACTTTCCTGGCGTGCCAGATCCATCAATCGACGCATTTCTGCAATGCTGTGTTCAAGGCCGGTAAACACCGCCTCGCCAATCAGGAAATGGCCGATATTAAGCTCGGCAATTTCCGGCATCGCCGCGACAGGTGAAACCGTATCAAAGCTAAGACCATGTCCGGCATGAACTTCAAGCCCGATACTGGCACCATAACGAACGGCATCCCGAATACGTTCCAGCTCGTGCGCCCGTGCCTCGCCCGTTTTATCGCAATAGGCACCGGTGTGGATTTCAACAACGGGCGCGCCAAGATGTTTGGCCGCATCAAGCTGCGCCTTTGATGCCTCGATAAACAGCGAAACACGAATCCCCGCTGCCCCAAGTTCCGAAACATATTTATGCAGGTGATTATGCCCGCCTGCGGCATCCAGACCGCCTTCGGTCGTGCGTTCTTCGCGCTTTTCCGGAACGATGCAGGCGGCATGCGGCTTTGCAGCGACCGCAATCGCCAACATTTCATCCGTCGCGGCCATTTCGAAATTCAGTGGAAGATCAATTTCGGCGCGCAAGCGTTTGATATCATTATCTGAAATATGGCGACGATCTTCACGCAGATGGGCGGTAATACCATCAGCACCGGCTTTTGCGGCCAGGATTGCCGCCCTTACCGGGTCGGGATGCACACCGCCACGCGCATTGCGGATCGTGGCAACATGGTCGATATTCACACCCAGCCTTAATTTCGCGCTCATTGCTTTTCGTCCTGCTTTTTGGTGGCGTGGGCCGCAGCCGTCCCGATCTTCTTTTTCGCACCTTCAAGCATCGGGCCAAGCCCATGACGTTCGGATGTTTTCATCCGGCGCAGGATGCGGTTGTGACGATAGATGACGACGGCCCGGCGTACAGGGAAGTAAAACAGCATCCAGACGACAAGTGAAGTGGGAACGCAACCGACCATCATCGGCCAGATGATGTCGACGATACTTTCCCAAAGCCGCGCCAAGGCAGCCTGATCGGCCGTATCCCAGTGACCGAAAATCAGTCCCCCGCCAATATAGTTCAGCCCCATGACCACAAAGTCCCAGAGCACCGCCATATTGAAATGCACAGTATCGGTCGCAAGGTTCGTTCCAAGAATCCAGTTGCCGCACGTATAAAGCCACAACCAGATGAACGGAAATGTCCAGGGATTGCCAACGATCGTTCCGAGTAAAGACGCAACCAGATTGCTTCGTGTCAGTATGCTGAACAGCGCCGACAGAACAAAATGAAAGCCGATGAACGGGGTAAAGGATACCGCGGCCCCGATGGCAAACCCCGAAGCGATGCTGTAGGGCGTTCCCGGCAGTCGAGCCACCCGATGGGCGAAATATCGCGACGATCTGCGCCAGCCTCCGCGCGGCCAGAGCACATTTCTTATGCGTTCAAAGGATGTCGGTTTGATGCGGCGCCGGAACATGCAGGATCAATTCATAGGCCGAACGGGACAGGCGTAAAACAGGTGTGGCATATGCGTAAGTGTTAGGCGCCCGCTTGGCAAGGATTTTGCGCCCGATTTGCCCAAAAGGCGAACTCCTTCACAATCCTGTTTCATCCGCGTGCGCGCTCAACGGTGTTGACCACAGGTGTCGCGCGTAATGCCGCGATGATGTTGGTCAGATGTTTGACGTCAACCACATCAATATCGATCAGCATTTCAAAGAAATCCTGCGTGCGGTTGGTAAAGCGAAGGTTGGTGATGTTGCCGTGGTTCTTGGCAATCACGCTGGTAATTGAACTCAGCGCCCCCTGCTCATGCCCGACAGTCAGGCCAAGGCGCCCGATGAAATGTTCCGGCTCGCCATCATTGTCCCAGCCAACGTCAAGCCAGCGTTCCGGCTGCTCGGTAAAGGTTTCAAGCGTATCGCAATCAATTGTATGGATCGTGACACCCTTGCCGGTCGTAACGATGCCGACAATCCGGTCCCCCGGAAGCGGATGGCAGCACCCGGCATAGTGAACAGCCATGCCCGGGATCAGCCCCTTAAGCGGTATGGCGTGGTCATGTTTGCGATTGCGCGCACGTTCCAGCGGCACGACCTTGCGCGCGGTTTCGACATCTTTCGTGCCCGGGAATACCGCATGAACAATCTCGCGGCCGGTATGGTGCCCTGCCCCGACCGACGCCAGAAGCGTATCGACACTTGGCAGTTTGAAGATCTTCAGGACACCATCGATTGCCTTGTCGGAATAATCGTAGCCTTCCTGCCGGAATGCCTTTTGCAGAATGGCCTTGCCCAGATCCTTGTACTGGTCTTCCTGCTGCTGGCGGATGAAACGGCGGATACGCGCACGCGCCTTGCCGGTCGCGACAAACCGTTCCCATGTGGGATTCGGTGTCTGCGCCTTCGAGGTTACGATTTCGACCTGATCACCATTATTCAGGGTCGTGCGCAACGGTACCATCGCGCCGTTCACTTTCGCCCCGACACAGGTGTCGCCGATATGGGTATGGATCATATAGGCAAAGTCGACAGGCGTGGCACCAGCCGGCAATGCAATCACATCGCCTTTCGGGCTGAAACAGAACACCTGATCCTGGAACATCGCAAGCTTGGTATGCTCAAGGAATTCTTCGGGTTCTGAGGCATGTTCAAGGATATCAAGCAGATCGCGCAGCCAGCGATACTGAACGCCTTCCTTGTTTTCATCCCCGTTGCCCTGTTTATAGGCCCAGTGTGCAGCCACACCGTTTTCGTTGACCTCGTGCATCTGCCGGGTGCGTATCTGCACCTCGATACGATGATTTTCCGGGCCAAGTACGGTGGTATGAATGGATCGGTAGCCGTTCGGCTTGGGGGTCGATATGTAATCCTTGAACCGGCCCGGCACGACCTTGTAGTTGGCATGCAGATAACCAAGAACCTCGTAGCATTGCGGCATGTCCTCGACCAGAACACGGAACGCCATGATATCGGACAGTTCACCAAAGGTGATGTTCTTGCGCTGCATCTTCTGCCAGATCGAATAAGGACGCTTTTCACGCCCGTAAATATCGACCGACAGCCCCTGACGGCTGATGACTTCTTTCAGCTCGCTGACAATCCGGTTGACGACATTGTCGTCCTTCTCGCGCAGGAACTCCAGACGCGCACGGATCGAATCACGTGCTTCCTGATTGATATGCTGGAAGGCAAGGTCTTCAAGTTCTTCCTTGATGTCGTGCATACCGATGCGTTCAGCAAGCGGCGCATAAATCTCGAGCGTTTCGGCGGCAATCCGCACCCGTTTTTCCGGCTTCGGGATGTAATGCAGGGTGCGCATGTTGTGCAAACGGTCGGCAAGCTTCACCAGCAGAACCCGGATGTCCTCGGACATTGCCAGCAACAGTTTGCGGAAATTCTCTGCCTGTTTTGAGTCGGCAGATTTAAGCTCGATCTGGGTCAGCTTGGTCACACCATCGACCAGCTTCATGATGTTGCTGCCAAACAGCTTGGTAATTTCCTGCGGTGTTGCGTCGGTGTCTTCGATGGTGTCGTGCAACAGTGCCGTGATGATCGTGTCGCAATCAAGTTTGTAGTTCGTCAGAATACCGGCGACTTCGATCGGATGGGAAAAATACGGGTCCCCATTGGCGCGCTTCTGCGAACCGTGTTTTTGGGTAGCATAGACATATGCCCGGTTCAGCGACGTTTCGCATGCATCCGGATCATAGGCCTTAACCCGTTCCACAAGTTCGTATTGGCGCATCATTCAGTGGCTTCTCCGTATTCGTCTGACGGGGCTAAATCCATACCCCTTCATAAGATAGTACGATTTGGATAAAAAAAAGCCACGGAAGATAATCACCGTGGCTTTTCTTTTGAAAGCTGTCTCAGAACAAGGTTACTTGACCTTATTCGTCTTCGTCAGCGGACGGGATGGTCACGCCAACCGAAGCATCTTCAATTGCTTCTGCCATCAGCTTCGGACCAAAATCGTCTTCGGCTTCTTCAGGCTCATCGGATTCCACATGCCGCTGCAAGCCGGAAACCATACCATTGCGCAGATCGTCATAATCAACGGTCTGTTCTGCAATTTCGCGCAGGGCAACAACCGGGTTCTTGTCGTTGTCACGATCAATGGTCAGTTCGGCACCGGCCGAGATGTTGCGTGCACGCTGAGCTGCCAGCATCACGAGCTCGAAGCGGTTCGGAATCTTTTCAACGCAATCTTCGACGGTAACGCGCGCCATAAATGTCTCCAGAAATACTTTTGGGGTGTCCAGACCGGACTTTATAGCGTCGCATTTGGATTGTTGCAACAGCGAAGCCGTCCGGATGGGAAGGTTTTTAGCGGTTCTTTACGCATATCAGGATTGTTTGCGGATTTCCTGATCCGCCGGAAGCGCCCCGATCAAATCATCAATCGACTGACAAAGCTGCGGATGCTGCCAGTTTGGAACGATATCGCGAAGCGGCAGCAGAACGAACGCCCGTTGGTGCATGCGTGGATGGGGCACCTGAATACCACCCTGCTCGATCACCAGATCATCCCCATAGGCAATCAGATCAAGATCGATGGCACGCGCCTCGTTTCTTTCGCGCCGAACGCGGCCAAACTCGGCCTCAACCTTGTGTAAACGCGCCAGAAGATCATGCGCGCTCAAACCGGTTTCAAGCCGGGCGACACCATTGACATACCAGGGCTGATCCGACACGGGAACCGGGGCGGTCTCGTAGAACGGGGATACATTTGCCACAGAAATGTCGCCATCCTCCGCCAATCGTTTAAGGGCCGCTTTCAATGTATCGGCAGGCGCCCCATATTCCTCGGTAGGAAGATTGGCGCCAAAGGCGATCAGGATCACCCTGTCATTACGGGCAGTGTCGTTGTTCATGGTCGGCTTGCTCACGAAACGGGCTGTTGCACATCATTTGCGGGGATGCTGGCGCATAACTACGGAAGCGATCCCGTTGTGTCCACGATATTTTCGCCCTTTCTTTGTGTGCAGTTGCACGGTAAAAAAGTCGGCGTTTCCCGAATTTTGGAAACGGCATTATTAAAAAGCTATGTTTGAGGAATTTTCAGATGATTTTTTACCCGCAGGAACGCATCGGGCTGTTCATTGACGGCTCGAACCTCTATGCCGCGGCCAGAGCACTTGGTTTCGACATAGATTACAAACGCTTGCTGGATCTTTTTGCACAAAAGGGTCAACTGATCCGTGCCTTCTACTACACCGCGCTGATCGAAGATCAGGAATACTCCCCCATCCGTCCGCTGGTCGACTGGCTTGACTATAATGGCTACACCATGGTCACCAAACCGACCAAGGAATTCACCGATGCCGCCGGTCGCCGGAAAATCAAGGGCAACATGGATATCGAGCTTGCGATCGATGTCATGGAAATGGCCCAGCATCTTGATCATGTTGTCATTTTCTCGGGCGATGGCGATTTCCGACGTCTTGTCGACGCGGTTCAGCGCAAAGGTGTTCGTGTTACCGTTGTATCGACCGTCAAATCGAATCCCCCGATGGTTGCCGACGAACTGCGTCGTCAGGCCGACAACTTTATCGAGTTGACGGAACTGGAAGGCACAATCGCCCGCAAGGTTCAGCAACGTCGCGAAGATGACCATCCGGATTTTGACGATCACCCGCAACATCCCGATCTTGAAGAAATTGATTTCGATTAATCTCCTCTTTTGTTGATCAAATGACCGGGCGCAGAACAAATTGCGCCCGGCAAACTGTCGGACACGCCATGACCACCTACCTTCAACCCGACAGGGACTGCCAACTTTGCCCGCGCCTTGTTGATTTTCGTCGTGCCAATCAGGCAAAATTTCCCGATTTCTATAACGGTCCGGTCCGCCCTTTTGGGCCCATTGATGCCCGCCTGCTTGTCGTTGGACTTGCACCGGGCTTAAAGGGGGCGAATGCAACCGGTCGCCCGTTTACCGGCGATTACGCCGGTGATCTTCTTTATGACACGCTCAGGAAATTCGGTTTTGCCAAGGGCACCTATGCAAAACGTCCGGATGACGGACTTGAACTGATTGATTGCCGGATCACCAATGCCGTCAAATGCGTGCCGCCGGAAAACAAGCCGACAGGCCCCGAAGCCAATACCTGCCGTCCCTTCCTGATCAGCGAATTTGGCGCGATGAAAAACCTTTCGGCCATTCTGTGCCTTGGACAGGTTGCCCATCAGGCCATGCTGCGCACCTTTGGCCTGAAGCTTTCATCCCTGAAATTCGGTCATGGTGCATCCCATCAAATGGAAAATGGCATCACACTGTTTGATAGCTATCACTGTTCGCGCTACAACACCCAGACCTATCGCCTGACGCCGGAGATGTTTGAAAACGTCTTTGCCGATATCCGCGCACATCTGGACCGTTAAATTGCCTGATACAGCACCACTACCCGACCTGCTCGACCGACCCATGCAACGTCTGCCGATTGACGTTCTGCGCGAAGTATTCGGCTATGACAGTTTCCGTGGCCAGCAGGCCGAAATCATCGACCATGTGATTGCCGGCAACGATGCACTGGTTCTGATGCCAACGGGTGGCGGCAAATCCCTGTGTTATCAGATTCCCGCCTTGTGTCGCCCCGGAACCGCCGTTGTTGTGTCACCACTGATTGCGCTGATGAAGGATCAGGTCGACGCACTAAGCCAGCTTGGCGTCAAGGCGGCCTTTATAAATTCAACACTTACGCCCGAAGCTGCACGCGAAATAGAAACCCGTGCGGTTGATGGCGATATTGATCTGCTTTACGTGGCGCCTGAACGGTTTGCGACGGATCGTTTTCTCAACCTGCTTGACCGGATCAGCATATCGTTGTTCGCGATTGACGAAGCCCATTGCGTTTCGCAGTGGGGGCATGATTTCCGGCCGGAATATCGCAGGCTTGATCTGCTGCCAACGCGCTTCCCGCATGTGCCGCGTGTTGCCCTGACCGCAACGGCAGATACCCCGACCCGCAAGGACATTGCCGAAAACCTGCATCTGACGAATGCGCAATGTTTTCTGACCGGTTTTGACCGACCCAATATCACCTACCGGATCGAAACAAAGGGCAATTCAAAACAGCGCCTTCTGTCGTTCCTGAACCGGGAACATCCCGAAGATGCCGGCATCGTCTATTGCCTGTCTCGCCGCAAGACAGAAGACGTTGCCCAATGGCTGACCGATAACGGGCGCCCCGCCTTGCCCTATCACGCCGGACTGACACAGGAAACAAGGCAGCTTCATCAGGACAGGTTCCTGCGCGAAGACGGTCTGATCATTTGCGCAACGGTTGCCTTTGGCATGGGGATCGACAAGCCGAATGTCCGCTTTGTCGCCCATCTGAACCTGCCCAAAAGCATGGAAGCCTATTATCAGGAAACCGGCCGTGCGGGCCGCGACGGCCTTCCGGCCAATGCATGGATGAATTACGATCTGTCCGATATCGTTTCCATCCGCTCCATGCTGGCATCATCTGACGCACCTGACAGTCAGAAGCGCATTGAAAGCCGCAAGCTTGATGCCTTGGTCGGCCTTGCCGAAACCACAAAATGCCGTCGCCAGGTCATTTTGTCCTATTTCGGTGAAGAAGACGCAAAACCCTGCGGCAATTGCGATACCTGTCTTGAGCCGGTTGATACCTGGGACGCAACAGATGCATCCCGCAAGGCACTCTCAGCGGTCTACCGCACCGGACAGCGGTTCGGTCCGGCCCACATCATCGAAGTCCTGATGGGACGTAAAACCGAAAAAATCCGCCAAAACAATCATGACGATCTTTCCGTCTATGGTATCGGCAAGGATGTTTCCCAACCGCAATGGCGATCTGTTTTCCGCCAGTTGCTTGCCATGGGCTATCTTCAGGTTGATGTCGAAGGCCATGGTGGTGTTTACCTGACCGAGGAATCCCGTCCTGTGCTGCGCGGCGAGAAAGTCGTTGAAATGCGCAAGGATCCGGGCGAAAGCAAACGTGCCATGACCAAGCGGCTGCGTGATTTCGATACCGAGTTCGAGAGCGAGGAAGACCGCGATCTGTGGGAACGCCTGCGCAACCTGCGCCGCGAGCTTGCCAGCAGCCAGAATGTCCCGCCCTATGTCATTTTCAGTGACAGAACGCTTTGGGAAATGGTCCGGTTCAAACCGCGGACATTGCAGGATATGGCATCGATCAATGGTGTCGGCGTCAAGAAACTGGACCAGTATGGTCTTGTTTTCCTTGATGTCATGGATGGACGGCGCTGATCCGGACCGGCATCAAGCCCCGGCCAGAGCTTCCTTGATTGCGCTCACAACCGCATCATCTTCCGGCTTGATCCGGGTGGCAAAACTGGCAACCAGATTGCCGTTCGGATCGACCAGATATTTGTGGAAGTTCCATTTCGGGGCCTGATCGCTGCCAAGTTCCGCCTCCGCCCATTTAAAGAACGGATGCGCATCGTCTCCACGAACAGACTGTTTGGTGGTCACCGGGAAATCGACATCAAAATTGACGGTGCAGAAATCCTTGATTTCACTGTCATCGGCATATTCCTGCCCACCAAAATCACCCGATGGAACTCCCAGAACAACCAATCCATCCGCCTGGTATTCCGACCAGAGTGCCTGAAGCCCGGTATATTGCGGTGTATAGCCACACATCGACGCGGTATTGACGACCAGAACCGCCTTGCCGCGATAATCCGCAAGATTGATTTCTCCCCCGTCAATTGATGGGAATGAAAAATCGTGAGCATTCATCGCTTTATCGCCAGCCATGGCAGAATTTCCAATCATCAGGCAAATCAGTCCACATAAACCGGACTTCAACAGATTCCGCATTCCGTTTTCGAAAGTTCTGATTTTCCTAGCCATATCGCTCTTCCGTCCATGGATCGGCATTATTGTGATAGCCACGTACTTCCCAAAATCCGGGTTTGTCGGTTTTGGAAAATGTTATCTGCTTCACCCATTTGGCACTTTTCCAGAAATACAGCTTGGGGATGATCACGCGAACCGGGCCGCCATGTTCCTCGGTCAGTGGCGCATCTTCCCAATGATGGGCAAGTAAAACATCATCATCGAGAAACTGATCAATCCGCACATTGGTCGTATAACCGTCGTGGGCGGTGAAAAGTACATGACGGGCATCTGATGTCGGCTTTACCAGATCGGCAAGCGACAAGGCAGACACACCCTGCCAGTGATTGTCGTAACGCGACCAACTGGTAACACAATGAATATCGTTCTTTGCCATAAAGGGCGGTAGATCAAGCAACTGGCTGAAATCAAGCGTGACCGGGTTTTCAACCTCGCCGTCAATCGTCAGGCGAAACTCATCCGTTCCGACATGTGGCGTGATGCCAAGATCAAGCACCGGCCAGTCCTTGACCTCGCGCTGGCCGGGTGGCAGGCGGTTTTCATGGGCATGATCGGCCTGCCCCGTCAAAAGACGGCCGTTTTCCGCCCATTTCTGTTTCGCTTCGATCAGCTTTTGTTTGATCTTGCCACTGAAACCATCAGCCATTCATCATCCTCCCTGACCACATCATACGAAAAATGGCGCAGTCATGTTCACCATGTCTGCGCCATTTATGCATTCTATCGCCATTGGCAAGCAATACACATGCTTGCGAGGCAGGAAAGTTATCCGAAATCCCGCATGATCCGGGCCTTGTCACGCTGCCAGTCACGTTCCTTGACCGCTTCACGCTTGTCAGCCTTTTTCTTGCCTTCCGCGATCGCCAGTTCAAGTTTGGCGATGCCGCGGTCATTGAAATAAAGCTTTACCGGAACAAGGGTGAACCCCTTTTTGTTCAGGGCGTCGCTCATTTTCGTGATTTCACGTTTATGCAAAAGCAGTTTGCGCGGACGGCGTTCTTCATGGCCGAACGGCATCTTGCTTTGATATTCCGGGATATAGGCATTAATCAGCCAGATCTCGCCGTTCTTTTCTTCGGCATAGGATTCCTGAATGTTCCCCTTGCCGTCACGAAGCGATTTGACCTCGGTCCCGCGCAGGGCGACCCCGGCTTCAAAAGTTTCCGTCAGGAAAAAATCGAAACGGGCCCGCCTGTTTTGCGCGACGACCTTGTTATTGCTGTCTTCTTTTTTCGGTGCCATTACAACAACTTGTAGGCCGAAATTAATCCTTTAGGACAAAATTCCGGCAGTGCGCAGCGCGGTTTCGACACGCTGCTTGGATTCTTCGGTAATCTCGACCATCGGCAAACGCATGTGGCTGCCGCAAAGGCCAAGAAGCTCGGCTGCGTATTTGACCGGCCCCGGGCTGGTTTCGCAGAACATCGCCTTGTGAACCGGCAGAAGCCGATAATTCAACTCCTGAACCTTGGCGATGTTCCCGGCTGCCCATGCGGTATGCAATTCCGCGCAAAGCTTCGGTGCGATGTTGGACGTGACCGAAATGCAGCCATGACCACCCTGTGCCAGGAACGGAACGATGGTGCCATCTTCGCCCGATAGCTGGCAGAAATCCGCCCCTGCTGCCAAACGCGTCAATGCCGGACGTTCCAGATCGCTGGTCGCGTCTTTTACCCCGACGATGCGCGGCAGCTTCGAAAGCTGCGCCATCGTATCAACAGACATGTCCACGACCGAGCGGCCCGGAATGTTGTAGATCACGATCGGAATGTCGGTCGCGTCATGGATCGCCTTGTAATGCGCATAAAGACCGCGCTGACCGGGCTTGTTATAATAAGGCGTTACCACAAGTGCCGCATCCGCCCCGGCATTCTGGGCATGACGGGTCAACGAAATCGCCTCTGCGGTCGAATTTGAACCGGTTCCGGCAATAACCGGGCCACGGCCCTTGGCAACTTCAAGTGCCAGTTCAACAACGCGGTGGTGTTCCGCATGGCTCAAAGTCGGCGATTCACCTGTGGTTCCGACCGGCACAACACCGGTCGTGCCCTGTTTAAGCTGCCAATCCACAAACGACTGGAACGCTTTCTCATCGATTGCACCATCCTGTGTGAACGGTGTAATCAAAGCGGTAATCGAACCCTTAAACATCGATATCTCCAAATCTTATCGTGGATTGAAAGCGACGCGAAAATAGCGGCTGTTAAGGCATCCCGCAAGCGTCTGTATACATTAAAGCGCGCCTGGTTTGATCAAGGTTACTCTTTCCTCTCACGACCGATTGGCAATTGGCTGTTTCACTGCCATAATAAGGGTGTCTGGAGCGCATTACCTGCCGCAAGGCAAAAGGGGAAATTTAAATGGCGCATGCGTCTTTCCGTGGTGTTTCGATCTGCGCATTGGCACTCGGTGTAATCACTTTTCTGGCGCCGATTGGCGATAAGGCATATGCAGCAGGTCAGGATGAAAACATTCTGACAGAACTGCCGCCGTCACCGGCATTCTCATCTGTCAGCCGTGCGCGGCTTAATGTGTTTCTTGATGCGCTGGAAGACGGCCGCACAAAAACATTCGAAAAACTTCTTCCGAACTTTGATGACCCGCTGCTGCAAAAAGCCAGTGAATGGATGTGGCTGATCAGCCCGAATTCCGGTCGCAGCTTCGAAGAAATCACAAATTTCATTGATGCCAATCCGAAATGGCCCAGTCAGTCCCTGCTGCGACAGCGCGCCGAAGAAGCCATGACAGATGCCGTACCCAACGATGTGGTGCTGGCATGGTTCAAGCGGTCTGCGCCGGTTACCGCAGACGGTGCCACCCGGCAGATAAAGGCCCTCCTCGCGTCAGGCGAAACCGACGCTGCGACCACTTTGATCCGCAACAGTTGGGTACACGAGAATTTCGGAACCGGTCAGGAGAAACGTTTTCTGGATCGTTACGGCAAATATATCGATCAGGAAACCCATCAGCAGCGTCTTGACCGCCTTCTATGGGAAGGTCGCCTTGGCCCGGCGAGCCGCACTGAAAAATATGTCAGCAAAGATTATCTTTTGCTGGCCAAGGCACGTGCAGCCCTGCGGTCGCTCGACCCCGGTGTTGACGGCGCAATCAACCGTGTCCCAAAGAAATACCAGAACGATCCGGGCCTTATCTATGAACGCGTTCGCTGGCGCCGGATCAAGGACCGCGATCAGGAAGCACGTGATTTGCTGCTCTCGCAGGCCAATGACCTCGCCTATATATCGATCCGCCCGCAATACTGGTGGATCGAAAAGGCCATTCTGGCCCGTCGTGCCCTTCAGAAAGGCCACATTACCGATGCCTATCGTCTGGTTGCCAACCATGGCCAAAGCGATGCCGGTGATATTGCCGAAGCCGAATGGTTTGCCGGCTGGATCGCGCTGGAATTCCTGGGCGATGCGCGCATTGCCCTGACCCATTTCCAGAACCTGTATGACGTGGTGCAATACCCGATCAGCCAGGCGCGCGGCGCCTATTGGGCGGGTCGCGCCAATGATGCGATTGGTGACAAGGACAAGGCGCGTGAATGGTACAAACTTGCCGCCGACCATGCCCATACTTTCTATGGTCAGCTGGCAATTGACGCATTGGGCGTCAAACCAAGCTACTCTGTCGAACAACCGATCCCGACAGAACAGCAACGTGCCGATTTCGAATCACAGGAACTGACACAGGTAACCCGCAAGCTCGGCGAGATGGGCCTTGGCAATATCATTCGCCCGTTTGTCATGGCACTTGTCTATGCGCATGACGAACCCGAATATCTTGCAATGGCAACCGATCTTGCGCGCGAATACGGGCGTGCCGACCTTGCGATTATTGCCGCCAAGCGCAGCATCCGTACCGGCAGCGGCTATCTTGACGCAGCCTACCCCGTTCATGAACAGGTGCCCCTTGGTCATAATCCCGACCCGGCACTGGTTCATGCAATCATGCGTCAGGAAAGCCTGTTTAATCCCGAAGCCGTATCGTCTGCCGGGGCACGTGGTCTGATGCAGTTGATGCCAGCAACCGCAGAACGCATGGCCAAGGATCTTAAACTGGATTACGAAACATCACGCCTGACAAGTGACCCGGGATTTAACATCTCGCTCGGGCGGGAATATCTGACGCGCCTGCTGGACCGTTGGGATGGCGAGGAAATCCTGACCATCGCCAGCTATAACGCTGGTCCAAGCCGCGTTCGTCAGTGGATTGCCGAATATGGTGATCCGCGGGATGCAGATGTTGATCCCGTCGACTGGATTGAAATGATTCCCTATAGCGAAACACGCAATTACGTTCAGCGGGTTATGGAAGGCACCTATGTCTATCGCCGCCGCTTCGCACGTGATGAAATCGCCATGGGTCAACAGGAAGAAGCACCATCAGATTCCCAATGATCTTGTGGAACCGACCGCATAGAACGGCGTTAACTTGACGTTTGCGGTTTGGTAAAGATAACACCATATTTGATCGAACCCTGTCCGACAGATGAGGCCAGAGAAAATGTCAGAAAATGCACTTACGTCCTGCCGCGCATTCGTTTTCGATGCCTATGGTACCCTTTTCGATGTTGGATCGGCAGTGAACCGGTTCAAGGGAACGATTGGCGATGAAGCAGACCGGCTATCAAGCATCTGGCGCCAAAAGCAGCTTGAATATACGTGGTTGCGCAGTCTGATGGGTGACTTCACCGATTTCTGGAGCGTCACGGGCGACGCCCTTGATTACGCCATGGCAGCAATCGGCAAAAAAGACCCTGCCCTTCGGGCAAAGCTGATGGAAACCTATCTGTCGCTTGATACATTCCCCGAAGTCGTCGAAACACTGAAGACGCTTAAATCGCAGGGACATAAACTTGCGATCCTGTCAAATGGTGCCAAACATATGCTGATATCGGCGGCCAAATCGTCCGGTATTCTGGCACTGTTTGATCAGATCATCTGTGTCGACGACCTTAAAACCTACAAACCGCACCCCGATGTTTATCAGCTTGCCGTCGATCAGCTGGAACTTTCCCCGGCTGAAATATCGTTCCAGTCATCGAACGGCTGGGATATTGCCGGTGCCGGGCATTTCGGCTTCCGCACGGCATGGATCAACCGCACACAGCAACCGATGGAACGCCTGTCGCATAGCGCAGACGTGGTTCTAAAAGGGTTGGACGAATTGTTGCCCCTGGTCGCACAACCGGAAAAAGCATAAGCACCCGGACATAATCAGGTCGGATAAAGAAAACCCGGAAAAGCGATATACTGCTTTTCCGGTTTTTTCTTTTTGCTGGCATCGGTGAAAGATCACCAGCAGCGATGTTTATTGTTTGTGTTCTTTTTTCACGTTCGCCGCAACGATCTGGCCTGCCTGAATGACGGTAAGACCGCCCTCTTCAACGGCACCTTCGATACGACGGCAATGGCCTTCGATATGGGCGCCCGGCTCAATCGACAGACTTTCATGAAGAATATCACCCAGCATACGGGCTGTTTCTGCCAGTGAAACATCACGGGCGCGAACCTGGCCGGTGACGGAACCGCAGATACGGACTTTTTCGGCAACGATCTCGCCGCGCACTTCGCCATGCTGGCCTATAGTTAGATTGCGCGTGCGAATGTCGCCATTCACAAACCCGTCGACCTGAACGTCAGATTCAGAAATCAGGTCGCCAGTAACCCGAAGGTCGGAATTGATAATCGACAGGCCGCCTTTTTTCTCGGAAGCCGAATTATGGGAACTATTCGTTCCCTGCTGTGTCTTGCTCGTTTTTGAAAACATAATGTCCCGCCTCAATGAACTTGATGGGGTCTACCGGCTTGTCGTGAACCAGAACTTCATAGTGCACGTGGCTTCCGGTACTGCGGCCAGTACTTCCCATCAATGCGATTTTGCCCTTTAAATTCACTTCGTCGCCCTTCTTGACGAGGACCTTGTATAGATGTCCGAAACGGGTTC
The DNA here is from genome assembly GCF_032921865.1 of Thalassospira lucentensis. Classification (NCBI taxonomy): domain Bacteria; kingdom Pseudomonadati; phylum Pseudomonadota; class Alphaproteobacteria; order Rhodospirillales; family Thalassospiraceae; genus Thalassospira; species Thalassospira lucentensis. Next base: position 3,891,764 of record NZ_CP136684.1, read on the forward strand.
GAAGGCCGTCACCATGGTCAATTTCAACCATCTTCCCGTATTTTCCGCTCCATCCGGCGAACACCACCTTTCCGGGGGCCGTCGCGTGGATTGGTGTCTTCATGGGCCCGGCAAGATCAACACCGGAATGAAAAGCCCATTTGCCGTTGATCGGGTCCTTGCGCTTCCCAAAAGGACTGGAAAGGTAATAGGAATCCGCAGGTTCCCCCAACGGGGTTCTTTTAATTCGGTCATGCAGACTTACCAGCTGATCCATACGATCCCCGACGGCAAGTGCGGCATTCACAAACTGTTCGTCCTCGGGATGCTCGGGCTCGAACGCCACGAACGGTCCGCCAACACCACCGGCAACCTCGGCACTTCCCGGCGCCTGCGGCTTCATCGGCGGTGTTATGATCTCGTCAACCGTAAGACCGGTCATCTCAAGAACCGATTCCAGTTCCAGAATGGTGCTGTCTGCGGTTTCCGCCACGCGCTGCATCGCCTGCTTCTGGATGGTGTGCAGATCGGCAATACGCTGACGTGCTTCACCAAGTTCCGATTGCAGTTTTTTCGACCGCTGCATGGCCTGGTCACGTTCACGCATCACACGTGACATAACCGTTTCAACCGTTTCCAGTTCATCGCGCAGGGCAAGATTGCGGTTGGTAATACCGTCAATCTGGGTCTGCAGCGCGTTCATCTGGTTGTCCATTGATGTCCGCAACGCGGAAATCCGGACTTTTTCCTTTTCACTGACAGCCAGCTTCGAGGTGTAATCCTGAACCCGCGCCTGTAGCATCAAATTCTTTTCAGCCATCGACAGAAGATTGCGATGGGTATCTTCCATCTGTGACGTGATCTCGCCAAAGCGGCGCTGACTCTCCGTCACCCGGGCGATCAGTTGGTTGTAGGAAAGCTCACTACGAAACAGCTGTTCTTCGCGCGCGGCAAGCCGCTGGTCTAGATACCAGGAATAACCCGATACCCCGACCGACCATGTGATCGCAACCACCCCGATTGATGCCAGCATTAGCTGAGCGTATTTACCGAGACGTAGCTGGGAAACGGAATCATTGGATCGGATAAGTATCTGCCGATCCGGAAACCATTTTTCCAACAGGCGACGCGCGCGTTCCAACGCCGACATATTCAGTGTCTAACCCCTATTTGCCCAAAATTGCCCGTTCGATATGAAATCGACGCACAACCAGTTTTTTTTCAGACCCCGGCTGAATATCTATTTTCTTTACGCTACCTGTTAGCGCGAAGACAGGCAAGCACGTTAACACATCCTTAAAGGCAAAAAATTCATCTGCTTTGCACATCAATATGTTACTCAATGGTCTTCCGATACAATCACCAGCGTTCAAAACATGCGTTTATCCCAATTCATGCTGACCTGTGCCGCGACATGGTTTTACAGCGGACGAACCACCAAGGCCCCCGGCACGATGGGATCACTCGCCGCTGTTCCCGTTGGCTGGGCCATTGCCGTCTTTTTGGGATATCCGGCCCTTTTGGCCGGGATTGTCATTGTCTTTGTCGCCGGGATTCCGATTGCGCATAAATACAGCGAAATGATCGGTGTTCACGATCCGGGTGAAATTGTTATCGACGAGGTTGCGGGGCAATGGCTTTGCATTCTTGTTGTACCCCTGGGTAACGGGTTTGCCGATCTTGCCTGGCTTGCCACGGCTTTTGTCATGTTCAGGATTTTCGACATTCTGAAACCCTGGCCGATCCGCTGGATTGACCGCCGGATCAGTGGCGGTTTTGGCATCATGCTTGATGACATCCTTGCCGGTGTTTTTGGCATGATCATACTGATCGGCATTCGCTACTTCGCGGGAGTTTGACCCTCATGCAAATCGAACCGGACATACTTTCTGAGGCGGCAAAGCTGATTACCCTTTGCAAGGCAAAAGGCGAAATGATCGCAACCGCAGAATCCTGCACCGGTGGTTTGATTGCCGGTGGTTTAACCGCGGTTGATGGAAGTTCGTCGGTGGTTGATTGCGGCTTTGTGACCTATTCGAACGAAGCCAAGCACGGTCTGATTGGCGTTGCGCAGGAACTTCTGGACAAGCATGGCGCGGTATCGGAACCGGTCGCCATCGCAATGGCCAAAGGTGCTCTGGCCCGCGCACCATTGGCGACCATGGCGATTGCTGTTACCGGTATTGCCGGGCCGGGCGGTGGATCGGAAGAAAAACCGGTCGGACTTGTCCATCTTGCCTGTGCGGGGAACGATCGCCCTGCCCTGCATCGTCGCCGGGTTTATGATGGTGACCGGCATGCGGTGCGCAAGGCAACGATCCTCGAAGCCTATGACATGCTTTCCGAAATGGCCGGCAAATCGAAATAGGTCCGTACCGGAAAGTCAATTCCCGACACGAGCGCCATGAAATTACGAACCGGACGGTGTCGAGCTGTTCGGCTCGCCATAAACCTGATGGGCGCGGGTTTCAAATGCACCGACCATCAGTTTGACGGCCTCGTTGAACACAACCCCGATCATCTTCTGCAACAGGGCAGAACGGAATTCGAAATCGACAAAGAAGTCGAGCCACGTGCCACCATCCTCTGCCGGTTCAAACACCCAGTGATTGTTAAGGTACTTGAACGGTCCCTGGAGATACTCGACGTCGACCCGATCCGGGCGCTGCAGGGTGACTTTTGATGTGTATTTCTCGCGAAACATTTTGAAACCGATCACCAGATCGGCATGCAAGACATCCCCGTTACGCTTGCGCACACGCGATGCCACACACCATGGCAGGAATTCCGAATAGGAATCGATATCCGCGACGAGGTCAAACAGCTGTTCCGGCGTATAGGGCAGTTTCCTGCGCTCCGCATGCGTCGGCACCCTGATCTCCTTTGTCGTCGCGTGTATCGTCTGAAATGTGGCGGACTTATTGTGCCGCAGCGTTTGCCTGCATTCTGGCTTTGGCTTCATCCGCCGCAGCAAGCTTTCTTTCGCGTGCCTTACGCAGCTCTTCAAAGTCGCGGTCCGCGTGATAGCTGGAACGTGTCAACGGGGTTGCCGAAACCATCAGGAAGCCCTTGCCGCGTGCCATAGATGCATAATCCTTGAACTCGTCCGGGGTCACAAAGCGGTTGACCGGCTCGTGCTTAAGGGTTGGCTGCAAATACTGGCCAATCGTTAGAAAATCGACATCGGCAACGCGCAGATCATCCATGACCTGTGCCAGTTCATGGCGTTCCTCACCAAAACCAACCATCAGGCCGGATTTCGTAAAGATCGTCGGATCAATCTGTTTGACGCGATCGAGAATGCGCAGCGACTGGTAATAACGCGCGCCCGGACGGATCGAGGTATAAAGCCTGGGAACGGTTTCAAGGTTATGGTTGAAAACGTCCGGCCGTGCACGGGCCACAATTTCAACCGCACCGGGTTTATCGCGGAAGTCCGGCGTCAGAATTTCAATGGTCGTTTCCGGCGATTTATGACGGATCGCTTCGATCACGCGGGCAAAATGCGCTGCCCCGCCATCGGCAAGATCGTCACGGTCAACCGAGGTGATCACGACATGCTTAAGCGCCATGTCGGCAACCGCCATCGCAAGGTTTTCCGGCTCGAACGGGTCAAGAGCACCGGGCATCCCGGTCTTGACGTTGCAGAACGAACAGGCACGCGTGCAGGTATCCCCCATGATCATGAAGGATGCATGTTTCTTCTGCCAGCATTCGCCGATATTCGGGCAGGCTGCTTCTTCGCAGACGGTATGCAGATTAAGGCCACGCGCAAGTTCGCGCGTTTCCTGATACCCCTTCGAGGTTGGCGCCTTGACGCGAATCCATTCCGGCTTGCGTCCGGATGGACGATCCGGGCGTTTCTGCTTTTCCGGGTGACGAAGTGCTTGGGCTTCGTTGCGCGCCGTCGACATAGAGTTACCTCCGAAGGATTGGACGGGCGGCAATGTGCCGCCACGTCACGCATTTGTCAAACCGACAATCGTCCAAAACGGTCATACCGGGCATGTTCACCCGGTACGACGCAATATTCTAGAAGTGGATCGCACGCCCATAGGCGTCAAGGACCAACTCATGCATCATTTCCGACAGGGTCGGATGCGGGAACACCGTATGCATCAGATCTTCTTCCGTCGTTTCAAGACCCATGGCCACGACAAAGCCCTGAATAAGCTCGGTCACTTCCGCACCAACCATGTGCGCGCCAAGCAATTCACCGGTCTTGGCATCAAAAACGGTTTTGACCAGACCTTCGGCCTCGCCCAGTGCAACCGCCTTGCCATTTCCGATGAACGGGAATTTACCGACCTTGACGTCGTAACCGGCTTCCTTGGCCTTGGCTTCGGTCAGGCCGACACTTGCCACCTGCGGATGGCAATAGGTGCAACCCGGGATCTTGCGCGGATCAAGCGGATGAACGCCTTTGACACCGGCAATCTTTTCAACGCAGATCACACCTTCATGTTCTGCCTTGTGTGCCAGCATCGGCGGGCCAGCAACGTCACCAATGGCATAGATGCCCGGCTCTGCGGTTGCGGAATATTCATCCGTACCGATCACATTGCGATCAACCTTCACCTTGGTGGTTTCAAGGCCAAGATTTTCGGTATTACCGATCACACCAACCGCGGAAATCACCCGATCAACGGTCAATTCCTGTTTCTTGCCGTCTTTGGTTTCAATCGTAACGACAACATTGTCCGCATTGCGTTTAAGGTTTGCGACCTTGGCTTCGGTCAGGATTTTCATCCCGTCCTTGGTCATCATCTTCTGCGCAAGGGCGGCAACTTCCTTATCTTCTACAGGCATGATCTGCGACATGATCTCGACCACCGTCACATCCGCACCCATGGTGTGATAGAAGCTGGCAAATTCGATACCGATCGCGCCTGAACCAACAACCACAAGGCTTTTGGGCATCTTGTCAGGCGTCATCGCCTTTTTATAGTCCCATACCACCTTGCCATCGGCCTCAAGGCCCGGCAGGGACCGCGCCCGCGCACCGGTCGCAATGATATAATTCTTTGCGGTATAGGTACCGGCATCCTTGCCTTCGACATTGATCTTTTTCGGACCGTCGAATTTGGCTTCGCCATTGATCACGGTGACCTTGTTCTTCTTCAGAAGATGGCCGACACCGCCCGAAAGCTGCTTTGAAACACCACGCGAACGCTGAATGACCGCATCAATATCAAAAGACGGCTTTTCGCATGACAGACCGAATGACTTGGCATGCTGCATGTTGCGATAGACTTCTGCCGAACGCAGCAGGGCCTTGGTCGGGATGCAACCCCAGTTCAGACAGATACCGCCGAGATGTTCGCGTTCGACAACTGCGGTTTTCAGGCCGAGCTGTGCGGCACGAATGGCCGTGACATAGCCACCGGGACCCGCGCCAATAACGATTACGTCGAAATTGTTATCCGCCATCGTAAGATCTCCTTCGCCTGCCCGTTACCGGTTACAGGTCTTGAAATTCAAATGCTTGCGGGGACTGTTTAAAGTCCCCGCGCAATTTCCGAACCTCAGAGCAACATGCTCAGCGGATCTTCGATCAGCTTTTTGAATTCAGCCATGAATTCAGCACCGACCGCTCCATCGACCACACGATGGTCGACCGAAAGCGTGCAGCTCATGACGGTGGCGATTGCCAGTGCGCCGTCCTTGACGACCGCGCGCTGTTCACCGGCACCAACGGCCAGAATGCAGCCCTGCGGCGGGTTGATGATGGCGGAGAATTCCTTGATACCGAACATGCCAAGGTTGGAGACAGAGAATGTCCCGCCCTGGAATTCTTCCGGTTTCAGCTTGCCTTCGCGTGCCTTGCCAGCCAGCGCCTTCATCTCGGTCGAGATTTCGGCAAGCCCCTTGCCACCCGCATTGCGGATAACCGGGGTGATCAGGCCGCCATCAATGGCAACAGCAACCGAAATGTCCTGCTGCTTGCACTGCAGGATGGCTGCGTCGGTCCAGACCGCATTGGCTGCCGGTACGCGTTTCAGCGCAATGGATGCGGCACGAATGACGAAATCATTGACCGATACCTTAACGCCCTCGCCGGCTTTCTCGTTAAGCTGCTTGCGGGTCGCAAGCAGATTGTCGAGTTCGCAATCGACCGTCAGGTAGAAATGCGGAACCTGCTGTTTGGACTGCGTCAGGCGACGGGCAATAACCTTGCGCATCGAGCTGTTCGGGATTTCTTCGTATTCCGGAAGGCCGGTCAGATCCGGGTTCCAGCCAGACGCCGCCGGTGCCTGCGGGGTTGCCGCCGGTTTGTCGGCAGCGGGCGCCGAAGCAGCAGCTTTATCTGCCGGTTTGGACGACATCGCAGCCTCGACATCGCGTTTGACAACACGACCACGCGGCCCAGAGCCTTCTACCTTGCCAAGATCAACGCCTTCGTTCGCCGCAATACGCCGTGCAAGTGGGCTTGCCTTGACACGATCACCACCGGAAACCGGTGCGGCAGGTGCCTGACCTTTGGCCGGGGCGGCATCAGATTTCGACTCTTCTTCCTGTTTCGGCGCTTCCGCGGCCGGTGCAGCACCGCCAGTAGAGGCCGCAGACGTATCCGCACCGTCAAGCGCACTTGCATCTTCGCCTTCTTCAAGAAGAAGGGCGATAACCTCGTTCACGGCAACGCCTTCGCTGCCTTCGGAAACAAGGATTTTGCCGATTTTGCCTTCATCGACGGCTTCAACTTCCATCGTGGCTTTATCGGTTTCGATTTCGGCAATGACGTCACCCGATTCAACGGTGTCGCCTTCCTTGACAAGCCATTTCGCCAAGGTGCCTTCGGTCATGGTCGGCGACAGCGCCGGCATCAATATTTTAACAGGCATGAACGCAATCTCCCGGTAACGGGGCGGCGCGGGTTTGCCGCGCCCTGCCCCTGTCCGTTTTACTTAGCGATAGCAAACGGCCTTGGCCGCATCGACGATGTGTTGCTCCTGCGGAAGTGCAAGCACTTCGAGGTTGGCAGCATATGGCATCGGAACATCTTCACCGGTAACGCGCGCAACCGGCGCATCCAGATAATCGAACGCATGTTCCATGATGACCGATGCGATCTCGGCACCGATACCGGCAAAGTGCCAGCCTTCTTCACAGGTGACGATACGATTGGTTTTCATGACCGAACGAACGATGGTGTTCACATCCAGCGGACGAATGGTTCGCAGGTTGATCACCTCGGCCGAAATGCCCTGTTCTGCCAGTTGCTCGGCCGCTTTCAGTGCCTTGCCGACCATGATCGAGAAGGCAACGATGGTCACATCGGTACCTTCGCGTTCGATCTTTGCCTGGCCAATCGGCAGAACGAAATCATCATCATCAGGCACTTCGAAGCTCTGCCCGTAAAGAATTTCGTTTTCAAGGAAGACAACCGGGTTCGGGTCGCGGATGGCGGCCTTAAGCAGGCCTTTCGCATCGGCAGCCGACCACGGAGCGATCACCTTAAGACCCGGGCAATGTGCATACCAGGATGCATAGCACTGCGAGTGCTGTGCACCAACGCGTGCTGCCGCACCATTCGGACCACGGAAGACGATCGGGCAACCAAGCTGGCCGCCAGACATGTAAAGCGTCTTGGCCGCCGAGTTGATGATGTGGTCAATCGCCTGCATGGCGAAGTTGAAAGTCATGAATTCGACAACCGGCTTCAGCCCCATGAAGGCCGCACCCGTTGCCATCCCCGTGAAACCGTATTCGGTGATCGGGGTATCGACGACGCGTCTGTCACCGAATTCGTCAAGCAGTCCCTGGGTGACTTTATAAGCCCCCTGATACTGCGCGACTTCTTCGCCCATGACATAGACGTTTTCATCCGTGCGCATTTCTTCGGCCATCGCATCACGCAGGGCTTCACGAACGGTCTGCGTCTTGAACGAGGTATAAGTTTTCTCGTCCTGCGTGGCGTTCATAACGCTCATGGCGCGCGGGTCCTGTTCGGCCCGCTCAATTGCGCCGCTTGCAGCAACCGGTGCCGCATTTGCGCTGCTGGCCGGTGCCTTTTCTTCTTCCTTGGCTTCGGCCGGTGCGGCTTCGGCTTTCGGCGCAGAAGATGCCGAAACATTATCAAGGGCAGAAGCATCCTCGTCTTCTTCGAGGATATAGGCGATGACAGCATTCACCGCGACGTTCTCGGTTCCTTCGGCGATCACGATCTTGCCAATGGTTCCCTCGTCAACGGCCTCGACTTCCATCGTAGCCTTGTCGGTTTCAATTTCTGCAATCACGTCACCGGACGCGACAGTATCGCCTTCCTTGACGGTCCATTTGGCAAGAGTGCCTTCTGTCATGGTCGGCGACAGGGCCGGCATCAAAACTTCAATCGGCATTGTTCCCTCTCTCCCGGGAAATATCGGTCAAAAGCGGTTCGCGGATTTCGCGATCACGCGTCGATCAGAATATCTGTGAACAGTTCGGAAACATCCGGTTCCGGGCTGTTTTGCGCGAACTCCGCCGCTTTGGCGACTTCCGCTTTCACGTCTTTATCGATGTCCTTAAGACCTGCCTCGTCGATGATATTGCCATCGATCAGCAGCTTTTTGACCATATCGATCGGATCGTGCTCTTTGCGCATTTTGTCGAGCTCGTCCTTGGTACGATATTTCGCCGGGTCAGACATGGAATGACCGCGATAGCGATATGTCTTGAGCTCAAGGATGTACGGACCCTTGCCTTCGCGGCAATGCGCCACGGCGCGTTCCCCGGCTTCCTTGACCGCAAGAACATCCATACCGTCAACCTGTTCACCCGGAATGCCATAAGCCGCACCGCGCTGGTACAGATCGGGGCTGGCCGAGTGACGCTGTGCCGAGGTGCCCATGGCGTACTGGTTGTTCTCGATGCAATAGACCACCGGAAGCTTCCAGAGTGCCGCCATGTTGAATGACTCATAGACCTGCCCCTGGTTGACGGCACCGTCACCAAGATAGGTCAGGCAAACGCGATCCTGGCCGCGATATTTGTAGTTAAAGGCAATACCGGTACCAAGCGGCACCTGACCACCAACGATGCCGTGGCCGCCATAGAAATTCTTTTCCTTGGAGAACATGTGCATCGAGCCGCCCTTGCCGCGGGAATAACCGCCTTCACGGCCGGTCAGCTCTGCCATAACACCCGCCGGGTCCATGCCACATGCCAGCATGTGGCCGTGGTCACGGTAACTGGTGATAACACCATCATCACCCGTTACAGCAGCCTGCATGCCGACAACGACAGCTTCCTGCCCGATATAAAGATGGCAGAAGCCACCGATAAGACCCATGCCATAAAGCTGACCGGCTTTTTCTTCAAAGCGACGGATCAGCAGCATTTCACGGTAATATTTGAGGAGATCGTCACTGCTCGCCTGATTGTCGGCGCGCGTCGTGCCGCGTTTGCGTTTTGGTGTGGTCGCCATGTTTCCTCCCGGTGGATGGCTATCGCTTAAGCATCATGTATGAGTGCTTAATTCGGTACTGGACCACCGAAATGACTACCTAAAACCACGTGCAGAGGCAAGCAATCTAACCACCATTAAACTGTTGTTTTGCAACGCACAATCACAAATAAACCTGATATTGGTTAATTGATGATTTTTGGCAGATATACATAATTTCAGCATTTCCAGTGACTTGAGGAACCGGCTTCATCCCCGTTCATTCCAGCAGGTCACAAATGCTATGCTTTCCTGAAAAGAATATCACAGATCCGACACGTTTATTTCGCAACCGCCAGAAGACACAGGGGGTTGCATCTGTTTTATCTCAAGCTACCAAAAGGCAATACTGAACCAAAAGGCAGTTGAAACAACGTCATAACGGGAACAGAAAATTTTGCCAGAAACAATTTCGACGCGAATACGGGCAATGACAAAGCCAAAAGCCGACGCCATGACATTTAGCGCCGACTGCTTTGTCTGCAAAAATGAAACCGGATTCTAAACCGCCTGCCCTGTTGCCGCTTACTGGCTGGCAGCGATGGTATCGTCCACAGGATAACCATTGTGATGGAAGATAATCAGGTCATCCGGATGGGCCGCATTCAGCATCGCACGTGCCCGTTCATCCAGAAGATCCGGATCAAGATGCTTGGGGCGCATCGCGATAACGCGCTGTTCCAGATGCTTTCGTTTTTCCGTGATTTCATCGCGTACTTTGGCAATCTCGGCAACGCGGTCCTGCATCGACCAGTAAGCCAGCAATCCACGGTTCCCTTCCACACTATGGAAGATGAAATAGACCATGATGGTAAATGCAATAACCGGTGCAATTGCCTGACCAAGTCGGCGAATAACCGGCGATGTTGACGACATTTACCCCTGCCCCGTGCGTGCGAGAAAAGAATCAACAGGAAACCTACCATTCCGAACCCGGAATGGAAAAACTGCGTGCGTTATTTTCCTTTGATCACAAAGGCATAAATATCGCCGCAATAAAAATCCCCGCAAAATTACGCTTAAAGCTAATCACAACAGAGTAAAAATAAGCTTAAAACAGCGGCGCTATTATGCTGCCACTACGTTCAATTAGCTGATCCTGAACAACAAAAAGCCGCCCTGCAATGGCAGGACGGCTTTCAGTATCAACCCGGTTTTCAACCCTTATTTCAGGATCGAACGGCCCGGATAATAGGCGCCGGTTCCCAGCATCTCTTCGATGCGGATCAACTGGTTGTATTTCGCCAGACGATCAGAACGCGACAGCGAACCGGTTTTGATCTGGCCGCAATTGGTTGCAACCGCCAGATCGGCAATGGTCGAATCTTCGGTTTCGCCCGAACGGTGCGACATGACGGCAGTATAACCGGCACGGTGCGCCATTTCGACGGCTTCAAGCGTTTCGGTCAGCGAACCGATCTGGTTGACCTTCACAAGGATGGAGTTGCCAACGCCCTTCTTGATGCCATCGGCAAGACGTTTCGGATTGGTCACGAACAGATCGTCGCCAACCAGCTGGACCTTGTTGCCGATTTCCGACGTCAAGGCTGCCCAGCCATCCCAGTCATCTTCAGACATGCCGTCTTCGATCGAGAAGATCGGATACTTGCTGACCAGATCGGCCCAGTATTTAACCATGCCGTCGGCATCAAGGGTCTTGTTTTCGCCAGCCAGAACGTATTTGCCGCCTTTGTAGAATTCGGTCGATGCCGCATCAAGGGCAAGAACAACGTCTTCTTCCGGGCGATAACCGGCAGCTTCGATCGATTTCATGATGTAGCTGATGGCTTCTTCGCTCGACCCGATATTCGGGGCAAAACCACCTTCATCACCAACAGACGTACTCAGACCATCGGCCGAAAGCGCCTTTTTCAGGTTATGGAAGATTTCCGCCCCCATGCGGATCGCATCCGAACCAGTTTCTGCCGAAACCGGCATCACCATGAATTCCTGAACATCAATTGCGTTGTCGGCATGCTCGCCGCCATTGATGATGTTCATCATCGGCACCGGCAGGGTGCGGGCAAAAGCACCGCCAACATAACGATAAAGCGGAAGGCCCGCTTCTTCTGCAGCCGCCTTTGCAACCGCCAGCGACACACCAAGAATAGCGTTCGCGCCAAGGCGGCCCTTGTTCGGCGTACCATCAAGATCAATCATGACACTGTCGACTTCGACCTGGTCTTCGGCATCCATACCGGCCAGGGCTTCGAAAATCTCGCCATTGACGGCGGCAACCGCTTTGGTCACGCCCTTGCCAAGATAACGGTCTTCCTTGTCACGCAGCTCGACGGCTTCATGCGCACCGGTAGATGCACCCGACGGAACGGCTGCACGACCAAAGGCGCCACTTTCCAGGGTTACATCAACTTCGACAGTCGGGTTGCCACGGCTATCGAGGATTTCGCGGCCGCGGATATCGATAATAGCGGTCATGACGGAAACATTCTCCTCACTGAGATTATCTGCACCCCTGCGGGGTACTTTGGTTACAGCATAAAAGAAATGCCGCCATCATCTCTGATGGCGGCATTTGCATATCAATCGTTAAACATGTCCAGACGAACCGGATTGGCTTTTGCCACTTTGTCCAGTTCCATCAAAACCGACAGAACTTCGGGAAGCTTGTTTAACGGAATCTGGTTCGGGCCATCGCTGATGGCCGCATCCGGGTTATCGTGGGTTTCGATAAACAGGGCTGCAACACCGACAGATACAGCCGCACGCGCCAATACCGGCGCAAATTCGCGCTGACCGCCCGATGTTGTCCCCTGCCCACCCGGTTGCTGAACAGAATGGGTCGCATCAAATACGACCGGATAGCCCTGACGGGCCATGGTGGGAAGTCCACGGAAATCGGTTACCAGCGTGTTATAGCCAAAGCTGGTTCCACGATCACAAAGCATGATGTTTTCATTGCCGGTCGATGCAATGTTGTTGGCAACATTGGCCATGTCCCAGGGTGCCAGGAACTGGCCCTTTTTGACATTGACGGCACGTCCGGTTTTACCCGCTGCCTGCAAAAGATCGGCCTGACGGCACAGGAATGCCGGAATCTGAAGGATGTCGGCAACTTCCGCAACCGCGGCACACTGATCAGGCAGGTGAACGTCGGTAACAATCGGAAGGCCGGTCTTTTCCTTGACCTCGGCCAGAATGTCGAGCCCTTCGACCAGACCAACCCCACGCCTGGATGTGCTGCTGGTGCGGTTCGCCTTGTCAAACGAGCTTTTGTAAACAAGCCCGATCCCCATCCCTTCGGACAATTCCTTCAGGGCTGCGGACATTTCCAGTGCATGCTGACGGCTTTCGATCGCGCATGGCCCTGCCAGCAAGGCAAAAGGCTTGTCATTGGCGAATTCGATCTTGCCGACTTTGACAGTTTTGATTTCCGTCATTTTGCAGTCTTTCATTCAGGCTGTTTGATCAAACCAGACGGCTGCGCTCTTTGGCGGCCTTGATATAGGACACAAACAGCGGATGCGGATCAAGCGGACGCGAACGCAGTTCCGGGTGGAACTGAACCCCGATGAACCACGGGTGATTCGGGTATTCGACGATTTCCGGCAAACGTCCATCCGGCGACAGGCCCGAGAATTTAAGACCTTTTTCCTCAAGCTGCCCCATGAAGTTTACGTTAACTTCATAACGATGGCGATGGCGCTCAAGAACGGTCTCACTGCCATAGATGTCGCGTGCACGCGAACCGTCAACCAGTTTGCACTCGTAATTGCCAAGGCGCATGGTGCCGCCAAGATCATCCTCATCCGAACGACGCTCGACAGAACCGCCGTCTTTAGCCCATTCGGTCATCAGACCGACAAGCGGGGTTTTCGTCGGACCGAATTCCGATGACGATGCATCCTTGAGACCCGCAAGATTGCGTGCAGCCTCAAGAACCGCCATCTGCATGCCAAAGCAGATGCCGAAATACGGTACCTTGTTTTCCCGTGCATAGCGCGCAGCGGCAATCTTGCCTTCCGTGCCACGCTCGCCAAATCCGCCCGGCACCAGGATCGCATCCAGTTTGGACAGGATTTCGCTAACATCGCCTTCTTTTTCAAGCGCGTCAGACGCAATCCATTCCAGTTTGACACGGACCTTGTTGGCGATACCGCCATGGGTCAGTGCTTCGGTAAGCGACTTATAGGCATCGGGCAGCTGAATGTATTTGCCAACGATCCCGATGGTGACCTCACCTTCCGGGTTACGGATGATGTTGCAGATTTCTTCCCACGGACGCAGATCCGGGTCCTGTGCCTGCAGGCCAAAGTGATGAAGCACTTCGTTATCAAGACCATACTGGTGGTAGCTGATCGGCACCTGATAAATGTTATCAACGTCATAGGCCGGAATAACGGCCGCTTCGCGGACGTTACAGAAACGCGCAATCTTGCGGCGCTCATTGACCGGGATTTCACGGTCACAACGGCACAACAGGATATCAGGCTGGATACCGACACTTTGCAGTTCCTTGACGGAATGCTGGGTCGGTTTGGTCTTGAGCTCGCCCGCCGATGAAATATACGGCACGAGTGTCAGATGCATGAACAGCGTGCGGCCATCGCCAAGCTCGTTACCCATCTGGCGGATTGCTTCAAGGAACGGCAGGCTTTCGATATCGCCAACCGTACCGCCGATCTCGACAAGGACAAAATCCTCGGTAGCATCGGACTGGACGAATTCCTTGATAGCATCCGTGATGTGCGGGATCACCTGAACGGTCCCGCCCAAATAATCCCCGCGACGTTCACGCGCAATCACGCTGGAATAGATACGACCGGTGGTCACGTTGTCGGAACGACGCGATGAAACGCCGGTAAAACGTTCATAGTGACCAAGATCAAGGTCGGTCTCGGCCCCGTCTTCGGTCACATAGCATTCGCCGTGCTGATACGGGCTCATGGTGCCCGGATCGACGTTGATATACGGATCAAGCTTGCGCAGGCGAACAGTGAAACCACGTGCCTGAAGCGAGGCACCCAAAGCAGCAGACGCCAGGCCCTTGCCCAGCGAGGAAACAACGCCACCGGTGATAAAGATATAACGGGTCATGTCTTTGCCTCATCTCAAAGCAAAACGCCGCAGTTCGATGCCGCTCAGTGCATCACGAACCGGGGAATACAACAATCAAAAATTGAGGCGGCAAGTTTGCCGCCTCTGGTCGTCGGTTAATTTTTTAGCGGGTCGGAGCCGCCGGTCCGGTGTCCTCGGCTGGCTGTTGTTCAGCTGCCGGGGCCGGTGCCTGGTCCAGTATGGATGTCGGCCGGGTATGAGTGTTGGACAACAATGCCAGGGCGAGGCTTGTGATCATGAATGCCCCGGCAAGAATCGCGGTGGTACGTGTAAGAAGGTTTGCTGCGCTGCGCGAGCTCATGACGCCGAAGTTACCGCCGCCGCCACCGCCGCTTCCGCCGATACCAAGCCCACCGCCCTCGCTGCGCTGTACGAGAATGACGGCAATCATGCCAAGCGCAAGAAGAAGGTGAATTACCAGAATGACAGTTTGCATGGTCTCGAAACTCTTGTCCTAACTTCCGATCCGAACATGATTATGGCCGGATCGGGCAAAAATTTGATGCGTATTTAACGTGTTTTATGACGGTTGGCTAGGCGCAACTTTCAATAATTTGCCAAAAATCGTCAACCTTGAGGCTCGCCCCGCCAACCAGTGCACCATCAACATCAGGTACAGCCAACAATTCAGCCGCATTGGACGGCTTTACCGACCCACCATACAGAATTCTGAACTTGTCGCCATCGTCAAATCGTGCCGTCAGCTCTGCACGAATTGCAGCATGGACTTCGGCAACTTCATCAACGCTTGCCGTGCGACCAGTGCCAATCGCCCAGACAGGCTCATAGGCAATCACGGTATTTTCCGGCGTCGCATCATCGGGAACCGAAACCGCAATCTGACCATTGACCACCGCAAGCGTCGCGCCAAGGTCGCGCTCCTGCTCGGTTTCGCCGACACAGACAACCGCAATCAGGCCGGCATCATGGGCCGCCATTGTTTTCTGACGGATCACGGTCGAACTTTCGCCGTGATCCGCACGACGTTCCGAATGCCCGACAAGAACATAACTTGCGCCGATATCGGCCAGCATAGGCGCGGCGATATCGCCGGTATGCGCGCCCGAAACGGCAACATGGCAATCCTGTCCACCAACCTTGACCGCGCTGCCATTCGTCACACCGGCAACATCAGAAATCAGGGTTGCCGGCGGACAGACCAGAATATCACATGCCAGATCACCCTTGGCTTTCGCGCGATCAGACAGCCCCCGCGCAAGTGCAAGCCCGTCGGTACGCAGGCAGTTCATTTTCCAGTTTCCGGCGATCAGGGGACGGCGTTGTGACATATGGTTATCTACCTCTTGCTGCGACGGGTTGTGGATCGGTATGGCTTTGCCATGTGGGAACCGATCCGACACGTATTGTTACAAACACGGCTCGACGCGGGTTTTAACACGCGACTTTGCCCCGGCCAAGCCCCGGAAAACACTGTCAACCGAACTTCGGGCACGGTCAATGCAATCGGATGTTGCCGCCCTTACCTCTCGCCATTAAGATGCGCGGCAATTGCGACGGGATTTTATAATATTCCGGCACACAAAAGAAACGCTGCCGATGCAATGTCACCTGCATTGCCATTGGCACCAAACCACGAATTGTTAGGCTTATCATATGCTTGCTGGCATTCGCTCTTTTTCGAAATCAATCTTCGCCAAGATCATTCTTGGTGTGATCGCAATCAGCTTCGTCGGATGGGGCCTGAATGCGTCGATGCTCAACCTTGGCACCTCACGCCAGGTTGCTGAAATCGGCAGCCAAAACATCAGTCCCGCCGAACTGGATCGAGCCTTCCAGCGCAGCATCCAGAATATGCGCAGCGTTTTCGGTCCCAATTTCGACCGTCAGCAAGCCATCCAGATGGGCCTTTTGAACAATACGGTTCAAAATCTGGTCTCCCAGAAAATCCTGCGTGAAAACGCCAAGGAAATGGGAATTGGCATCAGCAACGAAAAAGTCCGCGATACGATTTTTGCGTCTCCCGGCTTCCAGAACGAAACCACCGGCCAGTTTGACCGCGAACGTTTCCTTCAGGCGCTGTATTCCAGCGGATATACCGAACCGGAATTCATCGAAGGCGTGCGTGGTGACATGATGGGCCAGCAGGTTGTCGGAAGCCTTGCCGGTGCCGTCAATGCACCAGACATCATGGCGCAGCAGATTGCCGCCTACCGCAACGAACAGCGTAGCGGCAGCTTCTTTGCCCTGAACGCATCGCAGTTCGACAATATCGAAACGCCCGATGACGCGGCCCTTCGTAAATATCACGAAGAAAATGCCCCGCAATTCACCGCACCCGAAAGCCGCAATGTGACTCTGGTCACCCTTTCGGCTGCCGATCTCGCGGCGAACATGGATGTCACCGACGACGAAATAAACGAGGCATACAACCATCGCCTGCCGGAATTCCAGACACCGGAAAAACGCGTGGTCGAACAGATCCTGTTTGCTCCCAATGAAAAGGAAAGCGCACAGGAGGCCTACAAGGCCCTTCAGAACGGTGCCGATTTCATGACGGTCGCGACCGAGGATGCCGGCATGGACCCGTCGATTGTGAAGCTTGGTGAATTCACCGCCGACAACATCCTGCCCGATCTGCGCGATGCGACCTTTGGTCTTGAAGAAGGCGCGTTTTCCGAACCGGTCGAAACCGCCCTTGGCTGGCACATCATTCGCGTAACCGCCATTACGCCGGAACGGACCGAAACCCTTGATCAGGTTCGCGACGATGTCGAAGAAGGCGTCAAGCAGTTCAAGGCAGAAGACGCAATCTATGACCTTGCCGCCAGACTTGACGATGAACTGGGGGCTGGTACCCCGCTTGAAGAAGCCGCAAACGCAGTTGGCGCAAAGACCTATAAGCTGAACGATGTTGTTCGTGGCGAAGGCCTTGATGCCGATATCGCCGACAGCGCTGAAATCAACGCCATGATTTTCGAACTCGACAAGGGCGAGGACAGCTTCCTTGAAGAAACCTCGACCGGCGTTCGTTACGTCGCGCGCGTTGATGAAGTAACCCCTGCCGCGCTGCGTCCGTTCGAAGAAGTTCGTGACGACGTTGTCACCGCATGGAAAACCGATGAACGCAATCGCCTGATGCTTGAAAAAGCTGATCAGCTTGCCGCATCGATCAATGACCAGAATGCCGATATCGCATCACTCGCAACCAGCGAGAATGCCGAAATCACAGAAAGCGGTCTGACCAAACGTACCGGTCAGGGCCTTGCAGACGGTGTCAGCCCGGCTGTTGCCGCCGCCCTCTTCACCCTTGACGAAGGCAAGGCAAAGGCAATTCAGTCCGGTGAAAATGTTCTGGTTCTGAAACTTGACGAGATCAAGGCCGCCACCATTGCCGAAGGCGATGCAGACCCGGTCGTGACCGAACTGAAACAGGCCCTGAACGAAGACATTCTTGCGCAGTATCTCGATTATCTGCAGGACGAGATTTCGGTCAGCGTCAATAACAGCGTGATCAACGGTCTTTATCCGCAAACCGCGGCAAACTGATCCCGATCCGGAATGGGGCGGCCTTTCATCGGGCCGCCCTTTTTCGTTAAACTCCGCCCTATCCGACATCGCCCACCCAAATCGACCAAAATTGGACAGACCATGGAAATCAAACCGGATTTCAACAGTTTCAAGCAGAACTACAACAATGGTATTTCACAGGTTCTCTGGACCTCGCTTACGGCGGATCTGGATACACCGGTCTCGGCGTTTCTCAAGATCGCCGAAGGCATGCCCAATACCTATCTGCTTGAATCTGTCGAAGGTGGTGCCGTTCGTGGACGCTATTCATTCCTTGGCCTGCGCCCCGACCTGATCTGGCGGTGCTTTGGCCAGAAGGCCGAACTGAACCGTCGCGCCCTTGCCGATGCCGACGCGTTCGAAGCCGAACCCGATGCTCCGCTTGAAAGCCTGAAAAAGCTGATCGCCGAAAGCCACATCGCCCTGCCCGACAACCTTCCCCCCATGAGTGCCGGTCTTGTCGGCTATATGGGCTATGACACGGTCCGTCTGATGGAAAAGCTGCCCGACAGCAATCCAGATGAACTGGGCGTCCCCGACGGCATCTTTATCCGCCCGACGGTGACGGCAAGCTTCGATACCATCGCTGATACCGTCACCGTGGTAACACCGGTCCGCCCCGAAAACGGGATTGATGCCGATGCGGCCTATGATCTTGCCTGCGCGCGCCTGAACGATGTCGTACAGCAGTTTCAGCGCAACCTGTTTCTGGATCGCCGGTCCAAATCGGTTCCCGCTACCCTGCCCGATCCAAAGGTCAGCGTCGATGAGGCCGGCTTCCATAAAATGGTCGATGAGGCCAAGGAATATATCCGTGCGGGCGATATCTTTCAGGTCGTCCTGTCACAGCGTTACACGCTGCCCTATCATCTGCCGCCTTTCGCGTTTTACCGTGCCCTTCGCCGGATCAATCCGTCGCCCTTCATGTTCTATCTGGATATCGGCGGGTTTCAGGTTGTCGGTGCCAGCCCGGAAATCCTTGTGCGTCTGCGCGACGGCGAAGTCACCATTCGCCCGATTGCCGGAACGCGTCGGCGCGGTCACACGCCCGAAGACGACAAGGTCATGGCCCAGGACCTGCTTGATGATCCAAAGGAACGTTCGGAACATCTGATGCTGCTTGACCTTGGCCGTAACGATGTCGGCCGTGTTGCCAAACCGGGCACCGTGCGCGTCACCGACCGCGAAACCATCGAATACTATTCCCATGTCATGCATATCGTCTCCAACGTCATTGGTCAGATCGACGAAAAATATGACGCAATGGATGCACTCAAGGCCGGTTTCCCCGCCGGGACGGTATCGGGCGCGCCAAAGGTCCGCGCCATGGAAATCATCGATGAACTGGAATCGGTCCGGCGCGGCATTTATGCCGGTTGTATCGGCTATATCTCGGCCGATGGATCGATGGATACCTGCATCGCGCTTCGTACTGCCGTTATCAAGGACGAACAGATCCACATTCAGGCAGGCGCCGGGATCGTCGTCGACAGCAAACCGGAACTTGAACACAAGGAATGCCAGAACAAGGCAGGCGCTCTGATGGCCGCCGCCCGCGAAGCCCATCGCTTCGCCTGATGTCGCGCATGTCCGACGCAATAGAAAGGGCCCGCATCATCTGCGGGCCTTTTCTTTGATCAATCGATGATCAGGCAGGCGGTGATCAACCTGTCGCACTCGGGCTTGTTCGCCGCAGGATGTCAGTCACCGGCACCAAAACAAATCCCTTCGCCTGAATCGCCGGAATCCATTTATGCAGGGCTTCAAGCGTCAAATCGCGCGGATGGCCAATCGCAATCGCAAATCCCTGATTGGCAGCAACCTTTTCGATCCGTGCCAGCATTTCAGCGATCTTTGTGGCATCATCGGCGTCATCAATGAACACGTCCCGTTCAAGCGCCGGAACATCATACTGGCGCGCCATCGAAAATCCGACCGACTTCGCACTGGTTTTGGAATCCAGGAACAAAAGCCCGCGTGCTTTCATCACCTCCATCACCACCTGCATGCGTTCCGGGTCGGATGTGAACTTGCTGCCCATATGGTTGTTCACCCCGACATAACCGTCAAACTGGTCAAGCATCCATGTCATCTCGTGAAGGATCTTTTCCCGGTCGAAGCTTGCCAGCAAGGCATGTGGCCCCGGATCAACAGACGCAGAAGACGGCTCCATCGGCATATGAAGCATGACTTCATGACCACGTGCCCGCGCATCCCGCACCTGACGCTGAAGGTCACGCGCATACGGCAAATAGGAAATCGTCACCGGCCCCGGCAATTCGGTGGTGCGTGCAGTACGCGGCTGATCAAGACCCGCATCATCGATTACAATCGCAATAACCGGGGCGGTTCCCGTTTCGGGGCTAAGGGCTGCAAATTTCTGCCATGGCGGCGGCCCGTCTTTATATTCACCGCCCCCGATGTTACCTGTATTCGGCGGCACGACAGGATCAGGTGACCGCGTTTCCGGTGTCTTTTGCGGTTCGGTCATCGGTGCGGGGGTTTCGCCCGGTGTCCGTTCACCGACCATATATCCGGTCCGGTCGCGATTACCGTTGCTTTCGCTGAAATCATAATTGCGGCTTTCCGGCACGGGGGCCGGTTCGGGCGTATATTCGGGTTCGGCTTTCGTCACGCGTTCTCCAAGATCACGCGACGCGCGATCAAGCTCAAGCATGCTGCCTGCGGCAATAAACGCAGAAATGGTCCCCGCAACAATCGCGCCGCCCAGCATCAGACGGCCAATGCCGCCCGATTTCTTCTTCGGTGCAGCCTTGCCACGGCCTCTTTTTCGCGGTGCCACTTTTTTCTTTTTGGCGGGTTGTGCCCGGCGTGCCACGCTCTGGTCTCCAGTCTCGTTTGCTGGGTCGTGTTACCCATATGGTGATTATATACCGATTATGTCGGCTTGTGTTCGGAAGCTTTTATACCCGATCCGGTTAGCACCCTGTTAAAGCCACAACCAAAGGCCCCAACAAAGGCTGGAAAAATGGTTTTTGCAATCGCTTGACGTAGCGGTAATGCCGTTTATTCTCTGCGCGATCTGATATTCACAGCCCGGCGCCACGATGTATCTCCTCATCGATAATTACGACAGCTTCACATTCAATTTGTGGCACTATCTGCGCGAACTCGGCCCCGAGGTCGAAGTACGCCGCAATGACGAAATTTCCGTCGATGATGCGCTGGCTTTAAAGCCCGAAGGCATCGTGATCTCGCCCGGTCCATGTGATCCGGATCGTGCGGGTATCTGTCTTGACCTGATCACGGCATCGGCAGGCAAGGTCAAACTGCTTGGCGTTTGTCTTGGTCATCAGGCCATCGGTCAGGCCTTCGGCGGCAATGTCGTTCGTGCGCCGGAATGCATGCATGGCAAGACCGATGCAATGGCACACGAAGGCAAAAGCGTTTTCAACGGCCTGCCAAGTCCGTTTGAAGCCACACGTTACCATTCATTGGTTGTGGATCGCGATACGTTGCCTGATTGCCTTGAAATCACGGCGGAAAACAGGGATGGTCTGATCATGGGGCTGCGTCACAAACAGCATCAGATCCACGGGGTCCAGTTCCACCCCGAAAGCATCGCATCCGAACACGGCCATGCCCTTTTGAAGAATTTTATAGACTTCCCCGGCGCATGAAACCGCACCGGACCGCTAACCGAGGAAACCCGTATGTCGACTGAATATGACCTGAAGCCGATCCTGGCCAAAGTCGCAAATGGCGAAAAACTGAACGAGGAACAGGCCGAACAGGCCTTCGACGTTCTGATGTCCGGTCAGGCAACGCCGTCTCAGATGGGGGCTTTCCTTATGGCGCTGCGGCTGCGCGGGGAAACGGTCGATGAAATCACCGGGGCGGCCCGCGTCATGCGTTCCAAGGCGACCGGCATTATCGCCCCGCCCAATGCGGTTGATACCTGCGGCACCGGTGGCGATGGCAGCGGCACCTTCAATATCTCGACCGGGGCGGCAATCGTTGCGGCGGCCTGCGGTGCCATCGTTGCCAAGCACGGCAACCGCGCGGCATCGTCAAAATCCGGATCGGCCGATGTCCTGCTGGCGCTTGGCGTCAATCTTGATGCCGATATGGCGCTTCTCGAAAAGGCGCTAAAGGAAATCAATCTGTGCTTCATGATGGCAACGCGCCATCACTCGGCGGTGCGTCACGTGATGCCGACCCGCGTTGAAATGGGCACGCGCACGATCTTTAACCTGCTCGGTCCGCTGGCCAACCCGGCCAAAACCAAACGCCAGGTCATGGGCGTTTTCGCCCGTGAATGGGTCGAACCGATTGCCAATGTGCTGAACCGCCTGGGTTCGGAACATGCGTGGGTTGTCTATGGTCATAGCGGCCTTGACGAAATTTCGACGACCGGCCCGACCTTTGTCGCCGAAGTCAAAAACGGCAAGGTCACGACCTTCGAAATCAATCCCGAAGATTACGGTCTTGAAATCGTCACCCTTGATGCGCTTAAAGGGGGCGATGCCCAGACCAACGCGCAGGCCATTCTTGATCTTCTTGCCGGTAAAAAAAGTGCCTATCGCGATATCGTTCTGCTGAATGCCGCGGCCGCACTTGTCGTTACCGACATCGCAACTGATCTTGCCGATGGCATCGCAAAGGCACGGGTTGCCATCGATTCCGGCAAAGCCGCAGAAACCCTGCAGGCACTTGTCAGCATTTCCAATCAGGGGACCGCAGCGTGAGCGACGTACTTGAACGCATCTGTAACGACAAACGCGATCATATCGCTGCCTGCAAGGCGCGCAAATCGCTTGCCGACCTCGAAGCAACCGCCAAATCGCAATCCGCCCCACGTGGCTTTATCAAGGCGCTTGAAACATCGGTTGCGGACGGTCGTTACGGCCTGATTGCCGAAATTAAAAAAGCCTCCCCGTCCAAGGGCCTGATCCGACCGGATTTCAATCCGCCTGTTCTGGCACAGGCATATAAAGCTGGCGGTGCAAGCTGCCTGTCGGTTCTGACCGACATCCCCTATTTCCAGGGCGATGACAGCTATCTGATCGCGGCACGTAGCGCGGTTGACCTGCCGGTCCTGCGCAAGGATTTCATGCTTGATCCCTATCAGGTGACCGAAGCCCGGGCGTTGGGTGCCGATTGCATCCTTCTTATCATGGCCGCCCTTGAAGATGCCCAGGCAGCAGAGCTTGAAGACGCCGCACACAACCTTGGCATGGATGTCCTGATCGAGGTGCACAACGCACCGGAACTCGAACGCGCACTGAAACTGAAATCAAAGCTGCTTGGCGTGAACAACCGCAACCTGAAAACGCTCGAAGTCTCCCTGACCACGACCGAAGAACTCGCTGGCATGGTTGATGACAGCCGGATGCTGGTCGCCGAAAGCGGCCTGTTCACACATGATGACCTCGACCGGATGGCAAAGGTCGGGGCGCAATGCTTCCTGATCGGCGAAAGCCTGATGCGTCAGGACGACGTCACCGCCGCCACCCGTAATATCCTTGGCCTCGCGGCCTGATACCGGAACAAGATACAGGCATGGCAGACAAACTTTCGCATATCGACGCCGCTGGTAATGCCGTCATGGTCGATATTTCGGCCAAGAGCGATACCGCGCGCATCGCCGTCGCAAAGGGCCGTGTCCTGATGTCGGCGGAAACGGCCCGGCTGATTGCCGAACACGGCCATAAAAAGGGCGACGTTCTTGGCATCGCCCAGCTTGCAGGAGTCATGGGGGCCAAGAAAACCCCCGACCTGATACCGCTATGCCATCCCCTGCCTCTGACCTCGGTCGAAGTCACCTTGGAACTGGCAACCGATACCGACGCAGTCGATATCGTCGCGACCTGCAAGACCACAGGCAAAACCGGCGTCGAAATGGAAGCCCTGACCGCCGTTTCCATTACCGCACTGACAGTATTTGACATGTGCAAGGCGGTAGATAAATCCATGCGGATTACAGATATCCGCGTCGTCCATAAGGAAGGCGGAAAATCGGGTCTTTTCACCGCCGACTGACCCCCGAAAGTACCGGAATTTCGTTTCTTGACCGAAAGAATGCCCTTAAACAGCGATTTTTCGGGTTCTGGTGCTTGACGAACGGCAAGAACCAAAGTAGAACATTCATGTATTCGGTTTGTTCTTATTACTGGTTCGGGAAAAATCATGCTGACGCGCAAGCAATACGAATTGCTGGTCTATATCGATAATTACCTTCGCGATCATGGCATCTCGCCCTCCTTTGACGAGATGAAAGAAGCCCTGAACCTGAAATCCAAATCCGGCATTCATCGCCTGATTACCGGGCTTGAGGAACGCGGCTTTATCCGACGCCTCGCCCATCGGGCCCGCGCGCTCGAAGTTCTGCGTCTTCCCGATAATAACGATGATGACGCGGCTGAAACACCCGCCAATGTGACATCCATCGCAACCGCGCGAAAGGCCGCCCACCGGCCGGCAACCGTGCCATCGGCCTTCTCGGACTCTGGTGAATCCGTCTCCCTGCCGCTGTTTGGCCGGATCGCGGCCGGTACCCCGATCGAAGCCCTTCGCGATCAGACCACAATGGTGCAGGTTCCTGCCGCCCTTTTGGGGACCGGCGACCACTATGCGCTTGAGGTTTCCGGTGATTCGATGATTGATGCTGGCATTCTTGATGGCGATACGGTTCTGATCCAGCGGTGTGAGCAGGCCAATGACGGCACCATTGTTGTCGCATTGGTTGACGACGCCGAAGCCACCCTGAAACGTCTAAAACGCGGTCGCGGCGAAGTTCTGCTGGAACCGGCCAATGCACGTTATGAAACGCGTGCCCTGTCGCCGGACCGTGTCCGCATTCAGGGACGCCTGATAGGTCTGCTGCGCCAATACTGATCAGACAAATACCGGAATATCGAAAACGCCGTCAGCCCGTCTGGCGGCGTTTTTATTTGACCACTCTGCCCCCGATAATAATCCACGGCCAGGTGTCGGACGTTTCACGCACGGTTTCAATCACCGGAGCACTCCCCGGTCGCAGGGAAACCGATACACCGCCCTGCCACCACAGCATGTCATCATCAATGACCGTCACATCACGCGCGCAGATATCACGCGGCATATCGCGTTTCAGGCTGATGATCATATCGGCATGGCGGCACGCATAGAACGGATTGGCAAAATCATTGGCAACAATCACCCGCTGTCCTCCGACACTCACAGAACAAACCGCGGCATCGCATTTCTCGATAATCTGATCGACATCATGATCAGCAATGCCAAACCGCGCCATCCAGACCGATTGCTGAAAATCCGATATGCCTTCGGGCAGGATAAGCCTGTTTTGCTCCCGGTCCCGGATGGCCCAGCTTTCCTGATCCCCGGAAACCAGAATATCCGCCGGGCGATACAGGATTTGCGCCATCATCGCCACGCATAGCGGAATGACAGCCAACCGGGCAATCGCGTTCCCCCGCCAGACCAGCCACCAGGCAATCGCCATCATGATACCGATGGCAAATACGGCACTGAACTGCTCGACATGCCAAAGCCCCCACGCCTGATCGGCAGCAAGAGAGGCCGTTTCAATCAGCAGGGTCAAACCCGGCTTCATCAACCACAAGGGCAATGCCCCGGCCCCGAACGGCATCAGAACAAGCGTCGCCACAATCAAAGGCATCACCCAAAACGCCATAACCGGAATGGCAATCAGGTTGGACACGATCCCGATCATCGAAATCCGCCCGAAATGAAACCCGATGATCGGGGCGGTCACTGCGGTTACCAGCAATCCGGTCACCACCAGCCCGGCAAAAAACAGCCAAAGCCGGAAGGCCCATGACCGGTCCCCAGACGCCTCAAACCATCGCCTGCCCGGCCCATCGTAAAATGCCACCAGCACCGATACCGCGGCAAAGGAAAGCTGAAAGCTTGGCCCCAGCACCGCATCGGGTCGCAATATCAAAACAACAAGCGCCGCAATCGCCACCAGCCGAAGCGATATCGCCCGCCGGTCCAGCAACAACGCCGCCCAGACAATCGTCAGGGTGATAAAGGCCCGCTGTGTTGGCACACTGGCCCCCGACAGGCCAAGATAAATCACGGCGGACACCATCGCCCCGATGGCCGCCCATTTCTTGATCGGAAACCGCAATGCAATGGCCGGAATGGCCGCCAGGCCAAACCGCAGGAAAAAGAACACCGTCCCGCTTAAAAGCCCCATATGCAGACCGGAAATCGCCAACAGATGCGCAAGCCCCGATTTGCGCAGATCATCCGCCGTCTCTTCGCCGACATCACCTCGTTCGCCAACGATCAGCGCCTTGGCAATGCCTGATTCAGGCCACGCAAGAACACGATCAATTTCCTCCATGATCGCAAGACGCAAATACTCGATCCGTTCCGATAACGGTTGCAGAAAACCCGCATCCGCCGCCGTCACCACACGGTATTGATGGCCAAAAACAAAACCGGTTGCCCCGATCCCGTCCAGATACAAACCGCGTGAAAAATCCGGATCCCCCGGAACGGACGCCGCACGCAATGGAAACAAACGCGCCTTGGCAGCAATCCGGTCCCCGACTGCAAGCCCGTCCCCACCCGGCAGGCTCAATCGCACCTTCCAGTCAAATGCCCTGTCCTCAAGCCCCGCGATCCGGATCGGCACCACGGTCATGCGCATCCGCCCGCCGCGCGGCTCCAGCAGCGTGATGTCGCCCTCGATCTCTGTCATGTAAAGCGTCTTGGTCAGAAGCCCGGATGGCGCCATTTCAAGATGGATGGATGCGATCAGCAACCCGCTGCAAAAGCCGGTCATTAGCAAAATGCCGAAGAATGGCAAAATCCAGCGCCGCGAAATCCACAATCCCGACAGCAAAAGAATCACTGCAAGCCCGGTTTGCTCGACTGTCAAACGCGCTGGAAGTGAAAAATACGTCCCGCATCCCAAC
Source organism: Thalassospira lucentensis (assembly GCF_032921865.1). NCBI lineage: Bacteria > Pseudomonadati > Pseudomonadota > Alphaproteobacteria > Rhodospirillales > Thalassospiraceae > Thalassospira > Thalassospira lucentensis. The sequence continues at coordinate 3,918,683 of NZ_CP136684.1, forward strand.
CCGAAGAATATAACCGCACACAGGATCCAGGAATTTCTGCGCGCGGCCAACAACAATCCAGTTTGCGAAATTAATTCCGCAACATATTGATTTTTATTAATTCCATTGCGACTTATTCGACGAATGTACAATAGCCTGCCCGGCACACAGTTTCTATCTATCATCGGCTGTGGTGCAACACCGCCGCATATGTGTTATAGCGTGCACGCCAAAAGTCATTACGACAAGCAACAACATCCAGCCAACGGATAGAGTGAATGACGGTTGTTACCCGTTTTGCCCCGTCTCCGACCGGGTTTCTGCATATCGGCGGCGCACGCACCGCCCTTTATAACTGGCTTTACGCCAAACACACCGGCGGCAAATTCCTGCTGCGTATCGAAGACACTGACCGGGAACGTTCAACCCCCGAAGCCGTCGAAGCCATTTTTGACGGACTGAACTGGCTTGGCCTGACCGCAGACGAAGAACCGACCTTCCAGTTCGCCCGTCGCGACCGCCACGCCGAAGTCGCCCATGAACTGATCAAGGCCGGCAAAGCCTATTATTGCTATTGCTCGCAGGAAGAACTTCAGGAAATGCGCGAAAAGGCGCGCGCCGAAGGCCGCCCGATGAAATATGACGGTACCTGGCGCGACCGCGATGCCTCCGAAGCCCCGGCTGGCGTCAAGCCCGTCGTGCGCCTCAAGGCGCCGCAGGAAGGCGATGCCGTAATTTCCGATCAGGTGCAGGGTGATGTTCGCGTTGCCAATGATCAGCTTGACGATTACGTCATTCTGCGGGGCGATGGCACACCGACCTATATGCTGTCGGTCGTGGTGGATGACCACGACATGGGTATTACCCATGTGATCCGTGGTGATGACCACCTGACGAACGCATTCCGCCAGAAAGCACTTTATGACGCCATGGGTTGGGATGTCCCGACATTCGCCCATATTCCGCTGATCCACGGGCCGGATGGCGCCAAGCTGTCCAAACGCCATGGTGCGCTCGGTGTTGACGCCTATCGCGATGAAATGGGCTTCCTGCCCGAAGCCGTAAACAACTACCTGCTGCGTCTTGGCTGGGGTCACGGTGACGAGGAAATCATTTCCCAGGATCAGGCCATCGAATGGTTTGACATCAAAGATGTTGGCAAGGGTGCGGCCCGTTTCGACTTCGCCAAGCTTACCAACCTGAATGGCGTTTATCTGCGTCAGGCAGATGATACCCGCCTTGCAAACGACATTGCACCGCTGATCGCAAAACAGATTGGCGTCGATGCAATTGACGCAGCGCAAAAAGAAATCTTGATCAAAGGCATGTCAGGGCTTAAAGAAAGAGCCAAGACACTCATCGAGCTCGCCAACTCTTCGGCCTTCTATGTTACAGACGGCGTCACGTCGTTTAACGAGAAAGCTCAGTCCCTGATTGATAGCGCCCCCGAAGGCCTGTTTGCCGAACTGGCAAAGGAACTCGACGCGCTTGAAAACTGGACCGAAGAGAACGTTGACGCAAGCGTTCGCAACATTGCCGAAAAACTCGATCAGAAGCTCGGCAAAGTCGCGCAGCCCTTGCGGGCCGTGCTCACCGGTTCCAACTCATCGCCTGGCATCTTCGAAGTAATGATTGTGCTTGGCAAATCCCAAACGCTGAAACGCATCCGCAAATTCGATGCTAAATAACGGCGTAGAATAAAAAACTTAAACACTGAATTTGCGCTTTGTGCGCCGCAGCACTATGCTGCACACAACTTGAAAACCGTGTTCGTTCAAACAGGGAAGGAAAAATAGTCATGGCTCAGAATTCCAAGACTTCCCACACCGTGACACTGACCGACAATGCCACTGGCAAGTCGATCGAATTGCCGGTGATCGAGGGTAGCGTTGGTCCGTCTGTAATCGACATTCGGAAACTCTACGCCGATACCGGATATTTCACCTATGACCCGGGTTTCACCTCGACCGGCTCCTGCCAGTCCGAGCTGACCTATATTGACGGCGACGTCGGCATTCTGCGTCACCGCGGCTATGCCATTGACGAACTTGCCGAACAATCCGATTTCCTCGAAGTTTGCTATTTGCTGATTTACGGCGATCTGCCGAACGCAAAAGACAAGGCGCAATTTGAAAATGACATCACCATGCACACCATGGTGCATGAACAGATGCGCAACTTCTATAACGGTTTCCGCCGCGACGCCCACCCGATGGCCATCATGTGCGGTGTGGTTGGCGCGATGTCTGCTTTCTATCATGACAGCACCGACATCAACGATCCGAACCAGCGTCTGATCTCGGCCTATCGCCTGATCGCGAAAATGCCGACCATCGCAGCGATGGCGTACAAATACTCGATCGGTCAGCCGTTCCGTTACCCGAACAACAAACTCGGCTATGCAGAAAACTTCCTGCAGATGATGTTCGGCAATCCGTGCGAAGAATATGAAGTCAATCCGGTTCTTGCACGCGCAATGGATCGTATCCTGATCCTTCATGCCGACCACGAACAGAACGCATCGACCTCGACCGTTCGTCTGGCCGGTTCTTCGGGTGCAAATCCGTTTGCATGTATCGCTGCCGGTATTGCATCCCTCTGGGGTCCGGCACATGGCGGTGCGAACGAAGCCGTTCTTAAAATGCTGAACGAAATCGGCGATGTGAAAAACATTCCGGAATTCGTCAACAAGGCAAAAGACAAGAACGATCCGTTCCGTCTGATGGGCTTTGGTCACCGCGTTTACAAAAACTACGATCCGCGCGCCAAGGTCATGCAGGAAACCTGCCACGAAGTTCTCAAAGAACTCAACGTACAGGACCCGCTACTTGACGTTGCACAGGAACTCGAACGCATCGCACGTGAAGACGAGTACTTCATCGAGAAGAAACTCTATCCGAACGTCGATTTCTATTCGGGCATCATCTTCAAGGCGATGGGCATTCCAGTCAGCATGTTCACCGTGCTGTTCGCAGTCGCCCGTACCGTCGGCTGGATCGCCCAGTGGAAAGAAATGATCGAAGATCCGTCGCAGAAAATCGGCCGTCCGCGCCAGCTGTTCACCGGTGTTTCCGAACGTCCGTTCGTTCCGGTCAACAAGCGCTAATCTGCGCCAATACCGACATAGAAAAGGCCCGGAATTTTCCGGGCCTTTTTGCTTTTTGATCAACCGGTTACGGCATTACCAGGAACCGGTATTTTCCATGCTGGCCCAAGGCTCCGCCGGGGCAAGGCTTTCGCCCTTTTGCAGGAATTCGATCGAAATCCCGTCCGGCGAACGGACAAACGCCATATGACCATCGCGCGGCGGGCGGTTGATGGTGACACCGGCATCCATCAGCTTCTGGCAAAGCGCATAAATGTCATCGACCTCATAGGCAAGATGGCCGAAATTGCGCCCGCCGGAATAGCTTTCCGGGTCCCAGTTATAGGTCAGTTCAAGTTCCGGGGCCTTGTTGGCCTTCGCACTGGCTTCGTCGGCAGGCGGCGCAAGATAAATCAGGGTGAAACGCCCCTTCTCGCTTTCAATGCGCCGGGTTTCCTTCATGCCAAGCAGATCGCAATAAAAACGCATGGATGCATCAACATCCTCGACACGCACCATGGTGTGCAAATAACGCATTGGAAATGGCTCCGTCATTCATTGGGTCAATGAAGCCAAACTATGCGTTATTGCCCGCTAATGCCAGCCTTGGCCGATGAATTTTTCTCTATGATTTCAATGATGACATCCGCGGCCTTCTCGCTTGGTGGACGATCACCAAAGCCAAGCATGGTTGTGGCCGCATCAAACCCATCCAGTTGCGTGGTCCGGCCTGCACCGTCTGCCATCAGCGATTTCAGAACCGGGATAATTCGGTCCGGTGTGCAATCCTGTTGCAGGAATTCCGGCACAAGCTTCCTTCCCAGCACCAGATTGACAATGGTCACCGTATCAATCCGCAACAGTCGCCGCGCGATCCATGCCGTAATCGGACTTAACTTATAGCCGATCACATGCGGCACACCGGTGATCGCCAGTTCAAGCGACACCGTCCCTGATGCCGCCAGCGCCGCATGGGACGCGGCAAACGCATCCCGCCTGTCCTGATCCCCGGTAACAACAATCGGCTGCAACGGCCAGTCAGAAACGGCATCACTCACAACCTGCGCGACCTTACTCACCGTTGGCACAACGATACGGGTATCGGGAAAATCCCCGGCCAGCCGTTCGCATACTTCACGGAAAACCGGCAACAGGCGGGTGACTTCCGAATTGCGACTGCCCGGAAGAACCGTCAGTATCTTGCAGTCCGGCGCGATGCCGTGCTGATCCCGGAACCGCGCGGCATCGCCGCCATGGCGTTCCTCGACCGCGGAATGGCCGATAAAGGTGGTCGGGAGCCCGACCCGCTCGAAATAGGGTGGTTCAAACGGCAGCAACGCCAACAGGTGATCAAGGAAACCCGCAATTTTCTTCGCCCGTCCCGGTCGCCATGCCCAGACCGATGGCGCCACATAATGCACCAGCGGAATGCCATTTCCTTTCAGCTTCTTGCCAACGCGAAAACTGAAATCCGGGGCATCAATGGTGATGACCACATCAGGCTGCTGCTCAAGGGCATATTCCGCCGTCTGGCGGATACGTTTCAGCAAATGCGGGATATGCGGCAGGACCTCGGCAAGGCCCATGACCGACATCTCGTCCATCGGAAACAGGCTATTCAACCCCTCGCCCGTCATGCGCGGTCCGCCTACACCAATGAAACGGGCCTCGGGAAGGCGCGCCCTGATCGCGGCCATCAACCGGCCACCAAGCTGATCCCCGGATGCCTCGCCCGCAACCAGCATGATTTTCGGGCTCTGTAGGATTTCCGACCTAGTCATTCTGTGCCGGTTCCTGCACTGAAAGCCCGATAATGAATAATCCAAGTTCGTCGGCACGTTTCACGGTTTTTTCGCGGTCAATAATCATCGTACCACCGGCAAGCAACGCAATGCCGCGTAATCCGGCATTGTGCGCGTTTTCCACGGTCGAAACACCAATCGCTGGCAGGTCAAGGCGCCTGTCCTGCTGCGGCTTTGCCGACTTCACCAGAACGCCGCCAACACCCTCTCGACGGTAATCGGCAGACCGGCGGATCATTTCATCCGTGCCTTCGATGGCTTCAAGTGCCAGAACAAGCCCCTGTTGCACCACACAGCCCTGCCCGACATCAGCCGCCCCCAGAATCCGGGCGACATTCAAGCCGTGCTGCGCATCCGAAACGGCCTGATCATCGGGCTTCACCTTGCCAAGAATGCCGTCCTCGACGGCCAGATCACCCAAAATCTCGTGCGCGCCGACCAGACGGAACCCGTCCCGTTCAAGTTCCCCGGCAACCAGACGCAGCAAACCGTCATCACCAAGAGACTTCATGCCGACTTTCATCAGCAATTTCGCTGCCCGCCAATCGGGCCGGATCGATGCAAATGACGGGCGCGCCACCTTTCCGGCAAGCACGACATCACGGCATTCTTCGGATTTCAGACGATCTAGGATTTTGGCCGCTGCCCCGATGCGAAGCGACGTATGGGGATAGTCGTCAAGTGCAGGATCATCGGCATGGGCATCAAGCTTCACGATAAAAACATCCCGCCCGGCTGCTGTCGCGGCAGCAGCCAAACGGGCGGGAAGCGCACCACCACCTGCAATGATACCAAGCTTTGCTGCGGGGTTATCCTGCGGAGCTGTCATATTTCGGCGTACATACGGAACGCATGCTTTCCGCTTTCAGGAAGCTGATGATTTCCATGACCGGGCCGACATTCTCGAAATCCTTGGCAACTTCTTCGACCCGCTCGGCAAGCGTGCCTTCCTGTGCGAACAAAAGACGATACGCCTTGCGAAGTGCATGGATGGTTTCGCGATCAAACCCGCGGCGCTTCAACCCGACAAGGTTAAGCCCCGAAAGATAGGCACGGTTGCCGATCACGGAACCATAAGGAATGATGTCGCTTTCAACCCCGGTCATGCCGCCAATCATGGCATGTCTGCCAATACGGACAAACTGGTGCACTGCCGAAAGGCCGCCGACAATCGCAAAATCCTCGACCACAACATGGCCAGCAAGCGTCCCGTTATTGACCAGAATGCAATGATTGCCGATATGGCAATCATGGCCGACATGCGCGCCCGCCATAAACAGGCAATCATCGCCAATCGTCGTTTCCATCCCGCCGCCTTCGGTGCCGGGATTAAGGGTCGCCCCTTCGCGGATCTTGTTGCGTTTGCCGATGATCAAACGCGACGGTTCGTTTTTGAATTTCAAATCCTGCGGCGCATGACCAACCGACGCAAACGGAAAGACCATACTGTCTTCACCGATTGACGTAATTCCGGCGATCACGACATGGCTATGCAGCTTGACGCGATCACCCAGAACCGCCTGCGGACCGACAACACAGTATGGCCCGATTTCTACATCCTGGCCAATCTGGGCGCCGTCTTCGACAATGGCGGTTGGATGCACTTTTGACATTATCAGTTGCCCCGGATCATCGCGGCGATGGTAGCCTCTGCAACGACCTGATCGTTGACGCGAACTTCACTTTCGAATTTCCAGACCGGACCACGGCTCTGTTTTTTCTTCACATGGATATGCATGACGTCACCCGGTACGACCGGCTTGCGGAACCGTGCATTGTCGATGCTCATGAAATAAACCAGTTTGCCTTCGGCATCTTCGCCAAGGGTCTGGACAACAAGGATGGCCGCCGTCTGTGCCATGCTTTCGATGATCAAAACACCGGGCATGATCGGCTGTTCCGGGAAATGGCCGGTAAATTGCGGCTCGTTCATCGTTACATTCTTGATGCCAACGGCTGAATCGTCGACGGCAATATCAACAACCTTGTCAATAAGCAGGAATGGATAACGATGCGGAATCATTTCCAGAATGCGCTGAATATCAACACTTACCAGTTCGGTCATAGGTATTGCCCTTATTTCTTTTTCCGTATTAACCGTGACAGGGCCACGGTCTGTTTATGATATTCCATTACCGGCACAGCGGGGCTTCCGCCAACGGTCTCGCCCGCACCGATATTTTTCATGACACCGGATTGCGCGGCTATTTTTGCGCCATCACCAATCTCAAGATGGCCTGTAATCCCGGCCTGACCCGCGGCAACAACAAAGTTGCCAAGCTTGGTCGATCCCGAAATCCCGACCTGGGACACGATGACACATCCCATGCCAAGTTCGACGTTATGGCCGATCTGGACAAGGTTGTCGATACGGCAACCATTGCCAATCACCGTGTCTGGCCCGGCCCCACGGTCGATTGTCGAATTGGCCCCGATCTCGACATCATTGCCAATCACGACGCGGCCAAGCTGCGGCACTTTAAGATGTCCCTGCGGCCCCATGGCAAAGCCGAAACCGTCCTGTCCAATGCGAACACCAGGATAAATCAGACACAGATTGCCGATCAGACAATGGCTGATCGTCGCCCCGGCACTGATCTTGCTTCCGGCCCCAATCACGACACCTTCACCGATCACCGCATTGCTGGCGATGATACAGCCATCACCGATCTCGCAATTCTCGCCGATCACAGCACCTGCGTCGATCTGGACACCTTTTCCAATCCTGGCGGTATCGGCAACAACGGCATGCGGTGAAACAACGCCATTCGCCTCGTCAAACGGATAATAGGCCGTTGCGGCCTTGGCATATGCCCGGTACGGATCGCTCGTCGTAAACAGCACCATATCAGCCGGTGCACGATCAACAAATTCCGGCCGGACAAAACACCCACCTGCTGAACTGCTGACAAAGGCATCAAGATATTTGCGATTGTCGAAAAAGCTCAGGATCGACGCATCGGCATTCTGAAGCGGCGATACATCGTCAAAACGGCGCGACGGATCTGGTGCGTTTACCAGTTCCGCGCCGGTCAGATCGGCAATTTCCTGAACGCTGAAAGGTCCCTTGCGTTTAAAAAACCGGGGATCCGCCATCAGGACGCTTCCTTGAACTCGACGCTAAGGGTCGGCATTGCCTTGTTCACGCGGTCAAACACCTCCTTGGAAGCATCCATGGCATTGGCATGCAGAATGACCTGGCTTTTATGCAGAACCAGTGTTGCCTTGCGCTGCTCGGCAACATCGGCAATCACTTCGATCAGCGTTTTCTGGAACTTCACCCGCGATGAATTAAGCGCCTCGTCAAGGATGCGGTTGCGTCCCTGGGCAAACTTCTGAAAATCAGCCACTTTCTGCTGAAATTCTTTCTGTTTCTGCTGAATGACATCGGCAGACAGAAGGGTTCTCTGTTGGGCGATTTCCTGTTCTTCCTTGCGCAGGGCCTGCTGACGCTTTTCGATTTCCTGCTGATAAGCTTCCTGACGCGTTTTGATCTGCTTGGTCATGTCCTGCATGGCAGATGCTTCACGCATGATGCCTTCAAAATCGACGATCATCACAACAGCAGTCGTGTCCTCCGCCCCGGTATTTTCCTGGGCCGAGGCGACAGTCATGGCACCGACCGCAAATGTCATGGCAATTGCGGCAATGGCAGTCTGGATAGATTTCATCATTTTCATCAGAATCTGGTCCCGAAGTTCAATCGGAACACTTCCTCTTTGTCGTAATCTTCTTTGAGAATAGCCTGCGAAAGGTCAACACCAATCGGGCCAAACGGCGATTCCCAGCCTACCCCAATACCAACAGACGCCCTAAGCGACCCCTCGTCATAAATCTCGCCGGGCCTTGCCCCATCAACCCCTTCAGAAGAACCGAAATCACTGAAAACACGACCAGTCAGGGCAAATTCGGATGGCAATCCTAACGGGAAGTCCATCTGCACCGTACCAGTATAGAAGAATTTGCCACCGACCGCATCGGTTGTCTCAATATCGCGCGGGCCAACACCGGCAGATTCAAAACCGCGAAGGTTCGAACCACCGGTAAAGAAGCGCTGCGAAATGCGCGTGTCGTCGCCAATACCAAAGATATAACCAGTAGATCCCTTGGTCGACAGCACCCATTCTTTTTCACGATCCAGCGGATAGTAATACCCGCCATTCACACGCGTACGAAGATAGGTTTCCGATCCACCAAGACCGGCGAAATCGTTGGAAAGCTGCATGAAGTAGCCTTCCTTCGGCGAAATCGTGCTATCACGCTGATCGTATGTCAGCGTCTGGCCAATCGTTGAACTCGGAAAATTCCGGATCTTCTTCACGCAGCAGTCGCGATGCATCGCTATCAATGTCCGAATATTCGTTAACTTCGAACCCGTAACGCACCGACTGGGACAATGCTTCGGAATAGCGGAAACCGGAACGCAGACCGATACCGGTTTGCTTCTCGTCATAAGAACTTTCGTCCTGGTTGTCTTCTTCACGGCGATAGATGTCGAAACCGGCACTCACATCGCGATCAAGGAAGTAAGGCTCGGTAAAGGACAGATCGATCTGCTGGCTCGAGGAGCCAAGCGTAAAGCCAAGACGCAAGTCCTGCCCTTTACCCAGCAGGTTGCGTTCACGGATACCGGCCTGACCAAACGCACCGTCATCCGTACCGTAACCGGCACCGATGGAAAACTCGCCGGTCGACTTTTCTTCAACATCGACCTCAAGAACCGTCTGATCCGGTGCACTGCCCGGAAGCGTTTTCACATCAACCGTCTTGAAGAAGTTCAGGTTTTCAACACGCTGGCGCGAACGTTTCAGTTTCGAACTGCTGAATGCGTCGCCTTCGACAAGGCGGAATTCGCGACGTACAACCTCATCAAGGGTACGGACGTTGCCGACCACATCGATGCGCTCGACATAAACCTTCGGCCCTTCGGCAATCGTAAAGGTGATGTTGATGACACCGGTCTCGCGATCGCGTTCGACATTCGGGCGAATATCGATAAACGCATAACCCTGATCACCGATGCTGGTGGTCAGCGCATCAATGGCGTCATCGACAAGGTCGGCATTATACCAGTCGCCTTTTTCAATCTCGATCAGCGGCATCAATGTCGCCGGATCGATCTTGTCGATCTGCGATACAACATTGATATCGCCAAACCGGTAACGCTGGCCTTCACTGACGGTATAGGTGATGAAGAAGTCCGAACGATCCGGGGTCAGTTCGGCAACCGACGACAGAACCTGGAAATCGGCATAACCGGCTGAAAGATAGAAACGGCGGAGCAATTCACGGTCAAACGTGACGCGATCCGGATCGTAATTGTCATCCGCCGTCAGGATTTTCCACCAGGCACTCTCGGTTGTCCGGACAACTTCGGACAATTCGCCATCATCAAACGCCTTGTTGCCGACAAAGTTGATCTTGCGAACACCGGTCGCTTCACCCTCGTCAATTTCAAAGACAAGATCGACACGGTTCTGTTCAAGCTGGATGACTTTGGGTTCGACCGTTGCGGCAAACCGGCCGGAACGGCGATACAGATCAAGAATACGCTGAACATCAGCCTGCACCTTGGTGCGGGTGTAAACAACGCGCGGACGCAACTGAAGCTCCGCCCCCAACGCATCATCCTTCAGGCGCTCGTTACCTTCAAAGGCGATCCGGTTGATGATCGGGTTTTCAACGACATTGACCTTCAGCACACCCTGCTCGAAACCGATGGAAACATCGGCAAAAAGTCCGGTCGAAAACAACGACTTCAGCGATTCGTTGATTCTTTGCGGATCATAGGGATCGCCTTCTTTTACCGACAGATACGCGTTAACCGTCGCGGCTTCGATACGGTTGTTGCCGTCTACCCGGATTTCGCGGATAACGCTGCTTCCCTGGGCATAGGCCACCATCGGAATTATGGTTGGCGCGGTTCCACCAAGCAAGACTGCCGCCAAAGCAGCCGCTTTCACATTACGCAGCAAATTCAACCCCCTGATGCCGTCTATCATCAGCCTGCCAGGCCTTTGAAGAAATTCCAGACGCCCAATTGCGTCAGGTCGTTCCAAGTTGCAAAGATGATTAAGCTGAATACCAAACCTGCCCCGAGACGGAAACCATATTCTTGTGCTTTTGCGCCCAAGGGCTTACCGCGAACCGCCTCGATGGCATAAAACACCAGATGACCACCATCAAGAACCGGAACAGGCATCAGGTTAATCAACCCAAGGCTGATCGAAAGATACGCCATAAAGAACAGAAGCGGGCCAATGCCACCCTCGGCAACCTCGCCCGACATCTGTGCGATACGGATCGGGCCGCCAAGCTCGGAACTGTCACGTTCGCCCGAAATCATTTCACCCAATGCCGACATCGTCTGCGCGATCAGGTTCCATGTCGATGAAAACGCCTTGCCGGTCGCATCGATAATCCCGTCGCGCTGGGTTTCAAAAGCACCGGCGGTCACGCCAAGGCGGCCGAAACTCTCAACATCATCACCCTCGCCCGATGTCACGGCCTCTGGTGTTACCTGAACCTCGATTTCCTGCCCGTCACGCAGGACCGAAAGCGAAACCGGCGTACCGGCATTGGCCCGGATCACATCCGAAAGTTCGCTGAACCAGTCAATCGGCTGCCCGTTGATCGCGCTGATCCGGTCCTGGGATTGCAATTCCGCAATCGCCGCCGGGCTGCCGTCAACAACCTCCCCCACCACCGGCAGGGCGCGCTGCTGGCCGACTGCCGCAAAAAGAACGGTAAAAACAATGATGGCGAACAGGAAATTGGCCAACGGACCGGCAAAAACAATCGCCGCGCGCGCCGCCAGCCCCTTGTGATGAAACGCATGCTTGCGTTCTTCTTCGTCAAGGTCGTCACGCTGCCCGGCACTTGCCGGGTTCATGTCGCCAAACATTTTGACGTACCCACCAAGCGGCAGCAGGCTGACTTTCCAGCGCGTACCCTTTTTATCGTACCAGCCAAAAAGCTCTGGCCCGAATCCGATTGAAAACGCTTCAACCTTCACGCCATTCCGGATCGCGACCCAGTAATGCCCGTATTCATGGACAAACACCAAAACCGAAAGAACAAATAGAAAGGCAAGAAGGGTTTCCATAGAAGACGTTCCTTTTTCGGGGCGAACCCCGCATTTTTGGCACTCAAAGACCGGTTTTGATCATGCCCAGCGTTTCACGACGAATCATATCATCAAGATCAAACATCTGGTCGAGATCGCGTAACGGCGATGCGGCAATCCTGTTCATCATGCGCTCGACCGTTTCGGCAATTTGCAGGAAGGTAAGCTTTCCGCCCAGAAATGCACCAACGGCAATCTCGTTTGCAGCATTCAGAACAGTCGGCACCGTGCCCCCCGCCCGTAACGCTTCACGCGCCAGACGCAGGGCCGGAAACCGTTTCAGATCCGGCGAGGTAAAGTTCAACTGCCCGATCGTGGCAAAATCAAGACGCGCTACATCAACCCGTATTCTTTCCGGCCATGAAAGCGCATAGGCAATCGGGGTTCGCATATCGGGCGAGCCAAGCTGGGCAAGCACAGATCCGTCAGAATATTCCACCATGCTGTGCACGACGGATTGCGGATGCACCACCACCTCGATACGTTCTTCGGGCACGGGGAACAGACGGCATGCCTCGATCAGTTCAAGGCCCTTATTCATCATGGTTGCCGAATCAATCGAAATCTTCGCCCCCATGTCCCAGTTGGGATGGGCCAGCGCCTGCTTGGGCGAAACCGATTTCATTTCCTCAAGCGACCATTCCCGGAACGGCCCACCCGATGCCGTCAGAAGAATACGGTCAACCTTGTCGACCGACTTTTGCTCCAGCACCTGGAAAATAGCACTGTGTTCGGAATCGACAGGGATCAGCGTCGCATTGTATTTCGCGACTTCCGCCATCATCAGATCACCGGCACAAACCAGCGTTTCCTTGTTGGCAAGTCCAACCCTTGCCCCGCGGCGAATGGCCGCCAGCGTCGCCCTGAGCCCCGCCGCACCGATAATCGCGGCAATAACGATATCGGAGGGGCGCGATGCGGCCTCGACCAGTGCGTCATCACCGGCCGCCACCAGAATATTGGTGCCCGACAACGCTGATTTCAGGTCTTCATAAAGGCTTTCATCGGCAATAACCGCCATGGCTGCCCCAAGCTCGATGGCGGCCTTTGCCAGCGCCGGCACATTTCGATGGGCGGTAATGGCGTCCACGGCATATTTGTCTGCATGTGCTTTCAGGATATCTACCGTGCTGCTGCCAACCGATCCGGTCACGCCAAGCACGCAGACTGATTTCTTAATTGTCATCAAACACCAGCTTCGCGGATTTCTGCCTCCAGGGTCCAGGCCCTAGCGCAACGACAATCCAATGAAATACACAATAACAAACGCGACAGGAAAAACCGACAACATCCCGTCGGCACGGTCAAGCAACCCGCCATGCCCCGGAATAAGGTGGCTGCTGTCCTTGACCTTGAAATGGCGTTTAAGCGCAGATTCTCCAAGGTCGCCCACCTGCGCTACAATCGCCAGAACCGCACTTGCCAGAACAATGGACACCGGGATTTGATTGCTGCTGAAATAGGTGATCAGCCCCCCGATCACCATCGCACACAGCATGCCACCAATCAGGCCAGCCCAGGTTTTCTTGGGGCTGAAACGCGGGGCCAGTTTCGGACCGCCAATCGCCTTGCCAAAGGCATAGGCCCCGGTATCCGTCGCCCACACCAGAAAGAACAGCCACATGATCAGCAACAGGCCATCACCATGCATGCTGCGCAGCCACTGTGCCGCCAGTGCCGCACACGATATATAAACGATGCCAAACGCCGCCAGAAACCGGTCTTTGCCCGGACGCAGTGCCGCTGTTGCCGCACTGACGAATACCGACAGCAGAACAAACGGATATTCCCCGGTTGTCAGCAAAAGCATGGCAACCGCAAGCGCCACCCCCGCAACAATCGAAATCGAATTGACATGACCGGGAACGCACATCCGCGTCCATTCCCACATCATGCCAACTGAAAACAGCAATACGAGAAACTCGAAATACGGGGAACCGAACCACACTGCCGCAACGGCGATCGGGGTCATGACCAATGCGGAAATAACCCGTGGCTTCAATCCTGAATTTGTATCTTCCTGGCGTCGGGCTTCAGATGACTGCACCAAAACGCCGCTCCCGTCCGGCAAAGTTTTCTATCGCTTTTTCAAGATGTTCACGTCCGAAATCGGGCCAAAGAACCTGATCGAACACGAACTCCGTATAGGCCGACTGCCAAAGCAGGAAATTGCTGATGCGCTGTTCGCCGCTGGTCCGGATCAGCAGATCCGGATCGGGCATTCCAACCGTCGCCAGATGCGCCTCGACCATGTTTTCGTCGATGGCATCAGGCCGAATTTCCCCGGCCGCAACCTTCTGCGCAATCAGCCGTACCGCATCGGTGATTTCCGCCCGTGCACCATAACTGAGCGCAATGGTCAGGTTCAAACGGGTATTGCCCTGCGTGCGTTCCTCGGCATTGGCCAAAAGAACACGAATATCGTCATCAAAACGTGTGCGGTCCCCGATGATCCGGATACGGACACCGTTTTTGTGCAGGGTTGCCAGTTCGCGTTTGATGAACAGCCGCAACAAGCCCATCAGGTCGCTGACTTCACTTTCCGGGCGCTTCCAGTTTTCGGTCGAAAACCCGTAAAGGGTCAGATACTTGATGCCGATTTCCGCCGCGGCTTCGACCGTGCGACGCACGGCCTCAACCCCCGAACGATGTCCCATCGTGCGGGGCTTGCCACGCAGCTTCGCCCAGCGCCCGTTGCCATCCATGATGATGGCAACATGACGCGGCACGACCCGCAAATCTGAAGGGTTGGGTTGAGATGCCAGCACCGTCATGATCAGACTTGCATGATTTCCTGTTCTTTATGGGCGAGCGCTTCGTCGATCTCGCCAATGACCTTGTCGGTCAGCTTCTGGATCTCTTTTTCCTCGTTATGGAGGTCATCTTTCGAGATCACGCTGTCCTTTTCCCATTTCTTGATCTGGTCGATGCCGTCACGGCGGACGTTACGAACAGAAATACGGGCCTGCTCGGCATATTTGCCGGCAACCTTGGACAGTTCCGCACGGCGTTCCTCGTTCAATGCCGGGATCGGCACGCGAACAAGCGTACCATCAGCCGCCGGGTTCAGGCCAAGACCTGAATCACGGATCGCTTTTTCGACCGATTTAACCATTGATTTGTCCCAGACCTGAACCGAAAGCATACGCGATTCCGGAACACTGACGGACGCAACCTGGTTAAGCGGGGTCGGTACGCCGTAGGCTTCAACCATGACCGGTTCAAGAAGGTTTGCACTGGCCCGCCCGGTCCGGAGCCCGGTGAATTCCTTGTGCAAAACTTCGACAGCCCCTTCCATACGGCGGGCAAGGTCTTTTTTCAGGCCAGCAACGTCAGACACCTTCAGTCTCCATTCGAAATAATCGTAAACGTACCATTTGCACAAACCACGTCGGCAAATGCGCCCGGATTATGCAGAGAAAATACAATAACCGGAATATCATTTTCGCGTGCCAATGAAATAGCCGATGCATCCATAACACGCAAATCTTTGGCAAGAACTTCCATATAGGTCAGCGAATCATAACGTTCCGCCGTCGGGTCAACTTTCGGATCGGCGGTGTAAACCCCGTCAACCTGCGTCCCCTTAAGCAATGCGTCGCAGCCCATTTCAACTGCGCGAAGTGCCGCGGCCGTATCGGTGGTAAAGAACGGGTTGCCCGTACCGGCGGCGAAAATCACCACCCGGCCCTTTTCCATATGGCGTACCGCGCGACGGCGGATATAGGGCTCACAAACCGATGACATCGGAATGGCGGACTGCACGCGGGTCTGGACCCCGTGGCGCTCAAGCGCGTTCTGAACCGCAAGGGCATTCATGATGGTAGCCAGCATGCCCATATAATCGGCCGTGGCACGCTCCATGCCCTGGGATGCACCCTTGACCCCGCGGAAGATGTTCCCCCCGCCAATCACCATGCAAACCTCGGCACCCATGTCATGAACGGCTTTGATTTCGCTTGCGATCCGGTCAACCGTCTCGGGATCAATCCCGTATTGCTGTTTTCCCAGAAGCCCCTCGCCCGAAAGTTTCAGAAGGACGCGACGAAATTTCAGTTGGCCGTTTTCTGCCATGTTGGATTGCCTCTTACTGCCGATATTTCAAACTGTCCCGAAACCCGGTTCAGCAAAATTCAGATATAAAAAGACCGGCGAGTAACAGGGCGATTATGCGCTGCCGACCTCGCCGGTCTGGGATCATACACGAAATGACACACGACGCACCATTTCGATCAGATGTTTATTTCTTCAGCTGCTCAGCAACTTCTGCAGCAAAGTCTTTTTCTTCTTTCTCGATGCCTTCACCGAGTTCGAAGCGGACAAATCCTTTAAGGGTGATCGGTTTGCCAGCGTCTTTTGCGGCATTTGCGATCACGTCTTTGACTTTGCTTTCGCCGTCAATCACGAAGGTCTGCTCGACCAGAACGACCTGCTCGTAATATTTACGGATACGGCCATCAATCATCTTTTCGATGATTTCAGCCGGACGGCCCAATTCTTTGGCCTGTTCGGTCAGAACGGCTTTCTCGCGCTCGACCAGTTCCGGATCCAGATCGTCAACCGTGGCCGAAGCCGGGTTGGTTGCTGCAATGTGCATTGCGATCTGTTTGCCAAGGCCTTCAAGAACGCTCGCATCAGCTTCGGATTCGAGTGCAACCAGAACGCCGATCTTGCCTAGGTTCGGCGCAATCGCGGAATGGATGTAGGACGCAACAGCACCCTTCTCGACCGAGATACCAGCCGAACGACGCAGGTTCATGTTTTCGCCGATGGTGGCGATCATGTGGGTAACCTGTTCTTCGACGTTACGCGAAGTACCCGGGAACGGGGTTGCTTTCAGCGCATCGATATCGCCATTGGCCGAAACGGCCTGGTTTGCGATTTCTGCGACGAATTTCTGGAAGTCTTCGTTACGCGAAACGAAGTCGGTTTCGGAGTTGAGTTCGACAACGGCACCGGAAGTACCGTTAACAGCAACACCCACCAGACCTTCGGCGGCAACACGACCGGCTTTCTTGGCAGCAGCAGCAAGACCTTTGGTACGAAGCCAGTCAACGGCAGCTTCAAGATTACCTTCGGTTTCGGACAGCGCCTTTTTGCAATCCATCATGCCAGCGCCGGTGGTTTCGCGAAGCTCTTTAACCAGAGCAGCGGTAATAGCCATTTTTAAAGCCCCTATTACGCGATCAGTGAACACCTAAAGAAACGGCGGCATGCTAGCCGCCGTTTCATCAGGTACAAAATGAAACTTATGCGGAAGCTGCTTCCTGAGCGGCTTCTTCAACAGCAGCGGCTTCAGCCGGAACTTCTTCGGATTCACCGAGATCCGCGCCAGAAGCAGTCATTTCCTGCTGGATACCGTCCAGAACCGCGCCAACGAACAGGTCGCAATAAAGCTGGATCGCACGGATCGCATCGTCGTTGCCCGGGATCGGGTAAGCAACGTTTGCCGGATCCGAGTTGGAGTCCAGAATTGCAACAACCGGAATGTTCAGGTTCTTGGCTTCGTGAACAGCAAGTGCTTCCTTGTTGGTGTCGACCACGACGATGATGTCGGGAAGACCACCCATGTCCTTGATACCACCAAGCGCGCGCTCAAGCTTGTCGCGCGAACGGGTCAGGTTCAGGATTTCTTTTTTGGTCAGACCTTCTGCACCGGCAGACAGGATCTCGTCCTGTTCTTTCAGGCGTTTGATCGAGTTGGAAACGGTGTTCCAGTTGGTCAGCATACCGCCGAGCCAGCGATGGTTCACATAGTACTGACCGCAACGCTTTGCAGCTTCCGCGATGACCGGGGATGCCTGACGCTTGGTACCGACGAACAGAACACGACCACCACCTGCGGTGACGTCACGAACGGCCTGCATCGCACGATGCAGCATCGGAACGGTTTCCTGAAGGTTCAGGATGTGAATGTCATTGCGTGCACCAAAGATGAACTGCTTCATCTTCGGGTTCCAGCGGCGGGTGTGGTGACCAAAGTGGACGCCAGCTTCCATCAGCTGACGCATGGTAAAGGTTGGCAAAGCCATGATAAATTCCTACCTTTTTCCGGTTAATACCTCCGCGGAAGGGAATTTCACGCCAGCTTGCGTGAAACACCGGATGGACGAATTTCTGCATAAAGCATTATTCGCCACGCTCCCGCGTGCGATGTTCGGGGCGGGTTTTAGCCCCCTCCTGCAAAGAATGCAAGCCTTAAAGTACGCTCAAACCGCCGGAAAGTGAACCCGAAGCCCGATCACAATTTCCACCTGCCCGCACCAATCAGATTTCCTCGGCCAGTTCGACACCCGGAATGGCCCCGACCGCCCCGATAAGGGACGGCCCGACCTTATAGGTATCTTCAAGCTCGACCTCGGCAATACGGCCGTCGGCACACACCGTCGAAAGACTGACCAGACCACGCCCTTTCCCCGCTTTTTCAAGCAGTTCGCGGATTTCCGCCACCGGATCGGGCCGGTTCAGACGAATGCGGATACCCTCGGCAGCCCCTGAAACCGCATGCTCAAGGTCTTCGACCTTCTGCCCCTGGATGCGAAGCTGCCCCTCGCGCATTTCGGCTGCCACCACCAGCAATACCGGTCGTCCGGCATTGATGATTTCCTTGTAAGCCGCCCATGCCTCTGCCCAGAACGCGACCTCGAAACTGCCGGTCGGATCGGAAAACATCACAAACGCGAATTTTGATCCGTTTTTCTTGGAAATCATTTCACGCGCATTGATCAGCGTCCCGGCAAGCTTGATCGATCCCTTGTTCTGGGCGCGCATGCGGGCCGGAAGTTCCTTGATCGGCGCAATACCGATCCGCTGAAGACTTTTGCCAAAGGTATCCAGCGGATGAGCCGAAAGATAAAAACCGATGGCCGAAAATTCCTCGGTCAGTTTTTCCATCGGCACCCAGTCGCGTTCATCGGGCAACCGGATGGCATCCTTGCCAAAACCGGTATCCTCGCCAAACATCGAAATCTGGTCATTGTTGCGCGCCTGCATTTCACGCTGGGAAACCGCCATCACGCGGTCGACATGCTCAAACATCACCTTGCGGTTCGTCGTCAGACAATCAAGTGCCCCTGCCCGCACAAGGTTTTCAAGCAACCGCTTGTTGACCGCCCGGCTATCGATGCGCGATGCGAAATCGGTCAGGTCCTTGAACGGACCATTGGCCTCGCGCTCCGCAACAAGGCTTTCCATCGCGGCATCACCAACGTTACGCACCGCTGCCAGTGCATAACGGATTTTGCGAACCCCATCATAATTTTCCACCGAAAACGCCACTTGCGAATTATTGATGCAGGGCGGCAGGATTTCGATGCCAAGCCGTTCGACTTCCTGTTTGAAAATCGCCAGCTTTTCGGTGTTGTGCATATCAAGCGTCATCAGCGCGGCCATGAACTCGACCGGATAATTCGCCTTAAGATACGCCGTCTGATACGCCACCAGCGCATAGGCCGCTGCGTGCGATTTGTTAAAGCCATAGGATGCGAACTTGGCGACCTGATCAAAGATGTCGGATGCCTGCCCGCGCGGCACCCCGTTCTTTTCCGCCCCGTCAACAAACAGCGACCGCTGCTTTTCCATTTCCTCGGCGATCTTTTTACCCATCGCACGCCGCAACAGGTCCGCACCACCAAGCGAATAGCCCGACATCGTCTGGGCTAGCTGCATGACCTGTTCCTGATAGATCATGATGCCATAGGTTTCTTCGAGGATCGGCTGCAACATCGGGTGCATGTAATCAGGTTCTTCCTGACCATGCTTACGCGCGATGTAATGCGGGATATTATCCATCGGGCCCGGACGATACAGCGCCACCACAGCGATAATATCTTCGATCGTATCGGGCTTCAGGCCGCGCAGAACGTCCTGCATGCCCTGCGATTCAAGCTGGAATACACCGACCGTCTCGGCCGCCGAAAGCAGCTTGAACGCCACCCGGTCATCAAGGGGAATGGCACTGATATCAAAGTCTTGCGGGACGTCTTTGCGAAGCCGCATCAGATTTACGGCCTCGATAATCACCGTCAGGGTTTTCAAACCGAGGAAGTCGAACTTCACCAGACCGGCATTTTCAACATATTTCATGTTGAACTGGGTCACCGGCATATCGGATCGCGGATCACGATAAAGCGGCACAAGCTCATCAAGATCACGGTCGCCGATCACCACCCCGGCGGCATGGGTCGACGAGTTACGATAAAGTCCTTCGATCTGCATTGCGATGGACAGCAGCCGGTCAATATCCGGGTCTTCGCGCGCAATCCGGCGCAGATCCGGCTCCATGTCGATGGCTTCCTTAAGCGGGATCGGCTTGGCTGGGTCCCCCGGAATCATCTTGCAGATTTTGTCGACATAGCCATACGGGATGCTCAGAACACGGCCAACGTCACGCACTGCAGCCTTGGCCTGTAATTTACCGAATGTGATGATCTGCGCCACACGGTCATGGCCGTATTTCTGCTGCACATATTCAATCACCTCGCCGCGCCGGTCCTGACAGAAATCGACATCGAAGTCAGGCATGGATACGCGTTCCGGGTTCAGGAAGCGTTCAAACAGCAACGAAAAATGCAGCGGATCAAGATCGGTAATCAGCAGGGCATAGGCAACAAGCGACCCCGCACCCGAACCACGGCCCGGTCCAACCGGGATTTCATGATCCTTGGCCCACTGGATAAAGTCCGCAACGATCAGGAAGTAACCCGGGAACCCCATCTGATTGATGATGCCAAGCTCGTATTCAAGGCGCTCCCAATAGGGTTTGGCGATTTCTTCCTTCTGCGCATCCGTCATATCTTCGGTAAAGACATATTTCGCAAGGCGGCCCTTAAGGCCCTCCTCGGACATATGACGCAGTTCGTCGACCTCGGTGCGGCCTTCGCCGCAATCAAACGGCGGCAGGATCGGATCAATTTTCTCGACATGCCATGAACACCGCTTGGCAATCGTCAACGTGTTGTCACAGGCCTCGGGAATGTCGGCAAAAAGCTCGCGCATCTCGTCGGCAGTCTTGAACCGGTGCTCCGGTGTCAGGCGCCAACGGTCTTCCTGCCCGACAACCGCACCCTGCCCGATGCAGATAAACACATCGTGGGCTTCATACATTTCCGCCTTGGGGAAAAAGCAGTCATTGGTCGCGACCAGCGGGATATTGTGATCATAGGCCAGCTTGATCAGACCTGGCTCGACTTTTTCCTCGATCGGCTCGCCGTGGCGCTGCAATTCGATATAAAGCCGGTTGCCAAATATCCCCGAAAGCTTGTTCAGGCATTCGGTTGCCGCCTCAAGCTGCCCCTCGGCAATCAACCGTGCCAGCGGCCCGGTCGGCCCGCCAGTCAGGCAGATGATGTCGGAACTGTATTGTTCGATATGATCATAAAGCGCCTTGGGCTCGCTGCCTGCTTCGCTGGTCATGTGTGCCCGCGAAACGATTTTCAGAAGGTTGAAATACCCCCGCTCATTCTTTGCGATCAGAACCAGCTTGTCCGGGTTGGGTTCACGCGAAATCCTGCCAACAACCGGCTGGTCGCCAAACCGCTCAACACCGATCTGTACGCCAAGGATCGGCTGCACGCCCGCCCCGCTCATCACACCGGAAAAATCAAGCGCGCCGAACATATTATCGCTATCGGTCATCGCAACCGCGGGCTGACCATCCGCCTCGCACATCTTTGCCAGTTCCTTCGTCGTGATGGCACCTTCGGCAAGCGAATAGTTGGTGTGAACACGAAGATGGACGAAACCGTTTTCCATTTCAGAAAACCCCGGAACAAGAATGGCAAAGGCAGGAAAACCGCCACCCCGGATCACTCCGGGGCGCGGTGCTCTGCTAACTTAAAGAATTTCGACGGATTACGAAAGGGTATCGGGATCAAGTTCGACCAGATGCCCGTCACGCAGGGTCACAACCCGGTCCATCTGGCGCGCCAGTTCCGGGTTATGGGTCGCAATCAGCGACGCCAGACCGGTTTCGCGCACCAGCGTCATCAACATCCCGAACACGGTTTCGGCAGTATGCGGGTCAAGGTTGCCGGTCGGCTCGTCGGCAAACAGCACATCGGGCACATTGGCAAGCGCACGCGCAATTGCCACCCGCTGCTGTTCCCCGCCCGAAAGCCGCGCCGGGCGATGTTCGGCCCGTTTTTCAAGTCCAAGACAGCGCAGCAGTTCAAGCCCGCGTTCGGTCGCATCCGGCCGTTTCAGGCCATTGATCATCTGCGGGATCACGACGTTTTCAATCGCTGAAAATTCCGGCAGCAGATGATGGTACTGATAGACGAACCCGATATGCTTGCGGCGCATTTCGGTGCGCGCCAGATCGGAAAGGTCCGTGCTGCGTTTCCCGCCAATCGAAACCATGCCACGATCAGGCTTTTCAAGCAGGCCCGCAATCTGAAGCAGGGTCGATTTACCCGCCCCCGATGGCCCGACAAGGGCGACGATCTCGCCCTGATGGATTTCAAGATCGACGGATTTCAGGATTTCAAGCTGATCGGGGCCCTGATTGAAGACGCGATCAATCTTTTCAAGCCGCAGGACGACTTTCTGCGCACGTTCCTGCGCGGTTTTCTTGACCATATCACTCATAGCGCAGCGCCTCCACCGGATCGAGGCGCGATGCACGCCATGCCGGATAAACCGTCGCCAGGAACGACAGGGTCAGGGACATCACACAGACCAGAACCACCTCGCTGACATCCATGTCAGCCGGAAGCTGCGACAGGAAATAGATTTCCGCATTAAACAGGTCCGCCCCGGTCAGGCTCTGGATGAACTGGCGGATATTTTCGATATTCAGGCAGAACAGAACGCCAAGGATCAGCCCGCTTAACGTACCGACAACCCCGATGGATGCCCCGGCCAGGAAGAAGATGCGCATCACCGATGACCGTGTGGCCCCCATCGTGCGCAGGATCGCGATATCGCGGCCCTTGTCCTTCACCAGCATCACCATGCCCGAAATGATATTGAATGCCGCCACCAGAATAATCAGCGTCAGGATCAGGAACATCACATTACGTTCAACCTGTAACGCATTGAAAAAGCTGGAATTTGATTGCTGCCAATTCACCAGCCGCAGATGTTCCCCCGACAGGTTCGACAGCAGATCATTCATGCTCGACGACAGACGCGACGGGTCTTCAAGCATCACTTCAAAATGGCTAATCTTTTCCGGCAGGCGGAAATAAATCTGGGCGGCATCCAGCGGCATGAAGATAAAGCCGCTGTCATATTCATACATGCCGATATCAAACAGCCCAACAACCTTATAGGCCCGCACACGCGGTACGGAGCCGAACGCCGTCACATTGCCCTTGGGCGAGATCAGATTGACATTGTCACCCACCCCGACGCCAAGCTTCATGGCAAGGCGTGCGCCCATGATCACGGTATCCTCGCCCTTGAAATCGTCCAGCGATCCAAAAACGATATTGTCCGCAATCGTCGGACGTTTGGCGAGGTCGGCCGCCCGCACACCGCGCACGATGGCACCGGATGCGCGACCATTGTTCGATGCCATCACCTGCCCCTCGACCACCGGGGTCACAAGCGTGACATTGCCGGTTTCCGCGATCTTCTTCTCAATCGCATCATAATTGGGCAGACCATCCGGACTTTGCGCATAAACCGATATATGCCCGTTCAGTCCCAGAATACGTCCAAGCAATTCGGCCCTAAACCCGTTCATGACCGACATGACGATAATCAGGGTCGCAACGCCCAGCATGATGCCAAGCAGCGAAAAGATGGCGATGACGGAAACAAAGCCTTCTTGCCGACGGGGACGCAGGTAGCGGAAAGCCACCAGACGTTCGAACGGACTGAACATGCGCAAATGATCCTCGTGGAAGCGTATGGAAGCGTATCGGAAAGAATTCCGGAAATCAGGACGGGGCAGCCAAGGCTGCCCCGTTTGCAAAATCGTTATCAGGCGCCGATCTGGTTAAGTGCGGCTTCAAGCGTTACTTCTGTCCGCTCGCCGGATTTGCGGTTTTTAAGCTCGACCACACCGGCTTTAAGGCCTTTCGGGCCAATCACGATCTGCCAAGGCAGACCGATCAAGTCCATATCGGCAAATTTGCCGCCCGCGCGGATGTCGCGGTCATCATAAAGCACCTCAATCCCGGCGTTATGCAGCTTGGCATAAACGTCTTCGCAGGCCGCGTCACATTCATCATCACCCGTGCGCAGGTTGATCAGGCCAACCTTGTAGGGTGCAACCGATTCCGGCCAGATGATGCCGTTCTCGTCGTGCGATGCCTCGATCAGTGCGCCGACAAGGCGCGAAACGCCAATACCGTATGATCCCATCTGGACCGGCACTTCCTTGCCGTCCGGGCCAAGGATGGTAGCCCCCATCGGTTCGGAATATTTCGCACCGAAATGGAAGATATGGCCGACTTCGATCCCGCGCGTCGCGATCATGTCGTCACCGGAAATCGGGCTGTTGGCCGGATCATGCTTGTCTTCGGTCGCAGCGTAATCTTCAAGCGTTGTCTGGACCCAGTTTTCAAGCCCGGTGCGATCATTCAGATCAACACCCTTGCCCGTCAGATCCTTGTCCAGCCATTTCTTGTCGCAGAACACTTCGCTTTCGCCGGTTTCGGCCAGAATGATGAATTCATGGCTAAGATCGCCGCCAATCGGGCCGGTATCGGCCACCATCGGAATCGCCTTCACGCCAAGGCGCGTAAAGGTCCGGCAATAGGCAAGAAACATCTTGTTATAGGCGTGCCGTGAACTTTCGTAATCGACATCGAACGAATACGCATCCTTCATCAGGAATTCGCGACCACGCATCACGCCAAAGCGCGGGCGGATCTCGTCGCGGAATTTCCACTGAATGTGATACAGCATCTGCGGAAGCTGCTTATAGGACCGCACATCCTTGCGGAAGATATCGGTGATCACTTCCTCGTTGGTCGGACCAAAAAGCATTTTGCGGTCATGACGGTCGGTGATGCGCAGCATTTCAAGGCCGTAATCCTCGTACCGTCCGCTTTCCTGCCAAAGTTCGGCTGGCTGGATGGTCGGCATCAGCAATTCGTTGCAGCCAATCGCGTCCTGCTCTTCGCGCACGATCTGCTCGATCTTTTTAAGCACGCGATAGCCAAGCGGCAGCCAGGAATAAATCCCCGCCGAAAGCTGGCGCACCATACCGGCACGCAGCATCAGTCGATGGGAAGCGATCTGTGCTTCTGCCGGTGTTTCCTTGAGGGTCGGCAGAAAGAACTGGGAAAGACGCATCAATGCCTCGTGATGATCAAAGCTGAAAATATCAGGTATACAAAAGACCTTGCCCGGAAAATGCGACAGCACAGCCCGAAACGCAAGCCGGAACTTGCTTTATATCGGCAAGACGTGATCTAGCGCCCAATCGTGGCAGGTTTGCGAAAACACACAGGCTTTTTCAGGTACAACCTTACCGGAAGCCCGCCGCCCGGCACGCAGCCGCCAGTTCATCCTGCCCCGCCTCGTTACCAAGCGGCGTGTCATTGAAATAAACCCGCCCGTTGCGATAGGTGATCTTGCCGATATTGGACTCGCCACTGATCCCGTCCGGCACGGAAATCCCCGCATATTCAAAGAAATCAATCGTCACCGGAAATTCGATTTCCTTGGGCAGCGAATTCAGTATCTGGTTGCCGCCATCCAGATCGGCCGGGGCGACCTTGCGGCCATAAACATCGACACCGGGTTTATACGCCACATCGTCATCCGGCACATGGCTGACCAGTTCCCGGCAGGCCGACCGCGTGACCGTGATGGTTGGCTTCGCCTTCTCGGCACTCGCAGCACCTGCTGCGTCCGGAACGGCATTTTCACCTGCCGCCGGTCCCGGCAAGGGGGAGTCGCTTTGCGCCAGAACGCCACCCGCACCGGTCATGATCGCGCCAGCAACAAACATCGAAACCATGAAATTCACAGGATAAATCCCGATTTTCATAGAGCGGGTCGTTACAAAATTCTTCATATCGCCGGTCCATCCTATTTATGTGCGGTGCAGCATCGAATCATCTGTGAATATTGGTCAAAACATCTTGCACAAAAGTGAAATATGTGGCTTTTTGATCCTCCGCTAACGGCGCAAGATCGTTGCGGAAGACGTATCGCAGCCGCTCATAAAATTGCGGGAGGCTTTGTTGCCAATAAGCATACAAGAAGCAGGCGCGACGTCGAAATAAAACCTGTGCCAAGTGCCCAGGTCTTAGGAGGAAGCAAAAAAAGATTACGGGAAAACAGCTATAAAAATAGCATCTTGGCAAGATCCTTGTGATCTTGCTTTTTTTTGTCCGCATCCCGGCCCGCCTTCCCTTTCCCGTGATTTTTGTGCAGTCCTGCAAACAAAAACCCCGCAGCAAATGTGCGGGGTGTGTTTTTACACGGCCTGCGCCAAAACTCATTGCGGCGGACGAACTTCGATCATGCCACTGGTGATCACGAAATACGCCACCACCCACAAAATTGCCGAAATCAGGCTGGTCGCCAGAACCTTCTTCCACATATGCGGCTTTTGCGGTGCGCCGCTATCGTGGCCGGGCTGGACATTTTCCTCACGCTTCACGCCGACCGGCAACACCATGAACAACACCAGCCACCAGATCACGATGTAAACAAGGATCGCGGAAAACCAGTTCATGCTGCACTCTTTTCGTGGTTGCGGGAATAAGGGCCGATACGGCGGGAAAGAAACTTAAACCTGTTCAAGCTCAACAAGCGTCCCGTTGAAATCCTTGGGATGCAGGAACAGAACCGGCTTGCCATGCGCACCGGTTTTGGGCTCCCCGGTGCCCAGCACGCGCGCACCATTTTTCAAAAGCTGATCGCGCGCCGCCAGAATATCCTCGACCTCATAGCAGACATGATGAATGCCGCCCGATGTGTTTTTATCAAGGAACCCCTGAATGGGCGATCCCTCGCCCAGCGGATAAAGCAATTCGATCTTGGTGTTGGGCAGTTCGACAAAAACCACAGTCACCCCATGATCAGGCTCGTCCTGCGGGTCGGAAACCTTCGCGCCCAGGACATCGCGGTAAAGCCGGATACCTTCCTCAAGGTCCGGCACCGCAATCGCCACATGGTTCAGCCGTCCAATCATGTTCTACTCCTGAAATGTGATCTGCCCGATCACCGCCAATCTAGGACGCGCATAACCTTAAAGACAACTGCCCTTTTGGTCGTATGCCGCGCCCCGGACTGCCTAGTTCTTCTCTTTGACGCGAACCAGATGCACCTCGATCAATGGCCGCTTGCCCAGCCGCTGGCGCACCGGGCGGCGCAATGCCTGCCGGATCGCAAGGATCACCGCCGCATCGTCAAGCACCTCGTCATCGTCAAGCTGATCGACCCGATTGCCAATCTCGGCGGCAAAATGATCAAGGCGGACATCATCGCCGTCCTCGTCAAACAGGCTGGGTGCCGTGATCATCGGTTCACCGACCATCTCGCCAAACTGGTTCAGCACCACGGTCACAAACATCACACCGTTCCAGACGATGCGATTGCGGTTGCGGATGGTATCGGAATCCCGTTTCAGCAACCGCCCGCCATCAAGGCAAAGCACCCCGCTTTCGGCAACGCCAATCACATGCGCACTGCCCGGCGACAGACGAATGACCGTCCCGTCATGCGGGATAACCTGTTCAGGGATCTGACATTCCGCGCCAAGGGCTGCCTGTTCGCACAGATGGCGGGTTTCGCCATGCACCGGCACAAGGATTTTGGGGCGGGTCAACTGATACATCCGCGCCAGATCCTGCCTGCCTGGATGGCCCGATACATGGATCGGTTCATCGCGCGCGGTAATCACGCGGATACCCCGCCTAATCAAAAGGTTCTGGATATAACCGATGGATTTTTCATTGCCCGGAATTTCACGTGCGGAAAACACAACCGTATCACCCGGATCAAGCTGCACGGTCGGATGATCCCCCTTGGCAATGCGCGACATCGCCGCACGCGGTTCGCCCTGCGACCCGGTACAGATCAGCAAGACCTGATCCTTCGGGACCTCCATCGCGTCTTCATCGGTCAAAAGGTTCGGATACGACGTCAGATAGCCAACCGCGCGTGCGGCCTCGGTAACACGGTTCAATGACCGTCCGGCAAGCCCGACACAGCGGTTGTTTTCATGTGCTGCTTCAACAATCGACTGTAACCGCGCGACATTGGTGGCAAAACACGCAACCGCAATCCGGCCCTGTGGCGTTTCCGCAAACAGTTTCGACAGATTCTTGGCAACCTCGCCTTCCGATCCGGTCTGGCCTTCGGAAAAGACGTTGGTGGAATCACAAATCAGCGCCATGACCCCTTCATCGCCAAGCGCCTCAAGCTTCTTGACGTCGGATGCCTCGCCAATCTGGGGATCGGGGTCAAATTTCCAGTCGCCGGTATGCACCACAAGCCCCTTGGGGGTGCGGATCGCAAGCGCGTTGGGTTCCAGGATCGAATGGGTCATGGTGACGAATTCGATGTCAAACGGCCCCTTTTTGAACCGCCCGCCAAGCTCGATCACATGGATCGGCACCTGATCGGCAAAATCGGTTTCCGCCAGTTTGGCCTTCAGGAATTCGGCGGCAAACGGGGTAGCATAGATCGGGCATTTCAGCCGCGGCCAAAGATACGGCACCGCGCCAAGGTGATCCTCATGCGCATGCGTCAGAACAAGGCCAAGAAGTTTGTCTTTGCGTTCCTCGATAAAAGACGGATCGGGCATGACAACATCGACACCGGGCAATCCTTCCTCGCCAAAGGAAACGCCCATATCGACCATCAGCCACTGATCGTCATATCCGTACAAATTGAGGTTCATGCCAATTTCGCCAGATCCCCCCAGCGGCACAAACAGCAATTCGTCTTTCGGCAAATACAAATCCACGGATGATCACCCTTGTCTTTCAGCGGTGAGAAATACGATCACGGGGCGTACCCGCGTCACTTCACAATCAATGTCGGTTAACAGTCTAGTTCGATTTTGCGCTGTTGCGGCGATAAATCATCAAAAGCCCCAGCATCGTCAGATCGCCATGCAGATGTTCGATCTCGTCAACCGCCTTGGTAAACAGCGGTGCCAGCCCGCCGGTCGCGACAACTTTCATGTGATCGATGCCCTGCTGCTTGCGAATGCGCGCCAGAAGCCCCTCGATCATCGCGACATAGCCCCAGTAAACCCCGGACTGCATCGCCTCGACCGTATTCTTGCCAATCACGTTGCGCGGTGCCTCGATCGCCACCATCGGCAACTGGGCCGCCGCCATATGCAGCGCCTTGATCGAAAGGTTCACCCCCGGTGCAATCACACCGCCAAGGTAATTGCCTTCTTCATCAATCACGTCAAACGTGGTTGCCGTCCCGAAATCAAGCACCACAAGCGGCCCGCCAAAAAGCTTGTGGGCTGCAACCGCATTGACCAGCCGGTCGGCACCGACCTCGCTCGGGCGGTCCATGATGATCTTCATATCCAGATCAACCGCCGGATCGCCGACCACCATCGGCTCGACATTGAAATAACGCCGGCACAGGGTTTTAAGGCTGAATTCGGCCGCCGGAACCACGGTCGCGATGATCGCGCCCGTAATCGCGTCTTTTGGCACATCCGACAGGGTAAACAGATGATGCAGCCATACGCCAAGTTCATCCGCCGTGCGCTCAACCGTCGTTGAACAGCGCCACTGCCCCTTGATCGTATCGCCGTCAAACACCGCGAAAACGATGTTGGTATTCCCGGCATCAATCGCCAGCAACATGATGTTTCGTCTCCCCGTTATCGTCCCGTGTTTATTTATGCTTTAAAGAACACTTCGCCAGCCCCGACGCGATGCTCGGTTCCGCCCGCTTCTCTTAGAACAAGCGATCCATCATCATCAAGCCCGACAAACGTGCCCTCAAGCGTTCTTTCGGTCAGGCGCGCAATCACCGGCTCGCCAATACCGTATGCGCGTGTCAGCCACGCCTCGCGCACCGGGGCAAACCCCTGCGCTTCCCAAACCGGCAGCCAGCTTGCCACCCGCGCGACATAGGCCGAAAGAAGTTCCCCCACCGATACCGGCGCGCCAAGGGCTGAAAGCGACGTCGCCGGACGTTCGGCATCATCGGGATAAAATGCAACATTCACACCGGCACCGATCACCAGATAATCGGTTTCCGAACCGTTATTCGATGCACTTTCCAGAAGAATACCCGAAATCTTGCGGCCATTGACCATCAGGTCATTGGGCCATTTGCAATCCGGTCTGATCCGGTTGCCACTGACCAGCTCAATCGCCTCGGCCATTGCGACCGCAATCAGGAATGTCAGTTTGGCCGCTTCAAAAAGCGGACAATCAGGACGCAGCAAAAGGGAAGAATAAAGATTGCCAACCGGGGATGACCATGCGCGGCCGCGCCGTCCCCTGCCCGATGTCTGTTGGCGGGCCCAAATAAGGGCGCCACTATGGGCGCCCTTATCAGCAAGGCGTTTCGCCTCTTCATTGGTGCTGTCGATCACTTCCAGTTCATGAAGGTAAAAACCTTCCGGAAGCCGGATCGTCGGCTTGGTCATCCTTACTGCCCGAGCAAGGCCGTCGCGGCAACGCCGGCACTATCCATCAACGGGTTCGGGAAGAAAACGAAAGCCAGAAGAATGACCGTCGCAACCGCCATGATCACATTCATCTCGGTGCCGTTCTTGTCGAACGCTTCGACCGGCTCGTCGAAATACATCACCTTGATGATCCGCAGATAGTAATAGGCACTGACGACCGAGGTCACCAAACCGATCACCGCCAGCGTCACAAGACCGGCGTCAACCGCTGC
The DNA here is from genome assembly GCF_032921865.1 of Thalassospira lucentensis. Lineage (NCBI taxonomy): Bacteria > Pseudomonadati > Pseudomonadota > Alphaproteobacteria > Rhodospirillales > Thalassospiraceae > Thalassospira > Thalassospira lucentensis. Next base: position 3,949,470 of record NZ_CP136684.1, read on the forward strand.
CTTGAACACGTAAAACTTGCCAAAGAACCCTGCAAGCGGCGGAATACCCGCCATCGAGAACATCAGGATCGCGGTAACGGCAGCCATCAGCGGCTTGGTCTTGGCCAGACCGGCAAGATCGGTGATTTCCTCGACCATGCGGTCATTGCGACGCATCGAAAGGATCACGGCAAAGGTGCCAAGGTTCATGACAAGGTAAATACCCAGATAAACCAGAATACCCGCAACGCCTTCGGACGTCCCGGCCGCAAGACCGACAAGTGCGAAACCGACGTGACCGATGGATGAATAGGCCATCAGACGTTTGATATTGTCCTGACGGAGCGCCGCAAACGACCCCCATGCCATCGACAGGATCGACACCAGAACGATGATCTGCTGCCAGTCTTCGACAACACCGGCAAACGGGCCAACCGCAACGCGAACGAACAGTGCCAGACCGGCAATCTTCGGCGCGACGGCAAAGAACGCCGTCACCGGGGTCGGTGCGCCCTCATAGACGTCCGGGGTCCACATATGGAACGGAACCGCGGAAACCTTGAAGCACAGACCGGCAAACATGAAGGCCAGACCAACCAGTGTCCCGACCGAAAGGCCGCCTGCACTGATCACATCGCCAAGAACGGCAAAGTTGGTCGAACCGGTAAAGCCATACACCATCGACATGCCATACAGCAGCATGCCCGATGCAATCGAGCCCAGAACAAAGTATTTCAGACCCGATTCCGTGGCGCGAACCGTGTCGCGGCGGATCGCCGCAATCACGTAAAGCGCCAGCGACTGAAGCTCAAGGCCAAGATACAGCGACAGCATGTCGGTTGCCGATACCATCGCCATCATGCCAAGCGTGGCAAGCAGGATCAGGATCGGGAATTCGAACCGGGCCATGTTTTCGCGTTCGGCATAATTCATCGCCATCACGATACCAATCGACGAACCGATCAGGATCATCACCTTGGTGAATTTGGCAAAGGCATCGGCCGTGAACTGGCCATAGAACGCCACCCCGCCGTCACCCAGAACCACCAGCACAAGGGCGACGATCTGGGCTGCAACCGCAAGCCACGAAACAGTGCGGAATGCCTTGTCCTTGCCGGCGAAAACGCCAAGCATCAGAAGGGCCAGGGCCGAAACGGCCATAAAGATTTCGGGCAATGCCGCCCCGAGGTTGAGCATAGAAACTCCCATGTTCATTCCCCTCAATTCGCCGCCAGCTGCGCAGCCTGAGCTGCGGCAGCCTGCGCCGTTTCGACCTGGTTGACGAGGTTTTCAACCGAAACATGCATGATGTCGAGGAAGGAGACCGGATAGACCCCCATCCACAGAACGATGATCACCAGCGGTGCGAAGATCAGCCATTCACGCGGGCTCATATCAAGGATCGATTTAAGGTTTTCCTTGGTAAGGGCCCCGAACACGATGCGGCGATAAAGATACAGCGCATAAGCCGCACCAAGGATCAGACCGGTCGCGGCAAAGAATGCCACCCAGGTATTGGCTTCGAACGCGCCCAGCAATGCCAGGATTTCGCCAACGAAACCACCCGTCCCCGGAAGACCGACAGACGCCATCGTAAAGAACATGAAGATAACGGCATAACCCGGCATACGGTGCACAAGGCCACCATAGGCATCGATCTCGCGGGTATGCATGCGGTCATAAACCACACCAACACACAGGAACAATGCACCGGAAACCACACCGTGGCTCAGCATCTGGAAGATCGAACCTTCGATGCCGTGCTGGTTAAAGGTGAAGGCACCGATGGTGACGATACCCATATGGGCAACCGACGAATAGGCAATCAGCTTTTTCATGTCCTGCTGTGCAAGCGCGACCAGCGACGTATAGATGATCGCCACAATCGACAGCGTGAACACCAGCGGGGCAAAGGTTTCAGACGCCAGCGGCATCATCGGCAACGAGAACCGAAGGAAACCGTAACCACCCATTTTCAGAAGAACACCCGCCAGGATCACCGAACCAGCAGTCGGTGCCTCAACGTGGGCATCGGGCAACCAGGTGTGAACCGGCCACATCGGTACCTTGACGGCAAAGGATGCAAAGAACGCCAGCCACAGCCAAAGCTGCATGTTATAGCTGAACCCGTGCGCCATCAGGGTCGGGATGTCGGTCGTGCCTGCATCGAAATACATCGCAAGCAGCGCAACCAGCATCAGAACGGAACCCAGCAGCGTGTAAAGGAACAGCTTGAAGGCTGCATAAACACGACGCTGACCGCCCCAGACACCGATGATGATGAACATCGGGATCAGAACGCCTTCGAAGAACAGATAGAACAGCAGACCGTCAAGCGCGCTGAACATACCGACCATCATCGTTTCCAGGATCAGGAACGCGATCATGTATTCCTTCACGCGTTTCTGGATTGCTTCCCATGCCGACAGTATGCAGATCGGCGTCAGGAAGGTCGCCAGAAGCACGAACAGCATCGAAATGCCATCCACGCCCATGTGATAGGAAATATTCAGGCCCGGCATCCAGTCGGCTTTTTCAACGAACTGGAAATCGGCCGTGGTGCTATCGAAATTCACCCACAGCATCAACGATGCGGCAAAGGTAAAGCCCGACGTCCAAAGGGCAACCCAACGGGAGTTGCGGGCGACATTCGCCTCTTCCCCGCGGATCAGCAGCACAAACAGTGCGCCGATCAGCGGCAAAAAGGTGACGATCGAAAGAATTGGATAATCGCTCATCGCCCGTTAACCCATCTTCCAAATTGTGTAAGACACCAAGGCGGCAATACCGATCAGCATCGCAAACGCATAGTGATAGACGAAACCGCTCTGAAGGGCGCTGACACGACGTGCAATGTTACGGCATGCTGCGGCGACACCATCCGGACCGACACCATCGATCAGCGCGCCATCGCCCGATTTCCAGAAGCCATAGCCAAGATAGAAGGCAGGCTTGACGAAAATCTTGTCGTAAAGCTCGTCGAAGTACCATTTGTTCAGCGCGAAACGATACAGACCGTTGAAGGTATTGGCCAACTGACGCGGCAGCGACGGAACCAGCTTGTACATCACAAGGGCGATGACAAAGCCCGATACCATGGCAACAAACGGTGCCAGCTTGACCCAGCCCGGAACATGGTGTGCATGTTCAAGGGCCTGATGACCTTCGGCCATGAAGATCGCGCCATTCCAGAACGCAAGCATTTCTTCATAGTCACCACCACCGAACCAGTCCTTGGCGAACCAGCCGGCAAAGATCGCGCCGACGGTCAGGAACAGAAGCGGCAGCGTCATGACAGCCGGGCTTTCATGGACATGGGCCATGGTCCGCTCGTCCGCACGCGGGGTGCCAAAGAAGGTCATGAAGATCAGGCGCCAGCTATAGAACGACGTCATCAGTGCCGCCAGGATACCGGCCCAGAAGGCATAGGTCCCGACTGCGGTATGTGCCGCAAACGCGCTTTCGATGACAAGGTCCTTGGAATAGAAGCCCGCAAGCCCCGGGAAACCGGTAATCGCAAGCGTACCAACCATCATCACCGCAAAGGTCAGCGGAACCATTTTATAGATGCCGCCCATCTTGCGCATGTCCTGCTCGTCCGACATCGCATGGATCACCGAACCGGCACCAAGGAACAGAAGCGCCTTGAAGAAACCGTGCGTCATCAGGTGGAACACGCCCGCCGAATAGGCCGACACGCCGCAGGCAAAGAACATATAGCCAAGCTGCGAACAGGTCGAATAGGCGATCACGCGCTTGATGTCGTTCTGAACGCAACCAATCGTCGCGGCAAAGAACGCGGTCGATGCGCCGACAACCGTGACGATGGCAAGGGTGGTTTCGGCATATTCAAAGATCGGCGACAGGCGCGCGACCATGAACACACCGGCCGTCACCATGGTTGCCGCGTGGATAAGTGCGGAAACCGGCGTCGGGCCTTCCATCGCATCAGGCAGCCACGTATGCAGGCCAAGCTGTGCCGATTTGCCCATCGCACCGATGAACAGCAGGAAACAGGTGATCTCAAGCGCCGAAAACTCATGACCAAGGAACAGAAGGGTCGTTCCGGCAACTTCTTCGGCATTGCCAAAGATCACGTCGAACTGAACGCTATCGAACAGGACGTAAACCGCAAAGATACCAAGCGCAAAGCCAAAGTCACCAACACGGTTGACGATGAACGCCTTGATCGCAGCCGCCGATGCCGACGGCTTGGAATACCAGAAACCGATCAGAAGATAGGACGCAAGCCCCACCCCTTCCCAGCCAAAGAACAGCTGGATCAGGTTGTCTGCGGTCACCAGCATCAGCATGGCAAAGGTAAACAGCGACAGATACGCCATGAAACGCGGCTTGTCGGGATCGTGCGACATGTAACCGATGGAATAGATATGAACCATCGACGACACACCGGTCACAACGATCAGCATGACACAGGTCAGCGTATCAAAACGAAGCGCCCATTCAGCCGTGAAGCTCCCCGAAGAAATCCAGGTAAACAGCTGAACCGTGATCGGGTTGCCGCCAAGGGCAACATCGACAAAGGCGAAAATCGAAATGATGAAGGCCGTCACCACACCACCAACCGTAATCAGCTGGGAGATGCGGTCAGACGTCGAAACACCGTGATGATGATGGCCGTGGCTGTCATGACCGTGACCGGCATCGGACGTGGACGACATGGCGCCGGCCAGCGTGATGATGCCTGCGATCGTGGCAGCGATCAGGGGCAGGAATACAATCAGAGGATACATATCTGCCTTACCCCTTCATCATGTTGATGTCTTCAACCGCAATCGTGCCGCGGTTACGGAAATAGACCACCAGGATCGCAAGACCGATCGCTGCCTCGGCGGCGGCAACGGTCAGGACGAAGATGGTGAAGACCTGTCCGACGAGATCGCCAAGGAACGACGAGAACGCGACAAGGTTGATATTGACTGCCAGCAGCATCAGCTCGATCGACATCATGATGATGATGACGTTCTTGCGGTTCATGAAGATGCCAAAGATCCCGAGTGTGAAAAGGATCGCCGCGACGGTCAAATAATGTGCAAGACCGATTTCCATCAGATCCCCCTACCGACCGGAACTTTTTTGACTTCAAGCGTGTCAGCGCGATCGCGTTTGACCTGCTCGTAGATTTTCTGACGGCGGACACCTTCACGGGTACGCAGCGTCAGGACAATTGCGCCAATCATCGCAACAAGCAGCACCAGACCAGCGGCCTGGAAGATGTATGCGTAATCGGTGTAGATCAGTTGGCCAAGCGCCTCGACATTGGTCAGTCCGGCGGGCGTCGGATGCGCCAGAACCGCAACCTTGTCATCAGACAGTGCCCAGCCCGCGCCGACAAAGGCCAGTTCCACAAACAGCACCAGCGCGATCAGAACCCCGATCGGCAGATAGTTGAGGAAACCCTGACGCATCTCGACAAAGTTGATGTCGAGCATCATGACGACGAACAGGAACAGAACCGCGACCGCGCCGACATAGACGACGACGAGCAGCATGGCGAGAAACTCAGCACCCAGCAGGACGAAAAGCCCGGCTGCGTTAAAAAATGTCAAAATCAGCAGCAGTACCGAATGCACCGGGTTGCGAACGGTCACAACCGCAGTCGCGGACAGAACCGCGACAGTAGCAAACAGGTAAAAAGCCAAAGCCTGTACGACCATAAGGTACCCCCTTGGCGAGCCGCCCCGCCCCAATGGCAGACAGCGGCCCATGAACTCTCTCTTTAACGATCAGACGCGACACTTACCGATAAGGTGCGTCTGCCTCCAATCGTGCAGCAAGCTCGGCTTCCCAACGCTCGCCATTTTCAAGAAGCTTGTCCTTGTCATAGAGAAGCTCCTCGCGGTTTTCGGTTGCGAACTCGAAGTTCGGACCTTCGACGATTGCATCCACCGGGCAGGCTTCCTCGCAGAAACCACAATAGATGCATTTCGTCATATCGATATCGTAGCGCGTCGTACGACGCGAACCGTCGGTGCGCGGCTCAACCTCGATGGTGATGGCCTGCGCGGGACAGATCGCCTCGCAAAGTTTGCACGCAATGCAACGCTCTTCCCCGTTGGGATAGCGACGCAGCGCATGTTCGCCACGGAAACGCGGGCTCAGCGGACCCTTTTCATACGGATAGTTCAGCGTCACCTTCGGCTTGAACATGTATTTCAGGGTGAGCGCCATGCCGGAAACGAGTTCCACCAGCAGGAAGCTCCGGGCCGTCCGATCAATAAATGACATCGTTTACCTCTCTCTTTCCGATGCGCGGCGATCAGGCCGGGACCTTGTCAAAAGCAACCAGGAACGTGGCGACCAGCATGACCCAGGCAAATGACAGCGGCAGGAAGACTTTCCAACCCAGACGCATCAGTTGGTCATAGCGGTAACGCGGGAATGTCGCACGCACCCAGAGGAATATGAACAGAACGAAGCAAATCTTCAGGATGAACCAGATCGGCCCCGGGATGAAATCAAGAACCGGCAGCGGCGCGGTCCAGCCCCCCAGGAACAGAACGGCGCAAAGACCGCTCATCAGGATCATGTTCGCGTATTCACCCAGGAAGAACAGCGCAAAGGTCATTGCCGAATAATCGACGTTATAACCCGACACCAGCTCGGCTTCCGCTTCCGGAAGGTCAAACGGTGCGCGGTTCGTTTCGGCCAGGATCGACACGATGAAGACCACAAACATCGGCAGGTGATAGATGAAGTTCCATTCCCAGATACCGCCGCCCTGGCCGCGAACGATGTCGCTCAGGTTCAGGGACCCGGTGGTCAGCAGAACGGAAATGATGATCAGGCCAATCGAAATCTCATACGAAACCATCTGGGCGCCGGAACGCAGCGCACCAAGGAAGGCGTATTTGGAGTTCGATGCCCAACCGGCCATCACGATGCCGTAAACACCCAGCGATGAAATCGCGAACAGGTACAGAATGCCGACATTCAGATCCGCCAGAACCATGCCCTCGTCGAACGGAATAACCGCCCAGGCAATGATCGCCAGAATGAAAGTCAGCATCGGGGCGATGATAAACACGCCCTTGTTGGCACTGGTCGGAACGATTGTTTCTTTCAGAAACAGTTTCAGACCATCGGCCAGCGGCTGCAGAAGACCAAACGGCCCCACAACGTTCGGGCCCTTGCGCAACTGCATCGCACCGATGACCTTGCGCTCGGCATAGGTCAGATAGGCGACAGCAACCAGCAGCGGGACAACAATCGCCAAAATCTTGGCGACGATCCAGACCAGCGGTTCAATATATCCGTCCCAAAGAAGTTCCATCGGTCAAACCGTATCTTTTGCGTTTCGTCCCTGAATTGGGACACCCCCTTGCGGGACGGGCGACGATGTCATCGCCGCCCCCCAAACTCAGGCAACCTTCTCGGCAGCCGCATCCTTGACAAAGGCCTCTGTACATTTGGCCATCGTCACCGATGCACGGCTGATCGGGTCGGTCATATAGAAATTGCGAACCGGCGAGGTAAAGCTGTCTGGCTTCATATCGCCTTTCTTGCCGAAATCGGCCCACTCTGCCTTGGTAACAGCATTCAGCGAGGTGAAAGTCGGGCTGAGTTCAACCATGCGCGAACGCACGGCTTCAATGCTGTCATACGGAAGCGCCTGGCCAAGTGCGCCCGAAAGCGCACGAACAATCGCCCAGTCTTCCTTGGCGTCGCCAACCGGGAAAACAGCGCGCCAGCCCTGCTGGGCGCGGCCTTCGGTATTGACGTAGGTACCGTTCTTTTCGGTATAGGCAGCACCCGGAAGGATCACGTCTGCGGCCTGTGCACCGGCATCGCCCATCGCCCCCTGATAGACCACAAAGGCCTTCTCAAGTTTCGACATGTCGATTTCATCGGCACCCAGAAGGTAAACAACCTCGACATCTCCTTTTGCCGCGGCATCAAGGATGTCGTTGGTCGCAAGACCGCCCTCGCCCGGAACAAAGCCCAGATCAAGGCCACCAACGCGCGATGCGGCGGTGTGCAGGACGTTAAACCCGTTCCATTCGCCCGAAACCATGCCGTATTTGTCGGCAATCGCCCGGACGGTCGCCAGAACCGCATCGCTGTCGTCACGGTTAAGCGCGCCCATACCAACGATGATCATCGGCTTTTCGGCGGCTTTCAGAACCTTGGCGAAATCGTTCTTGCCATCGAGAACCGCGGAAAGCGTTTCCGCACCGGCACCAAGATAGTCGTGCTTATAGGTCGGGTCCCAGCTTTCGCCGATGATGCCAACCTTGAAGTCACCGGCCGTCGCACGCCAGCGCTTGCGCAGGCGGGAGTTGATGATCGGTGCTTCTGCGCGGACATTCGCCCCAACGATCAGGCAGGCATCGGCTTCGTCGATCCCGGCAATCGTGGTGTTAAAGATATAGGACGCACGCGGACCGCCGATTTTCGAACCGTCCTGACGGCAATCAAGGTTCGGCGACCCAAGGGTCCCCATCAGGTCCTTAAGGGCCGTCATCGATTCACAATCGACCGTGTCACCGGCAATCGCTGCAATCTTCCTGCCATCAAGCCCGGAAACCTTTGCCTTGATCGCGGCAAATGCCTCTTCCCAGCTTGCTGCTTTCAGCTTGCCATCGACACGCACATACGGACGATCCAGGCGCTGGCGTTTCAGGCCGTCAATCGCATAACGGGTTTTGTCCGAAATCCATTCCTCGTTCACGTCGTCATTGGTACGCGGCAGAACGCGCATGACTTCGGCACTGCGGGAATCGATACGGATGTTTGATCCGACCGCATCCATAACGTCGATGCTGTCGGTCTTTTTCAATTCCCACGGACGCGCGGTAAACGCATAGGGTTTGGACGTCAGTGCGCCAACCGGACAAAGATCGACCAGGTTCCCCGAAAGTTCGGAATTGATCGATGCTTCGATATACGGTCCGACCTCGGTATCCTCGCCACGGTAAACGGCACCCATGGTGCCGACACCTGCGACTTCCTCGGAAAAACGGACGCAACGGGTGCAGTGAATGCAACGGGTCATGATCGTTTTGACGATCGGGCCCAGTTCCTTGTCCTTCACCGCACGCTTTTTCTCGGCATAGCGCGACGCGTCAAAACCATAGGCCATCGCCTGGTCCTGAAGGTCACATTCACCGCCCTGGTCACAGATCGGGCAATCCAGCGGATGGTTGATCAGCAGGAATTCCATCACGCCATTGCGTGCTTTCTTGACCAGATCGGAATCCGTCTTGATCACCATTCCATCTGCCGCAGGCATGGCGCAGGACGCGACCGGCTTCGGTGCGCGTTCCATCTCAACCAGACACATACGGCAGTTGCCGGCGATTGACAGGCGTTCGTGATAGCAGAAACGCGGAATCTCCTTCCCGGCCTCTTCACAGGCCTGAAGGACTGTCGCCCCGGCTTCTACTTCAACTTCAATACCGTCAACTGTCAGTTTCGGCATGTCTCAATCCCTCTCAACAGGCCCCTCTCAGGCCGCGATCCGTGCGCGATATTCCTTGATCCGCCGTTCCATTTCGGGACGGAAGTGACGGATCAGACCCTGGATCGGCCATGCGGCTGCATCGCCAAGCGCACAAATGGTGTGGCCTTCGACCTGTTTGGTCACATCCCACAGCAGGTCAATTTCATCAAGCGTGGCCTGTCCCCGGACCATGCGCGCCATGATGCGCGCCATCCAGCCCGTACCTTCACGGCACGGTGTGCACTGGCCACAGCTTTCATGCTGGTAGAATTCCGACAGACGCGCGATGGCGTAAACGATGTCGGTGGACTTATCCATCACGATCACCGCCGCCGTACCAAGACCCGATCCCACTTCACGCAGGGCATCGAAATCCATCAGCACATTGTCGCAAATGTCTTTGGTCATCAGCGGAACGGACGAACCGCCCGGAATAACCGCCAGAAGATTGTCCCAGCCGCCACGAACACCGCCGCAATGCTTGTCGATCAACTCGCGCAGCGGAATGCTCATGGCTTCCTCGACCGTGCAGGGCTTCTCGACATGGCCGGAAATCGCAAACAGCTTGGTACCGTGGTTGTTTTCACGGCCAAAACCGGTGAACCATGCACCGCCACGGCGCAGGATTTCCGGCACCACGGCAATCGATTCGACGTTGTTCACCGTGGTCGGGCAGCCATACAGACCGGCATTCGCCGGGAATGGCGGCTTCAGACGCGGCTGGCCTTTCTTGCCCTCAAGGCTTTCGATCAGCGCGGTTTCCTCGCCACAGATATACGCCCCTGCACCAAGATGCAGATAAAGGTCGTAATCCCAGCCCGAACCACAGGCATTCTTGCCAAGCAGACCGGCCTCATAGGCTTCGTCAATCGCACGCTGAAGGTTCGATGCCTCGTGATAGAACTCGCCGCGGATATAGATATATCCGGCATGGGCATTCATCGCGAAGCTGGCCAGAAGGCAGCCTTCAATCAGGGTATGCGGATCATTGCGCATGATCTCGCGGTCTTTACAGGTGCCCGGCTCGCCCTCGTCGGCATTCACCACAAGATAGCTCGGACGACCATCGGATTCCTTGGGCATGAACGACCATTTCAGGCCGGTCGGGAAGCCAGCGCCCCCACGACCACGCAGACCGGATGCCTTCATCTCGTTGATGATCCAGTCGCGCCCTTTTTCAATCAGGGCCTTGGTGCCGTCCCAGTTGCCACGTGCCTGTGCCGCTTTAAGACCGAAGTCCTGAAAACCGTACAGGTTGGTAAAGATACGATCCTTATCCTGCAGCATCTCAGGCCTCCCCTTCGCTTGCATCAGCAGACTGATCGGCAGCGCCGCAGCCACAGAATGCCTTCAGAACCTTGGGACCATCGATCGGCTCGCAGCCGCGACGACCGATCTGCGGACCGGCTTTCGGCTTTTCACCCTTTTTCAGGGCATCAAGGATCGACTTGGTGCTATCGGCAGTCAGGTCTTCGTAATAATCGTCGTTAATCTGCATCATCGGTGCGTTAACGCACGCGCCAAGGCATTCAACCTCGATCAGGGTAAACTGGCCGTCTTCGGTGGTTTCACCGATTCCGATGCCCAGTTCCTTCTTGCAGGTATCAACGACATCCGCCGAACCGCGCAACCAGCAAGGCGTCGTGGTGCAGACCTGGATGAAGTTCTTGCCGACCGGGGCAAGGTTATACATCGTATAGAAGGTCGCCACCTCGTAGACGCGAATGGCCGGCATATCGAGCATGTCGGCAATGTAATCCATTGCGACAGTCGGAACCCAGTTACCTTCGGTCTGACGCTGTGCCAGATCAAGCAGTGGCATGACCGCGCTCTGCTGGCGGCCTTCCGGATACTTGGCAATAATCTTGTTTGCCCGCTCCATGTTTTCCGGGGAAAACGCAAAGCTGACAGGCTGAAGCTCTCTCGGAGCTGGTCTTCTCAAATGGCTCATCGGTCAATCTCACCGAACACGATATCAAGCGACCCGATATTGGCAACGACATCGGCCAGCATGTGGCCCTTGGACATGAAGTCGATGCCCTGAAGGTGCGGGAACCCGGGTGCGCGAATTTTGCAGCGATACGGACGGTTCGAGCCATCCGAAATGAGATACACGCCAAACTCGCCCTTCGGTGCCTCGACCGCGGCATAGCATTCGCCAGCCGGAACGTGGAACCCTTCGGTAAAGAGTTTGAAGTGATGGATCAGGGCTTCCATCGAGCGTTTCATTTCTGAACGCGACGGCGGCGCCACCTTGTTATTTTCAACGATAACAGTACCATCGGGCATTTCCTTGATGGCCTGCTTCATGATCTTGAGCGACTGGTTCATTTCTTCGAAACGCACCAGGAAGCGATCATAGCAGTCGCCGGTCTTGCCGATCGGAATGTCGAAATCGAAATCTTCGTACGAGTCATAGGGCTGCGATTTACGCAGATCCCACGCCATACCCGATGCACGGATGTTCGGCCCGGTAAAGCCCCAGTCAAGGGCCTCCTCGGGCGAAACGATCCCGATATCAACAGTACGCTGTTTGAAGATACGGTTGCCGGTCAGGATGCGGTCGAAATCGTTGACGAATTTCGGGAACTGATCACACCAGGCATCAATATCGGCCAGCAACCCGGCCGGAAGATCGGCTGCAACGCCGCCCGGACGGAAATAGTTGGCATGAAGACGGGCACCACAGGCGCGCTCATAGAATTCCATGAGCTTTTCACGTTCCTCGAAGCCCCACAGCAGCGGGGTCATCGCACCAACGTCAAGCGCAAAGGCGGTCAGGTTCAGAAGATGGTTCAGGATACGGCCCATTTCCGCATAAAGGACGCGGATATACTGGGCGCGTTTCGGCACCTCGACACCCATCAGCTTCTCGATGGCCAGGCAATAGGCATGTTCCTGGTTCATCGGCGCGACATAGTCGAGACGGTCGAAATACGGCGTCGCCTGAATATAGGTCTTATATTCGATCAGCTTTTCCGTACCGCGGTGCAGAAGGCCGATATGCGGATCGGCGCGTTCGATAACCTCGCCATCCATTTCAAGAACCAGACGCAGAACGCCGTGCGCCGCAGGGTGCTGCGGGCCGAAGTTCATGGTCATGTTTTTGATTTTTTGTTCCGACATCAGGCCTTGCCCTCCGCCTTTTCATCGCCGGGAAGAACATGCTGGATGCCTTCCCACGGGCTTTCGAAATCGAAGTTACGGAAATCCTGAACCAGTTTCACCGGCTCGTAGACAACGCGCTTCTGCTCGTCGTCATAGCGAACCTCGACATAACCGGTCAGCGGGAAATCCTTGCGAAGCGGATGACCCTCAAAGCCATAATCCGTCAGGATACGGCGCGGGTCCGGGTGATTGTCAAAGAAGATGCCGAACAGATCCCATGTCTCGCGCTCGAACCAGTTGGCGGCGCTGTATACGGGAACGGCACTGGGCACCGGGGTATCTTCGTCGGTACGGACCTTCACACGCACACGCAGGTTATGCTTGAGCGACAGCAGGTGATACACGACGTCGAAACGCTCGGCGCGTTCGGGATAATCAACCCCGCAAATGTCGACAAGCTGCTTGAACAGGCAGCCCGCATCATCGCGAAGGAATGTCAGAACTTTAAGAATAGCATCGCGTTTGACCACGATGGACAGTTCGCCATAACGGTACTGGGTTTCCAGAACCTTGTCGGCAAACTGGGACACCACTAGATCTTTAAGATCTTTCAGCGCGGCGCTGTTATCGCTGAGCACTTCGCTCATGCAAGCCCCCTATTAAGGATCAGCGTGTCAGGACACCGGTACGGCGGATTTTCTTTTGCAACTGCATCACGCCGTAAATCAGCGCTTCGGCTGTCGGCGGGCACCCGGGAACATATACGTCCACCGGAACAACGCGATCACAACCGCGCACCACCGAATAGGAATAGTGATAATATCCGCCACCATTCGCACATGATCCCATCGAGATCACCCAGCGCGGTTCGGCCATCTGGTCGTAAACCTTGCGCAGTGCCGGTGCCATCTTGTTGGTAAGCGTGCCGGCAACGATCATCACGTCGGACTGACGCGGGCTCGGACGGAACACAAGACCGTAACGGTCAAGGTCGTAACGCGACGCGGCGGCATGCATCATTTCCACGGCACAGCAGGCCAGACCGAATGTCATCGGCCACAGCGAACCGGTGCTTGCCCAGCTTGCCAGCTTGTCGAGATTGGCAAGGACAAAGCCCTTGTCATTCATCTCGTCGAACACGCCTTTAAGCAGGGTATCCTGATCCTGACCGGGTGCCAGGGGGGCGCCTGTATTGGTGCTCACTCCCATTCCAATGCTCCCTTCTTCCATTCATAGACAAATCCGACCGTCAGCACAGCCAGGAAGATCACCATAGAAAAGAAACCGAAGGTGCCGATGTCGCCAAGGGTCACAGCCCACGGGAACAGGAACGCAACTTCGAGATCGAAAATGATGAACAAGATGGCGACCAGATAGAACCGGACATCAAACTTGATGCGCGCGTCTTCAAACGGCGCAAACCCGCACTCATATGCGGACAGTTTTTCAACATCAGGAGCCTGCTTGGCCAGAACCAGCGACGCGATGACGATAACCGCCGAGAGACCGACGGCGATCCCGATGAAAATCAGGATCGGAAGATATTCCGAAAGAAGCTCTTGCATCTCTCTGACCTCTCAAGAACAGGCCTCTTTTGACCCGACCAGGTCCCCACCTGGCCTATACCGGCGCACCATAACGTATGCACCGCACAAGTTCCAGCCCCGTAAGCGGTTTTAACACCACCTAAGGCCGGAAACTTCCTAATCTTTTTGCCATTCTCTGCTCTCCGATATCGGGTCGCGTAACGTCATGATCAAGTCCGTTTCTTGCGAAGCAACATGCGCTGCACGTGAAAAGGCGATCGCGGAAAGGACGAAACGTCCGAACAAAGACAACAGATGCGTGATCATGGCGGGAGCGACGGGACTTGAACCCGCGGCCTCCGGCGTGACAGGCCGGCGCTCTAACCAACTGAGCTACGCCCCCAAATGACCAGCTATTGGCGCGCCTTTGTTAGACCAGCACCTATGCCAAGTCAAGCTGATACCAGCGTTTTCAACCATCTCGTCAATTGCGCCGGAGATCATCACCCTGTGAAACACATCACAGGCCCCGGCTTTTGGACAAATAACGCTTTTCCAATCACTTCCACGGACGGTTTCGTCAGTTACCTTTGCATCCTGCGCTTAGCTTTTATAGAATTGTTGATAAATAGATTATATTCTTTGCCGCTAGAAACAGGCATGTTCGCCCGGGTGAACAAACCCGGCGAATGAACGCAGTGACGGAGAAGACCACCAGTGGGGCGCGTAAAAGAAGAATACAGGTCGCTTGCAGGCCCGGAAAAAGCCGCGATTCTGATGCTGGCACTTGGTGAAGAACACGCCACCAAAATGTTCAGCATGATGGATGACGAGGAAATCAAAGAGATTTCCCAGACCATGTCGGGCCTTGGCACCATCAGCTCCAATATCGTCGAACGTCTGTTTGTGGAATTTGCAGATCAGCTTTCCTCGACCGGCTCGCTGGTCGGTTCGTTCGATACGACCGAACGCCTGCTGTCCAAGGTCCTTCCCGAAGACCGCGTCAACGGCATCATGGAAGAGATTCGCGGCCCCGCCGGCCGCACCATGTGGGACAAGCTGAACAACGTCAACGAGGCGGTTCTCGCCAACTACCTCAAAAACGAATACCCGCAGACCGTTGGCGTGGTGCTCTCGAAACTGAAATCATCCCACTCGGCCGCTGTATTGTCGCTATTGCCGGAAAACTTCTCGATGGAGGTCATCATGCGTATGCTGCGCATGGAGGCCGTACAGAAAGAGGTCCTCGACAATATCGAGAAAACACTCCGCACCGAATTCATGTCGAACCTTGCGCGTGGCTCGCGCGGCGACAACCACGAACTGATGGCCGATATCTTCAACAGCCTGGATCGCCAGAGCCAGGACCGCTTCCTCACCGCACTCGAGGAACGCAACCGCGACTCTGCGGAAAAGATCAAGGCCCTCATGTTCACCTTCGAAGACCTTGCCCGGCTGGACAACAACGGCGTTCAGACCCTGCTGCGCCAGGTCGAAAAGGACAAACTCGCACTGGCCCTCAAAGGCTCGACCGATGCGATGCGCGATCTGTTCTTCAAGAACATGTCCGAACGTGCCGGCAAGATGATGCGCGAAGACATGGATGCTCTGGGCCCTGTCCGCCTCTCGGATGTCGAGGAATCCCAGATGATGATCGTCCAGCTCGCCAAGGAACTCGCCGCCCAAGGCCAGATTGTCATCTCCGAAGGCGGCGGCGAAGACGAAATGGTCTACTGACCCCGCATCCGCTTCGAACCTCGAACGAAAAACGGGACGGCACATCGCCGTCCCTTTCTTTTTGCGCACACAGCACCCCCAGCCCCCCACTCCGGCAACGCCCTTTAGCCCCCCAGACTGACTGCCCCTTCCCGCGATGCCTCAAACCGGAACGGCAGCTTGTCGTCCCCCTCTTTTTCCGAGATGGACACACCACTTCCGTGATGACTTTTGGTCGTCTCGGGTTGGCGGTCCTCGTTTGATGCCTCGCGGTCTCGCCATCCGGTCCGGGTCCCGGCCAATCGCACCACAAATCGGGACGGCGGATTATCGCCCCCCTTTTTTTGTGCGATTGACGCACCTCTCCCGTAATGACTTTTGGCCGTTTCAGGCGGATCGCCCTTGTTATGGATGCCCGACAAGACGGCTGGCACCGTGCCGTGAATTGATCGTCCTCCGCTTACATGACAGTCCGGATACCCCGCCGCATGAAACCTTCGTGCCACCGGGGTCGTTATGCGGGATCTGACAGGCATTCCCGCCTGCCCCGCTCTTGCGGCGCCTCAACCTGCGCCCGCACGGCCTCACGGCCCCTCATCATCGAAATCATCGACATTCACAATCATGGCCCTCTTTCCTTTGCCAACAACACATGCGCCATCCGTCCCGTTTGCATGGCAAACACCCTGTGACGACATTGCTCCGGGGTTTTGCGAAACGCAAAAAGGGCCGGAAATCCAAAGATCCCGGCCCTTTTTGCCCGCGATGCGGGCGCAATTATCAAGTTGACGAGATATCCTTACCACCAAACAAAGAACAAATCAAGAACAAAATTGAATACCATCGACAAAGACAGGATACAAAGCCCCTGTAGTGTGCATATGCGTTCATCAAAATTATCTAGGATAACAGCGCCATCGGGAAATGTAGCCCGCCGCATCCTGATCAATGAAAATTCCCGATCTTTTAAGCCAGATCAGCCTGTCCGCTTTCCCGGCCCGGTTCCCTATCCGATGATCACATTCGGCACCGGATCGGTGATCGATTTGATTTCCCAGCGTAGCCTGTTCTGACCGGCGGTTTTGACAAATTCGGCGGCGTTATGGCTGCGGATGCCTGCCGTGGTGCGCAACTCGATCTTGCCGCTCATCTGATAGCCAAGTGCGGTCAGGCGTTCTTCATACTGGTCAGGCACGAAGCCGCCGCGTATTTCAACGGTGTTCGATTCCGCACGGAAAAACATTTCAAGGATTCGCGAATTGCGCCGGACAAACACAAAGCTTTTGTCGCGCATGATGTTGCTGCGTCGCTCATAAACAATATTGAATATGCCCTTGCCCTGATAGGTCAGCTGCTTGACACCGGAATCGCGCTTCAGATCGGCAAGCACCTTGTCGACGCGCACTTTTTCTTCATCGGCATCAATTTCTTCGTTCAGAAGGGCTTCGGTAATGGTCGGCTGCACCAGCAACCCGCGATAGCTGAACCGGTAATCGCCATTCTGCTCGACATTAAGATCAATGGTGAAGTCGTCGGGCAGATAACAGCCAACCAGCATCAGGGGCGCTATAATCGCCACCAGAGCCCCCCGCACGATCGATTGCCCCCGATGGACAGCAACCCTTCGCAACGACGCCACAAGCGCGGAAAACGGGATTTCGAAGATCATGGTCATCGCGGCGTCATCCTGACTGGTGTTGCTTGATCAAGCTTGCCTGTCGGGCGCTATGGCGTCAACCGTTGCATGGCGTTTCGATTCTGATCGACGATTCGCGGTGCACTGCGATAATGCGCTGATTCGCAAAAAGAAAATGGCATGGCCCGGAAATGCAAAAAGCCGGCGCGAGGCCGACTTTTGCAAGAATGGTGGGTGATGAGAGATTCGAACTCCCGACCCTCTCGGTGTAAACGAGATGCTCTAACCAGCTGAGCTAATCACCCGTATTTTGATGCCCCGTTTTGCGGAAGCGGGCGGAACATAACATGCTTTTTTGAAAAAGCAATGCCGGTGACGCTCGTCACCGGCATTTTTTTTCAGAACTTCGTCAAACTTAGTTGACGGCGTCCTTAAGACCTTTGCCAGCCTTGAATTTCGGCTGTTTCGATGCCGGAATGTCGATTTCTTCACCGGTGCGCGGGTTGCGACCTTTTGAAGCAGCGCGAGCAGCGACAGCGAAGGTACCGAAACCGACGAGACGAACTTCGTCACCGCCTTTGAGAGATTCGGTAATGGAATCGAAAACAGCGTCAACGGCTTTAGCAGCGTCCGCTTTGGACAGATCGGCTTTAGCAGCTACACTTCCAACGAGATCGTTTTTATTCACTTCCTGGCCCCCTTATTGGACGTTCGGAGTTATGAGGAAATTTGGTTTGCCCCAAACCTGTTGCATGGGCAGTGTAAGCAGGTCGCCAAGTTCCCGTCAATGCGAGAGACGCAGTTTTCTGCGGTTTCGAACGTTTTTTTGATTTTTTTCGTCTTTACAGCCCTGCCGCTGTGGATCAATGCCGATTCTTGGCCAAAGTTATCCACAGAAAAGGGGGGATGGCACTGCCATCCCCCCGGTTTTTGAACGTTTTTTCCGCTTATTAGTGAGTGGTAACACCACCGACTTCCGATTCTTCGCCGTCCTTGGATTTGACAGCGACGTCTTCCACCTCTTCTTCCCACTCGATGGGAACCAGTGGATTGACCAGCGCGTGGCTGAGAACCTCGTCAACATGGGAAACCGGAATGATTTCCATGCCGCGTTTGACGTTGTCCGGAATGTCTTCCAGATCCTTTTCATTTTCCTGCGGGATCAGGACGGTTTTGACACCGCCGCGCAATGCCGCAAGAAGCTTTTCTTTCAAACCACCAATCGCAAGCACACGGCCGCGAAGCGTGATTTCGCCTGTCATCGCAACATCCTTGCGAACCGGATTGCCGGTCAGAACCGAAACCACCGACGTCACCATGCCGACACCGGCCGACGGACCGTCTTTTGGCGTCGCCCCTTCCGGAACGTGAACGTGAATGTCACGTTTCTGGAACAGGGTCGGCTTGATGCCGAACTGGGTGGCGCGCGAACGGACAAACGACGTTGCCGCCTGGATCAATTCTGTCATGACTTCACCGAGTTTACCGGTGGTTTTCATGTTGCCCTTGCCCGGTACGGTAACCAATTCAATCTGCAACAGATCGCCGCCGAATTCGGTATAGGCCAGCCCGGTGACAACACCGACCTGATCTTCACCTTCGGTTTCGCCATAACGGAACTTGCGAATGCCGGCATATTTGCCAAGCGTGCGCGGGGTCACGCGAACCGTTTTCAGGTTCTCAAGCATGATGCGCTTGGTCGCCTTCCGCGCAAGCTTCGCCAGCTCACGCTCAAGGCTACGCACACCGGCTTCACGGGTGTAGTAACGGATCAGATCGCGAAGCGCGTCGTCCGAAATGCTCCACTCGCCCTTACGCAGGCCGCTTTCCTTGACCTGTTTCGGGATCAGGTGGCGCTTGGCGATTTCAACCTTTTCATCCTCGGTGTAACCCGAAATCCGGATGATCTCCATACGGTCGAGCAACGGCTGCTGCATGCGCAGGCTGTTGGCGGTCGTAACGAACATCACATCCGAAAGATCGTAATCGACTTCTAGATAGTGGTCGTTAAAGGTCGAATTCTGTTCCGGATCAAGAACTTCAAGCAATGCCGAAGCCGGATCGCCGCGGAAATCCGAACCCATTTTCTCAATCTCGTCGAGAAGGAAAAGCGGGTTGGAATATTTCGCCTTTTTCATGCCCTGGATGATTTTACCAGGCATGGAACCGATATAGGTCCGGCGATGACCGCGAATTTCGGACTCGTCACGCACCCCGCCAAGCGACATGCGCACGAATGTGCGACCGGTCGCATTGGCCATCGATTTCCCAAGCGAGGTTTTACCAACACCCGGAGGACCGACAAGGCACAGAATCGGGCCTTTGACTTTTTTGATACGCGCCTGAACCGCAAGATATTCAAGGATGCGTTCCTTGACCTGCTCAAGACCGTAATGCTCCTTGTCGAGCACCTTCTTGGCCTTTTTCAGATCAAGCGAAACACGCGAACGCTTGTTCCACGGAATCGACACCATCCAGTCAAGATAGTTGCGCACCACGGTGGCCTCGGCGGACATCGGGCTCATATTGCGCAGCTTCTTAAGCTCGGCCTGGGCCTTTTCCTTGGCTTCCTTCGGCATCTTGGCCTTGTTCAGCTTCTCTTCGATTTCAGAAGCTTCATCCTTGCCGTCTTCGCCCTCGCCCAGTTCCTTCTGAATGGCTTTAAGCTGCTCGTTCAGATAGTACTCGCGCTGGGTTTTCTCCATCTGGCGCTTGACGCGGTTGCGGATCTTTTTCTCGACCTGCAGGACGCCGATTTCCAATTCCATGAAACCGAAAATGCGTTCCAGACGATCCCCGACAAGGGTGGTTTCCAGAAGTTCCTGTTTCTCGGAAATCTTGAGCGACAGATGCGACGCCACCGTATCGGCAAGCTTCGCGGGCTCTTCGATCTGATTAACCGATACCAGAACTTCCGGCGGTATCTTCTTGTTAAGCTTGATATACTGCTCGAACTGGGTCACGACGGAACGCGCAAGCGCTTCAAGCTCGCTGTCATCCTCGTCCGCTTCCTCGCGAACAGCGGCATAAGCCTGGAAAAATTCGGGGTTATCGACGAAACCAGAAATCTCCGCACGCTTGCCACCCTCGACAAGCACCTTGACCGTCCCGTCCGGCAGTTTCAGAAGCTGCAAGACAGTCGCGACAGTCCCGATTTCATACAGATCGTCGACAGACGGGTCATCAAGACCCGCATCTTTTTGAGTAACAAGCAGAATCTGCTTGTCTTCGCGCATCACATCTTCAAGTGCGCGCACTGATTTTTCACGCCCGACAAACAGCGGAACAATCATATGCGGAAACACTACGATGTCGCGCAACGGCAGTACCGGGTAAATTTCGCCACGCGCCAATTCAACCATTATGTTCTATTCCCTATTCTGAGCCAAAACGTTGCTGGGGTCCTGCCATAGGCCCCGCCAGTAACGCGAACATTCAAAAGATAATCTGAAATTCCCGCACCGCAATAGGATGCCGGTGCGGGATCAGAAGTCAGGCACTGTGCTCGACACCTTCACGTCGTTCGGCATGGATCAGCAACGGTTTTGCCTTTCCTTCGACGACGTCACGGTTGATCACGATTTCCTCGACGCTTTCAAGGGTCGGCAGATCGAACATGGTATCAAGCAGAATGCCCTCCATGATCGAACGCAGGCCACGCGCACCGGTTTTACGCTCAATCGCTTTTTTGGCGATCGCCACCAGCGCATCAGGCTGGAAGGTCAGTTTCACGTCTTCCATGTCGAACAGACGCTGATACTGCTTGATAAGCGCATTTTTCGGCTCGGTCAAAATCTTGACCAGCGCATCCTCGTCGAGGTCTTCAAGCGTTGCCAGAACCGGCAGACGACCGATGAATTCCGGAATAAGACCGAATTTCAGAAGGTCTTCGGGTTCGACTTCACGCAGAACTTCGCCGGTACGACGGTCTTCGGGGCTACGGACATCCGCACCGAAACCGATCGCACTGCCCTTGCCACGCTGCGAAATCACCTTGTCCAAGCCAGCGAAGGCACCGCCAACGATGAACAGGATGTTGGTGGTGTCGACCTGCAGGAATTCCTGCTGCGGGTGCTTGCGGCCACCCTGCGGCGGAACCGATGCAACCGTCCCTTCCATGATCTTCAGAAGGGCCTGCTGCACACCCTCGCCCGACACGTCACGCGTGATCGACGGGTTGTCGGACTTGCGCGAAATCTTGTCGACTTCGTCGATATAGACGATGCCGCGCTGCGCACGTTCGACATTGTAATCAGCCGCCTGAAGCAGCTTAAGGATGATGTTTTCAACATCCTCACCGACATAACCTGCCTCGGTAAGGGTCGTGGCGTCTGCCATGGTGAACGGCACATCAAGGATGCGCGCAAGCGTCTGCGCCAGAAGCGTCTTACCACAGCCGGTCGGACCAACCAGCATGATGTTCGACTTGGCAAGTTCGATATCCTCGTTCTTGCTCGCGTGATGCAGGCGTTTGTAGTGGTTGTGAACCGCGACAGAGAGAACTTTCTTCGCATGGCCCTGACCGATCACATAATCGTCAAGAACCTTGCAAATCTCTTGCGGAGAAGGCACCCCGTCAGCCGATTTGACGAGATGGGTTTTGTGCTCTTCGCGGATGATGTCCATGCAAAGCTCTACGCATTCATCACAGATGAACACGGTTGGACCGGCGATGAGCTTGCGAACCTCGTGCTGGCTCTTTCCACAGAAAGAACAATACAGAGTGTTCTTGGAGTCCCCGCTATTCGATTTGCTCATACAAACCCCAATTACGTTTGACGTTATCTTTTATCGCCATGTTAGCCGGTAAACGATACCGATCTCAACGTTTAATCTGCGCTTATCGGCCATATGGCCACATGTTTGATATGGGACCGCACCCAAGGATGCGAAACCCCTGTCCATTATCACCTGAACGTTATGGAATTTCGCATGTTCCAAACAATGTCACAGAACCTACTTATACCTCCTGTCTATGACCAGAGGATGAATGTGCGCAAGCCATAAAAAATTGCTGGCGTCAAGCATTTTGTTGAAATCACGCGAAGCTTGAAACCATATACGGGGCAATAGGTTAGCTCTGTTTCATGCCGTTCGCAGAGGATGCGGCATTGTGGGCTGGGAGCCACATAAGAGCCTGGAGAAAGAGAGTTGAGTCGCGTTGCAGCGATGGAGATTGCCAATGGCTGGCAGGCTTGTTCAGTCATCTTAGCCAATTCCCTCGCAGCCTATCCAGAACGAAGAACGCGCAGCGTTGGGCTGCGCGTTCGAGGGATGGTCAGTCTGGTTCCAGTGCATCTTCAGCTTGGCTTCGGTGGCACGGCCTTGCTGCCGTTTCCTTTCCTGAATCCCCGATCCCCCGCCATGAACGCCTCCAGCATGTGCGGGATCAGCGTCGAGGCATCGACCGCCTCGCCATACGCCTGCGCATGCAGCGCGGCGTAGCGGTCGAGATCGGCTTTCAAGCTGGCCGGGCAAGCGAAGGTCAGCTTGACGCTTTCGGTCTTGGGTAGCGGCCCCAGCCGCAGTTTCTTGGTCGTGCTCATCGAGAAGTCCCCTTGTTGAAGAACAGCGGCTGATAAGGCCGTAGCACCAGATCGCGGTTGACGATGATGCGCACCGGCAAGCCGGGGCGGCTGGTCAGCGTGGGTTGGATGTTGAGATTGCGCCGGGTCACTTCCTGGCCGACCTGGTTCACGGTGTCCTGCAGGCTGTCGCGCCCGGCGATGATGACGCGATCGCCGTCCTGGCGGTTCTCAGGTGCAGCCAGTTCGGCACCGACACCCAGCAGCGTGGTCAGCACGGCACCTGCAAAGATCCGATCCCAATGCCAGTCCACGTTGTCCTCCAGACCGGCATAGCCTGCCGGGTCGGTGCCGATCAGGTTGTCGAGCGTGAGTGATGACGTGTCGGGCAGGATGATGCAATTCCACACCACCTGCACGCGGCTCTGGCCGTAGCTGACCTGGCTGTTGTACTTGCCCAGTATGCGAGATCCCTGCGGGATCAGCAGGAACTTGCCAGTGGCCGTGTCGTAGATCGGTTCCGTCACCGTGGCGATCACGTCGCCCGGCAAGTCGGACTTGATGCCCGTGACCAGTGCCCCGGCAATGACCGTTCCGGCCATCACCTGATACGGCGAGGTGGGCATTTGCAGGTTGCCGGAGTTACGGGTTTCCGTAGAACCGCCTGTCAGGAACGCCTCTTTCTGGTCTTGCCGGTTCTGCACGGCAGTCGGATCAGCAGGCTGGGCCGCCGTCGAGGCCGGGCCAGCGGCCAGTGGATCGAAAGCGGCATTGGCGGCGAAGCCCGGCGCGGCAGCGACTTGCGACTGCGCCACGGGCGCGGCCTGCGGGGAGCCGGTGCGGAAGAACACCGTTGAAGCTGCCGCCGCTTCTGCTTCCTTGTGCAGCGCATCGTTGGGGTCGTAGCCGGGCGCGGCATAGGTGGCGGCGACCGGCTGCTGCGAATTGACGATGGCCGGCCCCAGATCACCCGGTAGCGGTGGCCCCAGCTCCGGCACGTCGGGCGGCAGCGCTGGCAACTTGGAATAGTCGGCAGGAAGTTGGTCGAGGCCTTCCGAGCGCGATACACGATCCACGTTGTACAGTTCGGTGGATTCGCCCGCGCCGCGTTGCTGCGGTTGCAGTGACCAGATCAGCGCGCCCATCACGCCAACCGACAGGCCGCCAGCGAGGATGGCCAGCGTGCGTCGGTTCAGACGCGTGACCGGGCGCGGTTGGGCGCGCAGCGCCACCGCCTCGGGTGCCATCTTGTCCGCCTGCGGCGTGGCAAGGTCGGGAGTGTCGTCCTGGCTCATGCTCAGTTCCTCCCGACGATGCCATCCGCGCGCTCGATGCGCACCATATCGCCCTTGTCGGCCCCCAGGCGCAGTTCTGCTGCACCGAACAGGCGATCCACGATGTAGTACGGCGAGCGGAAGCGATAGTTCACCAGTTGCCCGTCGCCCTGTGCGCCGATGACGAACAGCGGCGGCAGCTCGCCCTGGGCGATGCCTGCCGGGAACTGGATATAGACCTTCTCGCCATCATCAAAAGCGCGCAGCGGTTTCCACGATGGATTGCTGCCGCTGATTGCATAGCGAAAGCGGATGTTATCCAGCGACAAGCCTGCATCGACCGGCGCGGCAGCGTTGGCGGCTTGGGCTTGGCGCCGCAAGGCCAGCATTCGGTCTTTCGGGTAGTCCCAGGACACCGACGCCATCCATGCCTTGTCGGTCGAAGTCAGTTCCAGCAGGTACGTCCTGCGGCTGGTGGTAATGACCAGATTGGTCTTCAAGCTGGAACGGATAGGCTTGACCAGCACATTGACGCGCAGATCGGCCCCGCTGCCGCTGGAGGTGTCACCGACGATCCAGCGCACGGTATCGCCCGCAGCGACCGTCACCAGTTCCTCGCCAGGCTGGAGCGCGATCACCGTCACGCGACCTACTGACGCATAGACCTGGTACAGCGCGCCATCGCTATACGGCCAGACCTGGATCGCATTGACATAGCCTTCGCGCGTCGGAGCCACCCGTGCCTCGGCATTGGCTTTCGAGACACGTACCGTCTCATCAGCCGGTTCAGGCGCAGGCTTCGCATCCTTTTCCTCCGGCACTGGCTTCAACTGCTCAGGCAATGGCAGTGGCTCTGCAATAGTGACCACCTCGATCGGCACAGGCATTTCCGGCAAAGGCTCCGCCTGTACCGGCTCATCCAAGGAAATCACTGGCGGGGGTTTGCCCTGCGTGGCGCAGCCGGCCAAGGCCAGCACGACAAGCGGCAAAGCGTAAAAACGGAAAGGCACATTCATGGCTTCACTCCTTCAGACGAATCCAGTTCACGGCTCCACGACAGGCCATTGACGTAGATGCCCAGCGGGTTGCGGCGCAGGCGTTCTTCGGTGCGCGGGGTCTGCTGCACGATGGACACCACCGCCGTCCATCGCTCCAGCCCGGCAGCCGCGCCATTGACGTAGCGGCGTTCCGTCCAGCGCACGTTGAACGACGCATCACTGGCGCGAACCACGCTGGTGATCTGCACCGTCACCGACTCCTTGCCGATGCGGGCGAACGGGTCATTGGTGCGGGCGTAGTCGTTGAGCACCGCCGCGCCCCGGTCGGTGGTGTAGTCGTAGGCATCCAGCCAGTTCTGGCGCACGACGATGGGGTCGATGGACAGCGAGCGCACCAGCGTCACGAAGCGCGCGATGTGGTGCGCGGTCTGCGCATCGGAGGGCCGGTACGGCGTGGCCGCTTCGCCCACGGTGCGCACCTGGCCGGACTGATCGACCTCGATGACATAGGGCGTAACGATGGACTGGGCCGAGCGCCACACCAGGCCGCCGGCCATCAGTAGCGCGAGCACCAGGCAGCCGAAGGCCATCAGCCGCCAGTTCTTGGCCTGCACGCGGGCCGAGCCGATGCGCTCGTCCCACACCTGGGCGGCGGCTTGATACGGGGTGGCAGGCTGTGGCGTATCGGCATAACGCACCTGCGGTCGTTTGAATCGCATGGAGTTCTCCTTGAAAGTCAGCTATCGGAATCCCGCAGGCTCGGGCCTTGGCCCGAACCGCCGCCGTCACCACCGCGCAGCGTGTGCGCGGCAGTGGTGGTGGCCTGGGTGAGTTGTTGGCGGCGTTGCAGGCGCTTGGCCCAGCCGGGTTGTTCCTGCTTCTGCGCGTTGGCCGTGTTGCCAGCGGCATCGCCTGCGGCGGCTGGCCCAGCAGTGCCGCCGCCTGAGCCGCCATCGGCACCAGAGCCTTGCCAGCCTGCTTTGAATGGCGCGGCCGCCTTGGCTGCCGCTGCCTTGATGCCAGCACCGGCGCGTTGGCCTGCCGTCTGTGCGCCGCCCTTGGCAACACTGCCCAGCCCTGCCACTGCACCCTTGGCCCCGCCGCCCGCAGCGGCAGAACCGGACTGGAAAGCCGACTTCGCGCTGCCAGCCGCCGAGGTCGTGGCCCGTGCGCCAGCCCCGGCGAGCTTGGCGGCAGCCGGTGCCATGCGCGCCCCGGCCATCACCGCACCGCCCACGCCGGTGGCGGCGGCACCTACGGCAACCGCCGCACCTGCGGTACCAACGGCGGCACCAGCCATCGCGCCGGCACCAAGCTGCGGTGCGCCGGATACCAGCCCGGTGGCAATACCAGGGCCGAAGATCCCCAATGCCAGCAGCGTCAATGAGGCCAGCATGATGACCACGGCATGGTCGATGGACGGCTCGGCTGGTTGCACCTGGAACTCGGCGAACAGGCCCGATCCAATGCCGACGATGACGGCCAGCACCAACACCTTGATGCCCGATGACACCACGTTGCCCAGCACCTTTTCGGCGAGAAAGCTGGTCTTGTTCCACAGCGCAAACGGCACCAACACGAAGCCCGCGAGCGTGGTCAGCTTGAACTCGGTCAGCGTGATGAAGAGCTGAATCGCCAGCACGAAGAAGCACAGGATCACCACCGTCCAAGCCAGGAACATGACCACGATGGGCATCATGTTGACGAACACTTCGGGAAAGCCCGCCATGTCGCTGATCTGCTCAAGGATCGGCGCCGCCGCGTCGATGCCGGTCTTCGCCAGTCGCCCCGGTTGTAGGAATTCGCCCATGCTCATCGTCGAGCCGCTGGCTGTCAGGCCCAGGCCCGCGAACGAGCGGAAGACGATGCTGGCCAGCCAGTTGAAGTTGTTGATGATGTACGCGAAGGCACCGACGTAGAGCACCTTGCGCAGCAACTTGGCGATCACGTCATCGCCCTGGCCGGTGGCGTGGCTCATCGCCCAGTACAGCCCGGCAATCGTCATGTCGATGACGATCAGCGTGGCGGTCAGGAATGCCACTTCGCCCTGCAGCAGCCCGAAGCCCGAGTCGATGTAGCGCGAGAAGGTAGCGAGAAATCGGTCGATCACTGTCACGTCGTTCATGGCACGTCCCCCTCGAAGGGCATGGCGTCCTGGTTACTGGAGGGCGTGTCGAAGCTCGGCTGGATCGGCGGCAGATCGGCCAGCGTGCGGAACTCGTCAGGCCCGGTTTCACCGGCGAAGAAGCGCAGCCGGAAAGCATCGGCCGCGGCCAGGCAGGCGTCCTCGTCTGCGGCCGTCCTGTCGGCGGCACACTGCGCATGCAATGCCTTGAACCGCACAGGATCGGCGGCCAGGGCAGCGGCTAGGTCTTCGGTCGGCTGCTGGCCGCAAGCGACCAGCAGCACGGGCAGCAGCAAGAAAGCGCATCGCATGGCCGTCTCCCGTCAGTTGCCGTAGAAATCCACGCGCTGCGGCGTGTAGGGCGTGCCATCACCCAGGAAACGGCGCGTTACTTCCCGGCCACGTTCGACAGCCGCTGCTTGGCGTGCCAGTTCCAGCGCGGCGGCGCGTTCCTGCGTGATCTGGAGCTGCTGCGCCTGGATCGACTGCTTGGTCTGCAGGGCCAGAAGCTGGTTGGTCGCCTGCATGGCTTGCAGCGCGCCGGTTGCTGACTGACTTCTGGCTGACCAGATCGGACAGTGCGCTTTCGTCTTGGGCCAGGTTCTGCGACACCTGGGCCTGCATCCGCATCGCGGTATGCAGACCATTCAAGGTGTTCTTCCAGCGCTCCTGCGCGTCGCGTAGCATCTGGTCGCCGCTCACGGTCGCGGCGTACTGCTCCGGGTACAGCCGGGCGAAGGTGGCATCCATGCTCTGCACGTCATAGGCCAGACCGCGCGCCTCGGCGATCAAGCGCTCGGTCGTGGCGAGCGTCGAGCGCAAGCGATTGACGATGTTGAAGTCCAAATTCGCCAGATTACGCGCCTGGTTCATCAGCATCTGGGCTTCGTTCTGAAGCTGGTTGATCTGGTTGTTGATCTGCTCCAGCGTGCGCACGGCGGTCAGCGTGTTCTGCACGAAGTTCGACGGGTCGAACACTGTCAGCGCGGATGCGGGCTGAACGGCCAGCAGCGACACCGACAGCACGGCGGCGAGCGAGGCGGACAGCAAACGGGGCTGGGTCTTCATGGTGAAACCTCCGGTCGTTGAGAAGCGAGGAAGGACGCTGCTGCCGGTGAGGACGGCAGCAGGTCGGCGGCCCAATCGAGGCCGCGATGGCGCAGCCACGCGCCGGCAAATCCCGGTGTGCCGGCGTCCAGCAGCACGCGATCCATGTCGCGTTGGTCTTGCGGGATGGAAGCCCCGGCAAAGGCCAGCGTGGCTGGCCCCAGGTCGAGGTCGAACAGGCGATTGCCCAGGCGCGATTGGTAGTAGTAGTCACGCTTGGGCTGCGCGGTCGCCACGATCTCGATCTGGCGCGCGTTCAGCCCAAAGCCTTCGTAGATCGTGCAAATCTGCGGCTCGGTGGCCTGCGGGTTAGGGAGAAAAATCCGACTGGCGCAGCTTTCGATCACTGCCGGGGCAATGCTCGAATCCTTGATGTCGGCCAGCGACTGGGTGGCAAAGATGACGCTCACGTTCTTCTTTCGCAGCGTCTTCAACCATTGCCGGATGCGGGCGGCAAACACCGGGTCATCGAGGAACAGCCAGGCTTCATCGAGTATCAGCAGCGTGGGTGCGCCGTCGAAGCGTTCATCGAAGCGGGCGAACAGGTAGCCCAGCACGGCCAGCACCGCCGCCTTGCTGTGCATCAGCTCTTCCATCTCGAAGCCCTGCACGCTGCCGGAGCCCAGTCGGTCGGCATCGGCGTCCAGCAGCTTGCCGTGGGCACCACCCAGCACATAGGGTGCGAGCGCCTGGCGCAGTGCGTTTGATTGCAGCAGTACCGACAGGCCCGTCAGCGTGCGTTGCTCCGCTGGCGCACCGGCCAAGCTGCCTAGTGCCGACCAGATCGCAGCCTTCTCGTCCGGGCCAATGACGACACCTTCATGCAACAGGCGGCCTTCCACCCATTCGGCGGCCCAGGTGCGGTAGCCCTCCTGGTCGATGCGGGCCAATGGCTGAAAAGCAATCGCCCCGTCATTGCCGAGGTCGTAATGCTCGCCGCCCAGCCCGAGGATGGTGGCGCGCATCGAGCGGCCCATGTCGAAGGCGAAGATGCGCGAGCCGGGATAGCGGCGAAACTGCATTGCCAGCGTGGCGAGCAGCACCGACTTGCCCATGCCGGTTGGCCCGGCGACCAGCGTGTGGCCCACATCGCCGATGTGCGTCACCAGCCGGAACGGCGTCGCGCCATCGGTGCGGGTGACGATCAGCGGCGGGCCATCCAGATGCGCGTTCTTCTCCGGCCCGGCCCACACGGCGGACAGCGGCATCATGTGCGTCAGGTTCAGCGTCGAGACGATGGGCTGGCGCACATTCGCGTAGGCGTTACCGGGAATGGACGACAGCCAGGCATCCACCGCGTTCAAGGTTTCGGGGATGGTGACGAAGCCGCGCCCCTGAATGACGCGCTCTACCATGCGCAGCTTCTCGTCGGCCACGGCAGGGTCGGTGTCGAGCACTGTCACGGTAGCCGTCAGGTAGCCGAAGGCCACCTGATCGCTGCCCAGTTCTTGCAAGGCGGCGTCTGCATCGGCGGCCTTGTTGTTGGCGTCGGTATCGACCAGCGGGCTTTCCTGCTGGAAGATCGTTTCACGCAACAGCGCGACGACATTCTTGCGCTTGGCGAACCACTGGCGACGCAGGCGTCCAAGCTCTTTTTCCGCTTCGGCTTTGTCGAGGCAAAGGAACCGGGTTGCCCAACGATAGCCGAAGCCCAAGCGGTTGAGGTCGTCCAAAATCCCCGGCCAAGTCGAGGTCGGAAAGCCTCGCACCGACACCACGCGCAGGTGCTGATCGCCCAGCATGGGTGCCAGACCACCGACCAGCGCGGAGTCGGCCAGCAATGCGTCGATGTGGAATGGCACCTCGGGTACGCCGACGCGGTAGCGCCGCGTGGACACCGTGGCGTGCAGGTAAGTCAGTGTCTGGCTGTCATCGAGCCAGGCAATCTCCGGCATCACGCCGTCGAGCAGGTCGAACACGCGATCCGTTTCCGCCACGAAGGCTTCCAGCCGACCCTGCCAGTCCACGCCATCGCCCGGCGCATTCTCATAGAGCATCTTGGCGGCACGGGCGCGGGATTCTTCTGGTGGCAGGTAGGCCAGCGTCAGGTGATAGGCGCTCTCGTAGTGGTGGCCGGATTCCTCGAAGGCTGCACGGCGTTCTTCCTCCACCAGCCAGGACAACGGCTCGGGGAAATCGGAACGTGGATAGCCCGCCGCTGCGCAGCGCTCGGCTTCGATGAACAAGGCCCAGCCCGACCCCAGGCGGCGCAGTGCGTTGTTCAAGCGTGCCGACGTGGCGATCAGCTCGCCTTGCGTGGCGCTGTTCAGATCCGGCCCGCGAAAATGTGCCGTGCGCTGGAACGAGCCATCCTTGTTCAAGACGACGCCCGGCCCGATCAGCCCGGCCCAGGGCAGCCAGTCGGCCAGCAGTGCGGGCCGCTGGCGGTATTCGGCAAGGTTCAGCATGTCGGCACTCCCCTATGCGTCCAGCAGCGGCTTGTGCTTGATGTGCCGGGCGAAGACCTGCATGAACTGCGGATCGACGCGCGCGCCCCAGACCGCCAGCGAATGGCCGGCGATCCAGAGCACCACGCCGGGAATCCACAGTTGCAGGCCCAGCCCGACGGCGGCGGCCAGCGTGCCGTTGGCAATCGCCACGGTGCGCGGCGCACCGCCCAGCAGGATCGGCTCGGTCAGCGAGCGATGCAGCGGCACTTCAAAGCCCGGAAGATCGGTGGCCGTGCTCATACGACGGCCCCGCCGGAGAAGCTGAAGAACGACAGGAAGAAGCTCGAAGCCGCGAAGGCGATGGACAGGCCGAAGACGATCTGGATCAGCTTGCGAAAGCCGCCACTGGTATCGCCGAAGGCCAACGCCAGGCCGGTGGCGATGATGATGATCACCGCGACGATGCGGGCTACCGGCCCCTGGATGGATTCGAGAATGGATTGCAGCGGGCCTTCCCACGGCATTGAGGAACCGGCGGCCTGCGCCGTGCCCGCCAGCAACAGCATCAACACCGCGAGCAGCAACCCTTGTCCTGCGGGTCGGGCCAGGCGATGCAAACGCGCCAGCATGGGCAGCGGGGAAAGCGGGTTTACAGAAAGACGGAAAGCATCAACGTGCGTCATGGCAGTTCTCCAGGTTGTTCAGGGATCGAGGAAGGCGTAGCGGCAGCGGCTGTAAGAGGAACCGGCGGCAGCTCGGGAAGCGTCGCTTCCAGCGCATCCGCCAGGCGGTAGCCCGCGCCGTCGAAACCGACGACGCGGGAAATGGTTTCGACGTGGCGCTTGCGGCCGCGGCCTGCGATGTGGATCACGACATTGACCGCCTCGGCGATCAGGGCGCGGGGCGGATTCACCGCCACTTCGAGGATCAGTTGCTCCAGGCGCAGCAGCGCGCCCAACGCGGAGCCGGCATGAATGGTGGCGATGCCGCCGGGGTGGCCGGTGCCCCAGACCTTCACCAGATCCAGCGCTTCGCCGCCGCGCACTTCGCCGACGATCACGCGGTCGGGCCGCAGGCGCATCGTGGCCCGCACCAGCTCGGTCATGGACACGACGCCGGCGCGGGTGCGCAGCGGCACATGGTCGCGGGCCGCGCATTGCAGTTCGATGGTGTCTTCGAGCACCAGCACGCGGTCGCCGGTGGCGGCGATCTCGGCCAGCAAGGCATTGGCCAGCGTGGTCTTGCCGGTGCTGGTGCCTCCGGCGATCAGGATGTTGTGCCGCTCGCGCACGGCATGACGCAGAAACTCGGCCTGCCCAGTGGTCAGGATGCCATCAGCCACATAGCGATCCAGACCGATGATGCTCACGGCACGCTTGCGCAGCGCAAAGGCCGGGCCGGGTGCGGCGGGCGGCAGGATGCCCTCGAAGCGTTCGCCGGTTTCAGGCAGTTCGGCGGTCAAGAGCGGTTGGCCGCGATGCACCTCCGCACCGACATGGGCGGCGACCAGGCGGATGATGCGTTCGCCATCGGCTTCGGGCAGTTCGACGCCGAGCGGCGCACGGCCAGACGACAGCCGATCCACCCACAATGTCCGGTCGGGGTTGAGCATCACTTCCACCACGTCCGGGTCTTCCAGCGCAGCGGCGATCACCGGCCCCATCGCCGTGCGCAGCATCTGGATGCGGCGATCCTGGGATGCTGCAGCGGATGAGCGCGGTTCGGGCGGGATTTGAGGAACGGCACTCATGACGCACGCTCCGCAGTGCGTTCATGGGCGGCGGCCATCGCGGCCGCGTCATCCATGCGCATCTCGAACTCACGATCCTGGGGATGCAGTTCTTCCACCACGTCCCGTACCAGGCTGCGGCCACGCAGCAGGTGGCGGCCTAACTGTTCGACGAACTGCTCGAAGCGCGCCTTGCCCTGCGCGCGAGCCGCATCCTGATGGGCCTCCGGCACCGGCGTGCTGACGGTCAGGTAGTAGCGGACGAATAGCGCCAGCGTCTCGATCTGGATGTTCTGGTCACGCTCCAGGCGCTCGGCCTGCCGCGACAGGCGATCCAGTCGTTTGGCGATGGCGGCCTCACGCTGGTCGCCGGCATCGGGTGACAGCCAGGACGCCAAGGCAGCGGCGACGATGCTGGACTTTGACACGCCTTTCTTCGCGGCCAGCTCGTCCAGACGCTTGGCGTGCTCGTGCTGGATGAACAGGTTCAATCGGTATTGGCTCATATGTCGATTCCGTCGTTGGGGTCGAGAGATGCCAGCCGCGCCGTGCGTTGCAGGGCGGGGTCGAACTGGCCGGGAAGCAGCGGGGGCATGTCGTCGTCATCGAGCAGCGCCAAGTCGCTGGGCGTGTAATCGGGTTCGGGGTCGTAGGCGACGGTTTCGGACAGCTCGGGCTGACGGCGGGGGCCGCCGTCGTCGGAGCCACCCAGGTCATCGGCAGATGCCGTGGCCTGTGCCGCAGGCACGGCCGGGATCGCCAAACCGCTCCAGTCATCGGGACGTGCAGGCGGCACATCGGCATAGCGGCCTGCCGTTAGCGCAGGCGGCGGCAGTACCCGCTGCTTGAAATTGGCATCAGCGTAGTAGCGCAACTTCTTGGCCTTGATCGGCGCGACGCTGGACACCATCACCACTGATTCGTCTGGCGCAAGCTGCATGACTTCGCCGGGCGTCAGTAGCGGCCGCGCCGTCTCTTGGCGGGACACCATCAGGTGGCCGAGCCACGGCGCAAGTCGATGGCCTGCGTAGTTCCGCTGCGCACGCAGTTCGGTAGCCGTGCCCAGCGTTTCGGAGATCCGTTTCGCCGTGCGTTCGTCATTCGTGGCGAAGGTCACGCGCACATGGCAGTTGTCCAGAATCGAATGGTTCTGCCCATACGCCTTGTCGATCTGGTTGAGCGACTGCGCGATCAGGAAACTGCGGATGCCGTAGCCGGCCATGAAGGCCAGCGCCGTCTCGAAGAAGTCCAGGCGCCCCAGAGCCGAGAACTCGTCGAGCATCAGCAACAGCTTGTGGCGGCGCTCAATGCCGTCGCTGCCATCGAGCAACTCGGTGAGCCGTCGCCCGATCTGGTTGAGGATCAACCGGATCAGCGGCTTGGTGCGGCTGATGTCCGAAGGCGGCACCACCAGATACAACGACACAGGGGATGCAGACGCGATCAGATCGGCGATGCGCCAGTCGCAGCGCGACGTGACTGCGGCCACGGTCGGATCACGGTACAGGCCGAGGAACGACATGGCGGTGCTCAACACGCCGGAACGCTCGTTGTCCGACTTGTTGAGCACTTCGCGGGCGGCGGACGCGACAACGGGATGCGGTACATCTCCAAGATGCCGCGTGGTCATCATCCGATGCAGCGTCAGCTCGAACGGGCAAGCCGGGTCACTGAGGAAGTTCGCCACGCCGCGCAGCGTCTTGTCCTCTCCCGCGTAGAGCACATGCAGGATCGCGCCGACCAGCAGCGCATGACTGGTCTTCTCCCAGTGGTTGCGCTTCTCCAGCGCCCCTTCGGGATCGACCAGGATATCGGCGATGTTCTGCACGTCGCGCACCTCGTGCGCGCCGCGCCTCACTTCCAGCAACGGGTTGTAGGCCGCCGAACTGGCATCGGTCGGGTTGAACAGCAGGCAGTGGCTAAATCGACTGCGCCAGCCAGCGGTGATCTGCCAGTTCTCGCCCTTGATGTCGTGGATGACGGCGGATGCCGGCCAGGACAGCAGCGTCGGCACCACCAGGCCCACACCCTTGCCCGAGCGCGTGGGCGCAAAGGTCAGGACGTGTTCCGGCCCTTCGTGCCGCAGGTAGTGGCCGTCATGCTGGCCGAGAAAGACGCCGGCGGGCTGCGTCAGCCCGGCCTTGCGAATGTCGGCGACATCGGCCCAGCGGGCCGAGCCATAGGTCGTCACTTTGCGCGCCTGGCGCGAGCGCCACACCGACATGGCGATGGCGACCACCACGGCCAGCAGGCCGCTGCTCGCCGCGATCATGCCGCCGGTGTCGAACACCTGCGGCGCGTAGGCGTCGAAGAAGAACCACCACTCGAACAGCTTCCACGGGTAATAGACCGGCGTGCCGTGGAAGTCGAACCAGGGCGCGCCCAGGCGTAGCTGGTAGCCCAAGGCGGCGGCGGTCCATTGCGTGGCACCCCACACACCGGCGATCACGATGCCGAAGACGGCGGCGATCTGCCCGAACAACACGCCCTGAGCTTGCATACCCTGGCCTCCGATTTCTCCTGCGCTGATTCCCCGTGGAAAACGCGGCACAAAGGCGTGCCGCAGGCGTCAGGATCGGTGCCGGTTCAGTGCCGGTCAAAGACCGTTATCGGCAGCAAGGTGATGCAAAAAGCATGGTGTCATGCAGAGGCGAAACCAGTAAAAACGCCGCAGGCGTGAGCGCGCGGCGGCGTGTCGAGAAAGAAAAATCGAGATTTCGCGGCAGAAAGCCAACAATCAGAACTTCGGCGGCGTGTAGGGCGTGTTTCCATAGCCAAAGAAGCGCTTGTTCGTCGCCTCGGCCACCCGGTTGCACAGCACGTCTCCCATCGTCGGGCGTTCGGTCTTGCACTGGCGGCGCAGCTCCCTCAGGCGCGCAGGATCTGCGACCAGCTCTTCCACGGTCGGTACATTGGTTGCCTGTTTCGGTGTTTCGGACTGGCCGCAAGCGGACAGCGCGGCGACCAACAGGAATGGGGCGATCTGCTTCATGGTCATGACTCGACTTCCTCTTGGGAATCGGGTTCAAGGGGGGGCGTGGCTCTGATGCCGTCCGGCGATTCGATGGCCTGCACACGCTCGATAAAGCGTGACAGCACGTCCGAGGATCCACCTTCCCGGTGCAGCACATAAGTGGTCAGCATGGGTGAGCGACCCGCCAGCGGCCGAGCCACAATCCCAGGCTCACGGCTGCCTGCGATATGCGGCGCTCCGGCTAGGCCCAGCGCAAAGCCCGCCGACACTAACGCCATCATCAAATCGCACGAAGCCACACGTTCGGCAATCAGCGGCTCCATATCTATCCGGCGCAGTACGCGCTCGACTTGGCGAGCATGGCCTTCGCATACGTGCGGATCGCACAACACCAGCGGATAGCGCAGCACTTCTTCCAGCGGGATGCGCTTGTGCTTCAAAAGCGGATGACGTGCAGGAACCGCCACCATCAGCGCATCGCTCCAAACGGCTTCGGCAGTGATGCCTTCTCCAACTTCATCGGACTGGGCAAAGCCCACGTCGTAAAGGTCGTCATGCAGTCCCTTGATCTGCTGCGACAAGGGTACCTCGAACAGGCAAATCTCGACTTCGGGTTCTTCCTGCCGACACAGCGCCAGCAAGGACGGCAGGCGCGAGGGCGTGATGCCGTCGGACAGTGCGATACGCAACTGACCGTGGAAGCCGTTGGTGGCTGCATTCACGCTATCGCGCGCCTGCTGCAAGGCGGTGAAGATGCGCGGCACATGCTCCAGAAACAGCTTGCCCGCCCGTGTCAGCCGCGTGCTGCGGCTGGTACGAATGAACAACTGTTCGCCCAGGCTCTCCTCCAGCTCCTTGATAGTGCGCGACAGCGGTGACTGCTCGATGTGCAGCCTCTCCGCCGCGCGGGCGAAATGTAGTTCTTCGGCGACAGCGAGAAAGCAGCGTAAGTGTCGAATCTCCATTTCGCCTCCTGTTGTCAGTACAAAGGCCGTTTGAGAGTTCGCAGCGTTGTAGCCGCTCATCTCACCGAGTTCATCCAGTTCAGGCCTGTCGCCGCTTTTGTGGCGCTGCGCGACTGCCTCGCCCTGCGGTCCGGGCAAGGCGTGTGACCAGCCGCCGGCCAGCGTCTTGTAGACCGCCACCAACGCCGTCGCCCTGCGGGTGGCGCTTTGTGCCAGCAAGTCTTCGGACTCCAAGCGTGAACGTTCGGCCTCCAGCACATCCAAAACATGGATGGCGCCGCCCTCAAATTGCAGGCGAGCCGTCTTGGCTGCCCGGCGGCTGGCCTCGGTCGCCTGTACCAGCATGGCGTTCTCGGTCTGCGCGCGCGATAGGCGTACCAGCGCGTTCTCGGTTTCTTCCATGGCGCGCAGCACCGTGCGCTCGTATACCGCCAAGTTTTCGGCAGTGGCTGAATTGGCCGCCGCGATGCGCGACCGCACCCGGCCCACGTCTAGGAAGGAACCACCCACACCGAGCGAGATCATTCGCGTTTCACTATCACGCTCGAACAACGAACCAAAGCCCAACGCCTGCGTGCCGATCAGCCCTCCCAACGTAAAGCGAGGGAACAGGTCTGCCATGGCTACGCCGATACGCGCAGTGGCCGCAGCCAGCCTACGTTCTGCCGCAGCCACATCGGGACGGCGACGCAGTAGATCGCCCGGTGCACCGGCGTTGATCTGGGCGGGCAGCTCAGGCAAGGCTGCGGGGTGATCCAGCACTTCGGCCATCGCCGCAGGCGTGCGGCCAGTGAGCACGGCAATGCGGTGGGCGGCCACAGCAGCCTCAGCTTCAAGCGGCGGAATGCGCGAGCGTGTCAGCGCCAATTGCGTGCGGGCGCGGTCGGCATCGAACGACGTGCCCCGGCCGTTCTCGAACAAGACCTCGATCAGCCGCAGCGTATCGGCTTGGTTGATTTCGTTGTCCCGCGCGACCTGTAATTGCACTTGCAAGCCGCGCAAGCGGAAATAGGCGTCGGTCAACTCGGCCACCATAGCCACTTGTACGCCCGCCAGGTCGGCTGCGCTGGCCTCGGTCTCGGCGCGCTGCGATTCCACGCTGCGCCGCACTCGGCCAAAGAAGTCCAATTCCCAGATCACGGATAGGCCAGCCGAATGCAGATCGTTATCCCGGTCGGAGCGGGACGCATCCGGTGCTTGTGCAGCACTGGCGCGCTGGGTACTGATTTCACCGGACGCGCCCAGCGTCGGATAGTAGTCTTGGCGACGTTCGCGCGACAGTGCGCTGGCTTGCTCGTAGCGCGACAGTGCTATGCGGATGTCGTGATTGGCGTGAAGAGCATTCTCCACCAAAGAGTGCAGCACCGGGTCATCCAGTTCCCGCCAGAATTGCGC
Organism: Thalassospira lucentensis; assembly: GCF_032921865.1. Taxonomy (NCBI): domain Bacteria; kingdom Pseudomonadati; phylum Pseudomonadota; class Alphaproteobacteria; order Rhodospirillales; family Thalassospiraceae; genus Thalassospira; species Thalassospira lucentensis. The sequence goes on from NZ_CP136684.1 coordinate 3,987,380, forward strand.
ATCGGCCTCCGGTACAAGCTGGGACACGGCAACGGGGTCTTGGCGGGCATACGTCACTGCCTGGGGCGCGGCAGGTGCCTTGTAATTCGGCCCTACTGCGCAAGCTGCCAGCGTCAACGCCACCAAAGGGAGCAGTACCAGATGTGGCATCCGACGTAGGCATGGTCGGATGCGGGATGGCGTTTGAAGCATGACGGAATCAGTCCTTGTGGAGTCAGTCATGGGTGGCCTCCATGGCGACATTTGCCTGGCGACGTGGCTTGCGCGTCGCGAGCCTGCGTAACGCGACGTAGAAAACAGGAGTCAGGAATAAACCGAACAAGGTCACGCCGAGCATGCCGGCGAACACAGTCACTCCCATAACCTGGCGAATCTCCGCGCCTGCGCCGGAACCGACCATCAGCGGCACCACGCCAGCGATGAAGGCGATGGAAGTCATGATGATCGGGCGCAGACGAAGGCGTGATGCCTCCAGCGCGGCATCGAGGATGCTGTGCCCCTTGCGCTCAAGTTCACGGGCGAACTCCACGATCAGAATGGCATTCTTGGAGGCCAGACCAATCAGCACTATCAAGCCAATCTGCACGAAAATGTTGCTGTCACCACCCGCGAGCCACACGCCCGTCATGGCCGACAACAGGCTCATGGGCACGATCAGGATGACGGCCAGCGGCAACGTCCAGCTTTCGTACAGTGCCGCCAGCACCAGGAAGACCAACAGTACCGCCAGCGGGAACACCACCAGCGCGGTATTGCTTTGCGTGACCTGCTGGTAGCTGAGGTCGGTCCACTCCAGTTGCATGCCTGGCGGCAGCACCTTGTCTGCAATGGATTGCACTTGCTGCAATGCCTGCGATGACGACACCAGACGCGGATCTGACTCACCAATCAGGTCGGCAGATGGATAGCCGTTGAAGCGGATGACGGGATCGGGGCCGAATGTCTTGCGCACGTCCACCATGCTGCCGATGGGCACCATGTCGCCATTGGCGTTGCGGGTGCGCAGTTTGACCACGTCCTCGACAGAACTGCGGAACGGTGCGTCCGCCTGAGCCATCACCCGGAAGGTGCGGCCAAAGCGCGTGAAGTCGTTGACATACGCCGAACCCAGGTACACTTGCAGCGTATCGAAAAGATCGGTCACGGCCACGCCCTGTGCCTTCGCCTTGGTGCGGTCCACTACGGCGTCAAGCTGCGGCACATTGGCCTGATAGGAACTGATCGGATATTGGAATCCCGGTTCTTGCGAGATGGCCGTCGCCAGCTCGGTGGTCGCCGTCTGCAATGCGGCATAGCCCTCACGGTTGCGATCCTGCACGTAAAGAGAGAACCCGGAACCCGCGCCCAGCCCCATGACAGGGGGCGGCATGATGGCAAAGGCCAGACCGTCCTGCTCCTGAGCGAAGCGCTCGTTCAACTGTTCCGCAATCTCGGTTGCAGTGTGCTTGCGCTCATTGATGGGCTTGAGTATGAAATACACTAGGCCGCTATTGGACGTGTTGGTCAACTGCAAGCCGTTCATGCCCGGGAACTGCACGGCGTTGTAGACGCCATCGGTCTTGAGCGCGATGTCGCTCACACGGCGGACCAGCGCTTCCGTGCGCTCCAGGGATGCACCCTCGGGTAGCTGGATGACACCGAGGAGATACAGCTTGTCCTGCATGGGGATGAATCCGCCAGGGACGGCCTTGAACACAGCTCCCGTCGCCACCAGTAGCGCGATGTAGACGAGAAACACCGCACCACGCCGCCCGAGGATGCGCGACACGCTGTTTCCATAGCCATCCGCGCTGCGCAGGAAGAAACGGTTGAACGGCCGGAATATCCAGCCCAGACTGCGATCCAGCACCCGCGTGGGCAGGTCTGGCGCGGCACCATGCGGGCGAAGCAGGCGCGCGGCCAGCGCAGGCGACAGCGTCAGCGAGTTGATGGCCGAAATTACCGTGGAGATCGCAATGGTGACGGCGAACTGTTTGTAGAACTGCCCTGTCACGCCGGACAGGAATGCCATAGGCACGAATACCGAGCACAGCACCAGCGAGATGGCGACGATGGGGCCACTGACTTCGCGCATGGCCTGATGGGCCGCAGCCAGCGGCGCCAGCCCTTCGGCGATGTTGCGCTCGACGTTTTCCACCACCACGATCGCATCGTCCACCACGATCCCGATGGCAAGCACGAGTCCAAAAAGCGTGAGCGTATTGATGGAAAAGCCCAGCATCAGCAGCACGGCGAAGGTGCCTACCACCGACACCGGCACGGCTAGCAGTGGGATGATGGAGGCACGCCAAGTCTGAAGGAACAAGATCACCACCAGCACCACCAGTCCGATGGCTTCCAGCAGAGTGTTGACGACCGCCTTGATCGACTGACGCACGAAGACAGTTGAGTCATACTCCACCGACCATTCCACTCCCTCGGGAAAGCGCTTGGCCAACTCGTCCATCTTCGCGCGGACTTGATCCGAGATTTCGATGGCATTGGCGCCCGGGGCTTCAAAGACAGAGATCGCGACAGCAGGCTTGTTGTTGAGCAACGACATCAGCGAGTAGCTGGATGCGTCCATTTCCACGCGCGCCACATCTCGCAGCCGGGTGACCTGACCCTGCGATCCGGTCTTGACGATGACGTCGCCGAACTCTTCTTCCGTCACCAGCCGGCCCTGCGCATTGATGGACAGGAGGAAGTCGCTTCCCGAGGGGTTGGGCGGCGCACCTAGTTGACCGGCCGAGACCTGGACGTTCTGTTCGCGCACGGCTTCGACCACATCGCCGGCGGTCATACCCAGCGCCGCAATTTTGTCGGGGTCCAGCCATAAGCGCATGGCGTAGTCGCCAGAGCCGTTGATCGTGGCATCGCCCACCCCCTGGATGCGTGCCAACTCGTCGCGTACATGGAGCACGGCATAGTTGCGCAGGTACAGCGCGTCATAGCGATCGCCCGGCGAGCGCAACTGCACGACCAGCGTTTCGTTGGGGAACTGTTTGACGGTCACCACACCTTGCTGGCGCACCGCTTCGGGAAGACGCGGCTCTGCCTGGGCGACACGGTTCTGTACCTTGACCTGGGCGTCGTCGGGATCGGTGCCAGGACGGAAGGTGACGGTCAGCACCAACACGCCATCACTACCGGCCACGGACTTCATGTAGAGCATGTTTTCCACGCCGGTGATGGATGCCTCCAGTGGTGCGGCTACCGTGTCGGCGATTTCGCGCGGATTTGCGCCAGGATACGTGGCGCGAACCTGTACGGTGGGTGGCACGACTTCCGGGTACTCGCTGACGGGCAAGAGCGGGATCGCGATCAACCCAACCACGAAAATGATGATGGACAGCACGGCCGCAAAAATCGGCCTATCCACGAAAAAGCGGGCAAAGTTCATGATGGCTGGCTCTCCGCGCTCATTCGCTCGCCTGGGCGTTTTGTCGGCCTGCAGGCGCCATTTCGATGTCCTGGGCCGTCACTGGCATGCCGACAGAAACCTTCTGGATGCCGTTGACGATCACGCGGTCGCCGGGATTTAGACCTTCCTCGACGATGCGCAGGCCTTCGGCCTTGCGTCCCAGCGTGATGTCGCGGCGCTGGGCGGTGTTGTTCTCATCGATCACATACACGTACTTGCGGCTCTGGTCGGTCAGGATGGCCTTGTCGTCGATCAGCATGGCCTCGAAACTGCCGCTACCCGGCAGGCGCACTCGGGCATAGAGGCCCGGCGTAAGCAGGCCGTCGGGATTGACCAGGGTGGCGCGTGCGCGGATGGTGCCGGTGGCCGCATCGACACGGTTGTCCACGAAGTCCACGTTTCCGGCGTGTGGATAGCCGTTCTCGCCGACCAGGCCCACCTGCACCGGGATACTTTCGCTGCGCTGGTCGGGGCGCTCTCCGTTGCGAGCCATGTGGGCGTAGCGCAGATAGGTACGCTCGTCGACATCAAAATGCACGTGCACCGGGTTCAGCGAGACTACGGTGGTCAGGATGCTGGCCTGGCCGTCAGCACTCACCAAGTTGCCTGCCGTGACCAGTGCACGTCCGGCGCGGCCTGTGATGGGCGAACGTACCTGGGTGAACGACAGATCCAACTTGGCGGTCTCGACTGCGGCTTGGGCGAACTGCACGTTGGCTTGGGCCTGATCGGCGGCGGCGTGGCGCTGCTCCAACTCCTCGGTGGAGGCTGCTTGCAACGAAGCCAGCTTTTGAGCACGGGCCGCTTCGCTACGTGCCAGTGCGGCCTGCGTGCGGGCGCGGGCCAAGTCTGCTTCCGCGCGAGCCAGAGCAGCACGGTAACTGCGAGCGTCAATCTCGAACAGCACGTCGCCACGTTTGACGATCTGGCCCTCTTCGTAATTGACCCTGTCGATGTAGCCACTCACACGTGGCCGCAGCGCAACGCTTTCCACCGCCTCGACGCGGCCATTGAACTCATCCCATTGGACGATCTTGCGCACCGACACAGGTGCCACGCTGACCGTGGGTGGAGGGGCGGCGACCGCGTCGGCGGCGTCGCTATTGCAGCCAGCTAGGGACAGCGCCAGCAAGCTCGCCGCAGCTAACGGCAAGGCGCGGCGCCAGGAAGGCAGGACCGCAAGGTAAGGCAATGTGCTCATTGTTTTCAGTCTCGAAGGGATGGCGAAACCCGGTTGATAAAATTTGACATACGTGACGTATGCCATTTATCATCCACTCATACGCAACGTATGTCAATCATTTACATACACTTCGTATGTGAAAAATCGGAGGACGACCTAATGGCACAAAAGCGTGCAGAGATGATTGAGGAAACGCGGGCCAAGCTCATCAGTGCCGCCCGCGCTGCGTTCGCAACCGTGGGGTATGCGGACAGTTCAATGGATGAGCTGACGGCCCAAGCCGGACTGACGCGCGGAGCGCTCAATCACCACTTCGGTGGAAAGAAAGGGCTGCTGGAGGCGGTCATCGCCCAGATTGATGCAGAGATATCTGGCCGACTGGCCGTCATCGTCGAGGAGGCGGAGTCCACCTGGGACGGCTTCGTTCAGGAGTGCATTGGCTACATCAAGATGGCCGTCGAGCCCGAAGTCCAGCGGATCGTCCTGCTGGACGGGCCAGCGGTTCTGGGCGATCCCTCCCAGTGGCCCAGCCAGAACGTGTGCATCGTGAATACGCGCCGCAGCCTCCAGAAGTTGATCGAGGAGGCAGTCATACGCCCCGTCGATTCCCTGGCGACGGCCCGCCTGATAAGCGGGGCGCTGCTGGGCGCATCGCTGTGGATCGCCAGCGCAGACGACCCACGCGCCGCTTCCGAAAAAGCCGTGCAGGGATTTCTTGTACTGGTGGCGGGCTTGCGGCGGGACACCTCTCCCGCGCAGTCGTAACAACCCAAAGGTGCCGACCGGCAGGCCGGACTCTTTGACCCAGAAATATAGGAGTAATATTGAATGTCATCTCAACTCCAAGACGCTCTAGGCATGTTCGCCTTTCTCGCTATCGAGCTATCGGTTTTATTCATTGGCATTAGCTTGCTGGTCGGAGTTCTTCAACGTCACATCCCACCATCCAAGGTGGAAGCGTTACTGACTTCCAGTGGGAAGCGAGGCTATTTTCTTGCTGCTGGTTTAGGAGCTATAACGCCCTTCTGTAGTTGCTCGACTATCCCCATGTTGAAAGGGTTGATTCGGGCACGGGCCGGTTTTGGGCCGATGATGGTGTTTCTTTTCTCATCTCCGTTGCTGAATCCTATCGTCGTCGGCCTGCTGGTTGCCACGTTTGGATGGACACTTACTGCTATCTATGTGCTCGCCGCTTTGGTGGTCGCGGTAGGTGCCGGATGGCTGCTTCACACGCTTGGCTTCGAGCGTTATGTGCGCCGGACGGCGACACAAGAGAGCAGTGGATGTAGTTCATCAGCAAGCCCGTGCAGTGCTACATCGACCGCATCGAGTTGCGGCACCAACAGCTGCGACACCACTCCGAAGACGGCTTCTTGCGGGGCTGATAGGAAGACAACAGTCTCTACGTCTAGCGAATGCTGTGACAGTCAACCCACTGTCACGGTTAAGAAAGAAGGGAAGTACAGTGGTGTGTGGCGGGAAGCTTGGTCGGACTTTATCGATGTGTTGCCTTACCTGCTCATCGGTATTGCGATTGGCAGCGTGATCTATGGTTTCATGCCCACTGACTTATTGGAGCAGTATGCAGGCCCAGATAATCCCTTTGCCATTCCAGTTGCCGCTGTCATCGGCGTGCCGTTGTATATTCGCGCTGAAGCCGTCATACCTCTGGCAGCGGCTCTGATGGCCAAAGGCGTGGGTGCCGGGACGGTGCTAGCGTTGATCATCGGCAGTGCCGGAGCCAGCCTGACTGAGCTCATTCTGTTGCGCTCTTTGTTCACGCTGAAGCTTTTAGCGGCGTTTTTAGCAGTCATTTTTGCTATGGCGATGATTGCCGGTTACGCCACCTACCTGTTTTTCTGATCAAGGCGGGAGATGATTAATTCGTTAAGCCTTCCTGGGTACCAGTTGGTGGATTCTGATGAGCAGAATGAAGACATACATTTTCGGCTTGAAGCACCTACACCAGTAGCCTGCGAGGGGTGCGGCGTGCAGGGTGAGTTCGTGCGGTTCGGCAAGCGTGACGTTCCCTATCGTGATCTGCCCATCCACGGCAAGCGGGTCACTCTCTGGGTGGTCCGCCGCCGATACACCTGCCGGGCCTGCAAGACAACATTCAGGCCCCAGCTACCGGAGATGGTGGACGGATTCCGTATGACACTGCGGCTGCATGAGTACGTGGAGAAGGAATCCTTCAACCACCCCTACACCTTTGTGGCGGCACAGACCGGCCTGGACGAGAAGACGGTGCGCGACATCTTCAACGCCCGCGCCGAGTTCCTGGGGCGCTGGCACCGCTTCGAGACGCCCCGCATCCTGGGCATTGACGAGCTATACCTGAACAAGCGCTACCGCTGCATTCTGACCAACATTGAGGAGCGAACCCTGCTCGACCTGCTGGCCACCCGCCGCCAGGACGTGGTGACCAACTACCTGATGAAGCTGAAAGACCGGCAGAAGGTCGAGATCGTCAGCATGGACATGTGGAACCCCTACCGGGCAGCGGTCAAGGCTGTGCTGCCCCAGGCCCGTATCGTGGTCGATAAGTTCCATGTGGTGCGCATGGCCAACGATGCCCTAGAGAGAGTGCGCAAGGGCCTCAGAAAGGAGCCGAAACCGTCCCAGAGCCGGACTCTCAAGGGAGACCGGAAAATCCTGCTGAAACGCGCTCACGAAGTCTCAGACCGGGAGCGCCTCATCATGGAGACCTGGACAGGCGCGTTCCCGCAACTGCTGGCCGCCTACGAGCACAAGGAGCGCTTCTACGGCATCTGGGACGCCACCACACGGCTCCAGGCAGAAGCCGCCCTGGACGAGTGGATAGCCACCATCCCGAAGGGCCAAAAGGAAGTCTGGAGCGATCTGGTCAGGGCAGTGGGAAACTGGCGCGAAGAGACCATGACCTACTTCGAGACGGACATGCCCGTCACCAACGCTTACACGGAGTCCATCAACCGACTGGCCAAGGACAAGAACCGTGAAGGGCGCGGTTACTCCTTCGAGGTGATGCGGGCACGAATGCTCTACACCACGAAGCACAAGAAGAAGGCACCGACTGCGAAGGTCTCTCCTTTCTACAAGAAAACCATCGGTTACGGACTGCCGGACTTCGCAGAGGAACTCAACTACGGAGTCGATCTATCAACCATCTGAGGGTGGTATCAGATTGATGGGGTGAAGGTGCCCCATCAACCATTAAATCCGTATACCCCAAAAATCATCGTGGATACTCGACCATGTATCAGGAAGGAAGCCTGACGCTGGGTCTTTTCTTCGCCATCGAGTCCTACCCTGGCGCCATTCCTGAGATGGACATGGCACAGCAGATTCGCACGGCACAATTGGCTGAAGCTCATAACTTTGCAGCCCTTTACTTCAGGGATGTATTTCTCAATGTCCCGTCTTTTGGCGACGTGGGTCACATCCATGACCTGTGGCCATTCATGGGCTACGTCACGGCACAGACGTCGCGCATCGCGCTCGCAACTGGCAGCGTCATCACCACTCTGCGTCATCCCTTGCTTGTGGCCAAAGCAGCAGCCTCGATCGACCGCTTGTCAAATCAGCGCCTGGTGCTAGGTATCGCCACGGGTGATCGGCCAACAGAGTTCCCGGCCTTCGGTCAGACAATGGATGCGCGAGCCACGTTGTTCCAAGAAGCATTGACTGTGTTGCGTCAAGCCTGGCGTGAGGACTTCCCGGAAATCTCCACGCCCCGAGTGAACTTGTCGGGTGCAGATACGCTGCCGAAACCGGCGTTGAGAGACATTCCCGTGATGGTGACTGGTCATTCACGCCAGTCGGTCGAATGGATTGCCGAGCATGGGGATGGCTGGCTTTACTATCCCCAAAATATCGCGCAGCAAGCCATGACAATCAAGAATTGGCGGTCGCTGACACCAAGATTCAAACCCTTCACGCAATCCTTCTATATTGACCTGTCGGAGAATCCCGATGAACCCCCATCGCCCATCTTCCTCGGGTTTCGGGCTGGTCACCGATTCTTTACTGACTACTTCAGCCGCTTGCGCGATATTGGGGTTAATCATATTGGCCTCAACCTGAAATACGCGACACGTCCGGCGCATGAGATTGTTCAGGAACTTGGCGAGCATGTCGTACCGCACTTTCCGGCGCACGCTACTGCCCATTTGGAGGAGGCGCAGGATGCTGCACGGTCATAAAATTTTTGCCTGGGATCTCGCTTTTACTTCTTCGGCTGGTACCTATGCCTTCGATGTCCAATGCGAAATGCTGGCTGACATCGGTTATGACGGCCTGACCTATGCCGTCTGGTCAGGGAGCCGATGGGAAACCGCAAAGCGTCTATCCACCGTGAAAGATCGTTTCGGTTTGGAGGTCTTTAGCGTGTATGTGGTGATCGACCTGGATCAGGGCCCACAGCATCCCATCAACGCAGGAACTCTTGCGGATGCTTGAGGAGATGGAAGGCGTGAAGGCTGTCAATCTTGGAATCAGGACGGCAGGCCACGGTTCAAATCATCGAAAGGCACCGGACGACAAGGTATTGCAGGACTTCCTTGGTCGGGCACTTGAGATTTGCGCACGGCGCGGAATTGACATCCTGCTGTATTTTCATCTGGGCTTCTGGATGGATCATTACTCCATTGCGGCACAGATCTGCTCGGTCGTGAACCATCCGAATCTCGGCATCGTGTTTCCAAGCTATCACTGGTATGGCTACGAAACCAATGCAGGCAGCCCGACGGAGGGCTATCAGGCCGTAGACCCGACGCCAGCGTTAATGGCGTCAACACCCTTCATGCGGGAATTGACTCTCAGCGGCGCAACCCGCAGCCCACTTGGCTGGAGTCGTATTGCCACTTTCGAGGCGCTCGATGCAGGAGAACTCGACAACTTCGCACTTCTTGGACTTGCCAAGTCGTTCGGTTATACCGGCCCCGTCGGCTATGATGGCACATTGGTCGGGGGGAATCCATACAGCACGCTCAAACGCTCCTATGACGCGATGGACGAGATGTTGGGTTTGCTGACAAAGCACCCTGGTTGGGCTAAGCGTGAAACACACCCGTAACCCATGATTGAGCACATCTACATGTCCCAACACCCTTTGATTGCTGCCCAATTGAGGCAGGCGATGCGCGGCGTGGCCTCCACGGTGACGCTAATCACGTCGATCGCTCCCGATGGCCACGGACACGTAATGATCGCCAGTTCATTCGCATCAGTCTCACTGGAGCCGCCCACGGTTCTAGTGTGCATTGGTCAGCAAACCCGTATCCATGGGCCGCTGCTGGCTTCTCGACGGTTCTGCATCAATGTACTCCGCGCAGAACAGGAGGTACTTGCGGTGCACTGCCGTAGCGCCACGGGGACCGACCGTTTCGATCATGAAGCCTGGCGATTTGATGAAGTCAATGGGTTGCCCTATCTGCAAGGGGCGCAGGCTTCGCTGTTCTGTGAGCTGATTGAACACCATGCAGTCGGCACCCACTCGGTAATGCTGGCCAGTGTCGAGCGTGTGCTCACATCTGCATATGCCGATCCACTCGTCTATCTGGATGGCCGCTTCCGGGCCATAGATCCAACCCGTTGAAGATATGCAGCGAAGAATTTCACAACTGCCTCGGCATATCTCTAGACAGCCTGCCGGGTTATGTGGCTGAGAACTCTTCGAGCATTAGCCAATGCCCATTCCCCGCTGCCGTCCGATTTCCCACGCCACGCCGCCACCGCGCACCGTCGCGGCAAGTCGCTGCCCCAGTCGCTGTTCAATCACCGGCTTCCACGGCACCAGACTGAACCCCATGCCGTCGTCTAGCATCGCGTAGCGCCCGCTGGCGAGCATGAGGCTGCGCCGGTAGATGCCAGCCACGCGCTGCCCGTCGGTGACGGGCCGATGCGCTAGGCCGATTTCGGCGGCAATATCCTTGGCGGCCTTTGCCAGTTCCCGATTCCGCAGCGTCCCCAGCAGGTTCCGGGCGAGGATCACCCGCTGCCCACGCCGCTGGGCCAGCCCCTGTTCTTCAAGGAAGTCGGCGCGCTGCTGCAAGGCTTCCTTCGTCTCGCCGCCAAAGCCCAGATCGCCCAGCCCCTTACCGCCACCGATCAACTGCTGGTCCAGCCAGGTCGCGCCGATCACGCGGGCCTGCCGCTCGATGGGCAAGTGCGATTTCAGCTCCACCGCCACGCCGCCCAGGCGCTGTGCGTCGTTCTGGCGGCCACGTTCGGCCAGGTCGTCCGGCACCTTCCATAGTCCATCAGCCACACGTTCCACGATGCCGGCCCGGCGCAGGGCTTCCAGTCGGCGGACATGGGCCGCGACGACCTCCTGCGGGTCGCGGCCGGGCTTGGCTCGGCCTTGCTCGATCGCCAGGTGATGATCGGCGCGGTACAGGCCATCGCTCGCCAGCGCGGCGATGTTCTTGTCGGCCGCCCGCACCTCGGTGGAACCGCGTACCTCCACCACGGCTCCGGTGGGATAGTTCGCCAGCTCGACGCGGGCGTTCAAAGCGACGTAGTGGGCCTTGCCGTCCACGCCGTCGATGACCAGATAGCCGCGGTCGTGCAGCTCGTCGGCCAGCCCCTTGCCGGCCACGCGGCCGACGATGGTGCGGCCGTCGTCGCCGGGCTCAAACACCGCCAGCTCGCGCGGCTGGCCGCTCATGGCGCGCTGCATGGTGCGGATGATGTCACCACGCTCGCCCAAGGCGCGCAAGGTCTTCTCCGCGTCGGCATGCACGGCCCAGGTGCCGGGCTGCGTCTCGTCAGCCAGGCCCAGGCGCTGCAAGCGTTGGAGTCGGCCGATCAGCAGCAGCCGCTGGCGTTGCAGGCGGGGCTCATTGAAGCGCTCGATCTGCACCCGGCCATCCTCGCCGGCCTCACGCTGCAATGTGCGGTCGAGGCTCGTCCACCGCTCCTGTTCCACCTCGCGCTGCAAGGTCTGCTGAATCTCCAGTTCGGTGCGCGGCCCCAGCCATTCCGTCGCCAGTTCGGCGGCGCGATGGCGGAAGCCGTGGGCGATGTAGTCGCCCGCGATGATGAGGTCTTTGCCGGTGTCGTCGCGCCCGCGCACGATCAGGTGGGTGTGCGGGTTGTCGGTGTTCCAGTGATCGACTGCCACCCAATCCAGCCGCGTCCCCAGGTCGGCTTCCATCCGGTTCACCAGATGCCGGGTGTAGGTGCGCAACTCCTCAAGCTCGGCACCGTCTTCCGGTGAGACGATGAAGCGGAAATGGTGCCGGTCGTCGTCGGCCCGCTCCTTGAAGGCATCGAGGTCGGCATCGTCAATCTGCGGCCCGTAGGCCCGGCCCGGTTCGCCATCGCGGCCGGCGCCGTCGCGCTCGATGTAGCGCAGGTGCTTGGCGAGCGACTGCGGGCTGGCGTTGCGTTGATTGACCAGTAGGGTCTTGATGGTCACGCGCCGCGACATGGACGTCAGCTTCGCCCCGGCGAAGCGCGCCGCCGTATGGCCGCGCCCCAGGCGCGAGCCGGGCCGCTGGCCGGCGCGTGCGCCGCTGCCGCCGGCTGCGGAATGGCGCATCGAGGACTTGCCGCCGCTGGCCTTGCCCGCCTGCTTGAGTACCTTGGAAACGAAGCTCTGGCCCTGGCCTTTGCCCCGGTTCTTCGGGGCGCTCGGACGCACCCGGAAATCGTCGTCGCGGCGGGCGGTCATGGCTGCGCTCCCTGCAAGCTCTGGCGTGTCCTGTCGTGCGAAGCACGGGGACATGCCTGCATTGGCGCGGGCCTCGCGCCCCAAGCGGCACGGTGGCGAAGCCGCTCCGTGCCGCGCCACCCCCATGTGCAGACAGGCTTTCTACGCGGCCTGGTGCCGCGTCCTTTTGTCTTGCCTTCCGCCTTTGCCCTTCGCTGTCGCTCCGGGCATCGTCGGCCCGGCGGCGCTGCTGCGGGAGCAGCCAGCGCGCCGGCGAACGCGCGGACTGACGCCATGAAGACAGCAGGCCGGGCGTGTTCGAAGCAAGACGCCTGCACGTTGGAAGGCTGCGTCGAAGGCAGCGCGACGTGCGGTGCGGATGCACCGGTACGGCAGGCGCGACGACACGGCAACAGCAGCGAGAACGACATGCCCGATGGCACGACAAGATGCACGGCAACGTGCAGCGAGTCGGCGGCCATCATGGGCGGGACTCCAGCCACACCGGATGCGCAACGCCGATCACGGTGGATGCGCTGACCGGGCCGAAATACCGGCTGTCGAACGATGCCGGATTGGTCACGCTCAACAGGAACAGTTCGCCCGGTTCGAGACGGCGGCAAAGCTGCAAGGATGGCAGCGGTCGGCCCAGCCGGTCGGCAGGCAGCGCGGCGGCCGCAGGCACGCCGTCGATGCGAACCTGGCCGGCGACGATGCAAACGTGTTGTGGCGCGACCGCGCCCACACGTTTGAGCAGCGGCACGCGCGTTGGCAGATAGCCGCGCTGCGCGGCCAGCATGGCGGCCCTGTTGGGCAGCGGCACCAGCACGATGCTGTCCACTGACAGCGGACGTGGCAGCGAGGCGGTGCGCGGGTCGAACGGTTCGATGCGATACCAGCCAACCGCCACACTGTCGGACGGGTTGTAGGCCAGGCGCGGCAGCGGCGATACGAAAGCCGCCCAGGCCAGCGCCGCGAGGCCGATGGCGGCCAGTGTCGCCACGACGACGCGAGCGCGCATACGTGAACGTGGGTGCAAGCGGGGACGCGGCGCAACGGCCGACGTGCTGCCCGTGTTGGTCGGGGCCGTCATGGCAGCACCTTCCCGGCCAACCAAGCGGCGTGCCGCTCGGCAGTGTATTCGGGCAGCGCAAGGCGAGCCGCCAGACGGTTGCCCAGCGTACGCCAGTACGCGGGCGACACGTCGATGGCGGCGATGCCCAGCGCTTCGATAGCGTCGATGCGTTCCAGCACGGCGCGCACGTTGGCATCGCCTTCTGCGTGCAGCAGCAGGCGCGCGCCTGGCTGCACACCTGGGATGCGCTGTACGGCATCGAGCGGCGTGGCGGCTTGCATCATCATGAGCTGCCAGCGGATCGTGCCGTAGTCGTTTGCCTCCCAGCGGATGCGGCATAGCATCGTGCCCGGCAGGAACACTGCGCAGCGCCGCCAACGGTCGAGCTGGAGTGTGCGCGCCGGTTCTCCGAAGCGCAGGTAGAGCTTAAAACGGGCCTCGATGTAGGCCAGCGAAACGCGCGTCAGCGGCACGTTGCCGGCCTGTCCGGCGAGTGTCGAAAGCGCAGGCAACGGCGTAACCGGTGCCGCGTTCGCGGCAGGCAAAGCGGATGCGGTCATGGTGTGTTCTCCCTGCGGTGTTCTGGAAACTCGCGCTCCAGCAGGCCGCGCAGCAGGTCGGCCACGGTCACGCCCCGCGTGAAGGCCGACACCTTGATGCGTGCCCGCATGGCAGGCGTGATGTCGAGGGTCAGGCGAGCGGTGTAAAGGTCGCCCTTGTTGAGCGCATCCGCGTCACCCTGGCGAATCCACGCCTCGGCGTGCGGATTGGCGGGCGGACGCGCACCGATGCCGACCCGCTTGGCTGGGCGTTTGCCGTTGGGTGGGTTGCTGTTGTCGCTCATGACGGCCACTGCAGCAGTTCGTCCACCAGGGCGGTGATTTCGCGGGCGGCGGCGCTGTCGGGCGCTGTTTCGCGGGCGAGCCGGCCAGCGGCCACGCTGTCGGCGAAGACGATGCGTTGGTGGATCTCCGAGCGCAGCGCGGGCAGCGGCTGTTCGGCCAGCGATTGCCGTGCTTCCCTGCCGATGATGGTGGTGCTGACGCGCCGATTGATGACGAAGGCCGCTGCTAGCTGCGGCCGGAACACCTGTGCCTCGCGGATCAGCGAAACCATTTCTGAGCTGGCCCACAGGTCGTAGGGGCTGGGCTGCACCGGGATTAGCACGCGCTCGGCCGCCAGCAGCGCGGAGCGCGCCAAGGCGGCGATCCTGGGTGGCCCGTCGATAATGACGTGATCGGCCCGCCTGGCGAGTTCTGGCGCTTCCTGGTGCAGTGTTTCACAGGCGAGGCCCACGGCGCTGAACAACCGTGGCAAGCCCTGCTGGCTTCTGCGCTGTGTCCAGTCCAGTGAGGAACCCTGCGGGTCGGCATCCAGCAGGATGACGTGTAGGCCGCGCATCGCCAGCTCGCCGGCGATGTGCGTGGCGAGCGTGGTCTTGCCGACACCGCCTTTCTGGTTGAGAAACGCGAAGATCATGGCGCGGCCCTCCCTGCTGGAAAGCCGGGCTTTGCCTGTCCTGCGAAACGGGGTTCGCCGTGCCGTTTGGCGGTTGTCCACCGAAACGGCGCGCTTCTACTAAAAGTTATGTATTTACTGTTAGGGAAGTTAAGGGGCGAGAAAACCCAGCAACGGCGCGGGTTTGCAGCCGATTTTTTTGCCTGATAGCACGACGATTTGTTGCCTGATAGCACGAGTCCTCTGTTGCCTGATAGCACGAGTGAATTAACAGGTTTTCCCGCAGTTATCCCCGTGCCGTGGGCGGCACGGGCCGGAATGTCAGCAGTTCGGTTTTCTCGCCAGGCATCCGCTCGATGCCCAGGACGTAGCCGGGCAGCGATTGCCGCGCCACCAGCGCGCGCAGGTCGGCGGCGAAGTCGTAGAAGCGCGCCACGCTGCCCGACTTGCGGTACAGGTGCTGGAAATCGAATTGCCAGCCATGTTCCTGCCGGCCGCCATGCTTGCGCACCAGGCGATACAGCCACCGCTCGATGCCGCCCGTGAGCCGGAAATACGTCGGGTGGATGGTTAGCACCAGGGCCGCGTCCACCACGCCCGCATAGAACCAGTCCGGCAGGATCAGCTCGATGCCCAGCGGCGTGCCGCTGGCGTCGGCCAGCTCCTTCCACTCGTTGATCCACGAGAAGCGATGCAATCGCCTTCCCGTGGTTTCTCGAATGGACGTGGCCACCGTGGTCGATTGCAGCCGGTCGAGCGCGGCCTTGAGGCGCTGGTAGTCGCGCAGCGACGTACCGCGCCCGATGAAGCGCAGGATCTCGTAGGGACGCACCTGCATCAGCCGCGAGGTCGGGATGCCCGCGTCGCGGGCTTCCACGATCTGGCTGGCGGCCCAGATCAGGATGTCGGCATCCCATATCGTGGCGATGCCATGTTCCTGTGTGCCTTCCACGCGGATGGTGATGCTCCCGCTGCGGAAATCGATCGGCGCGGTGCGCCGCGACTTCGCCAGCGAGAAGAACGGAAAGGCCATCAAGTCCTGGCTGTCGCGCGGCGCCATGTCGCCCGGCAGCGCGCGGAACAGGTCGAGCTGTTCGCGCTGCGGCAAGGCGTGCCCTGGTGGGCGGAACATGGCGATGGCCACCGACGATGCGCCGATCAGCGCGCACGGCTGTCAGCCGAGTGGTGCTCGGCATATTCGGGGTCGGAAGTGGTCTCGAAGCTGCGCGTTTCCGCCCAGGCATCAAGGTCGGCCACGGCGTACATCACACGGCGGCCGAACTTGCGGAACTTCGGGCCGCCGCCGATCACGCGCTGTTTCTCCAGCGTGCGCGGTGACAGGCGCAGGTAATCGGCAGCTTCATCGTTGGTGAGATAGCGTTGGGGGTGTGCGGGTGTGGCAGCGGGAACGGCGGCAGGCCGCAAGGGAGCGGGTCGCATGGGATGTACCTCCATCGGTAGGTAAAGCCCGGCCACACAGCGCGACCGGATGGAGGCAGTCTCAAGAAACTTGGGGTTCTTGCTCAGGGACGTTCTGCAGGGGATGCGAAACGTCCCCCCTCATGCGGCGGAACGGGGGGAAGTTGCGCCAGACGGCGATAGCCACCGCGCATCAGCCCATTGGCCCGGCGCACCAGCCGCCGCACGCGGGCGCGCAAAGCGCTGTCGGCGTGCCAGTCGGCGGCAACGGCATCCACACCAAACAGCCCTTCGGCCACCTCCCGCAAGGACGCACCCGCCAGGGTCGCGTCCAGCGCCTGAAGCGTGTGCAGTTCCAACAATGCGGACAGCGGCGGACGTGGCCGGACGGTCGCCGCAGGTACGGCACCTGCGGCTACGGCGATCTTGTTCAATTCGCTCACCAGGGCTGCATAGCGTTCGCAAGGTGCGACGCAGGCCCGGATGGCATAGGCGTAAGCCATGCCGTCGGCCAAGCCTGGCGCGAGCACGAAACGCAGGCAGCAGCCGGGCCAGCGTGCCACCAGCACCAGGCGCTTGCCGTCATGGATCAGGTGTTTGTGGCCCGGCAGCTTCCAGAACGCAAAGCACAAGGCATCGGGCGGCGGATCGGCATCCGGGTAGAGCTGCACCACGGCATCGTGATCGGGGAACCAGGCCGGGTGTGCATCCCGCGCATCCAGGGCGGGATCTTCCAGCAGGCGCAGCCCCCAATGCCCGGCGGCATCCGGTTGGCGACGACGGCGCAGCCAGTCGCGCTGGTAGTCTGGATGACGGCGCAGGTACTCCCAGGCCAGCGCCGGGCCATCCAAGTGCAGAACGTAGAGATAGGCCGCCGTGGCATACCACGGCTCGGCACTGCGATCAGCCATACGGCAACCTCCCTGTGCTGGGGATGCGTCGCCACGGCGAAACGGCGTGCTACGAGGCCATCGTCAAAACGTCATGGGTGAAGCGTAAACTGGCAGTGTCAAGACCGATGAACTCCGATACGTTGCTGAAATCGTCCGAGTGCGACGGCGGCAACGCACTCCAATGGCATGCCGCGTCGGTCAGCTTGCCGCAGCCCGCGCCAGGCATCATGACCGTTTCGATCTGGCACGCACCGCTTCGGTGCAACACTGCCAATTCAGACCGAACGGGTCACAGACCAGACCGAAATAGACACAGTGCGCCACCGCTTCGCGGTGGCCCTCAATCGGTGATCGAGCCGTTGTCTTCGGCCAGCCGCAGGTATTCCGACAGCCGCCGCACCGGCTGGAAATAGCGATCCCGCATCACGGACTGCTGCCGCGGCCCGACGATGGCGGCCAGGTCGGACAGCTTCACCGTTCCCAGTGCAGGCATGCCAATCCCCAAGCCGATCAGGCCGTGGGCAGTATCGCCATCGGCTGGGTCGAGCGAAGCCAGCAGCCAGGTGGCATGCGCATCCGGGGTGAACAGGCGCACCACGGGCTGCGGGTCGGTGTCCTGCCCGGCAGCGCGGGCCTGGCCGTTGGCCAGCAGGCGCGTGCGCTCGTCGGCGGTGATGAGCGGGGTCATGGCTGCACTCCCACGCATGCACGAAACATCAGGGACGCTTTACCGCATTCCCTCGAAAGCGCAGATGCGCAAGCCCACGCATCCGCAAAAGCGTAGAAGCACGAAGGCACATGCACGGAAGTCAGGAAAGACACGGATCAGGCTCTCCGCTTTTGCTGAAAGCCGCCAATGCGGATTTCAGTAAAGGCACAAACGGAAAAATGAACACTATAGATTGTAGCCCTATAGGGCGCAACAGGTTGTCATTCTGGATTTTGGGGAAAGTTCAGAATGACAGCATTCAAGCCATCGTTGCCCGATGCACTACGGCGGATCAGAAAGGCGCGTGGCCTGAGCCAGGAGGCGTTCTCGGATGTGTCCAGCCGAACTTACCTCAGCTCTTTGGAGCGAGGGCTGAAAAGCCCAACATTGAATAAAATTGAAGATGTTTGTGCCGTGCTGGATGTTCACCCACTCACGCTGCTGGTCCTTGCGTATGCAGGCAGTGATCCCAAAAACGCCCACGAACTGATGGATCACATTGCTCGGGAAGTTTCATCATTTTCCGAGCATCTGAATAAATAAAAGGAGGTGAGTCGTGTTCAAAATTACCGGACTGGATAAGCTTCAGAAAAACCTGAAAGATGCGCAGCGCGCCTTGAGTGAGTTAGACGGCGAACTGGGGGTCGTAAACTTTGATCCAAATGATCCCGCCAGCATTGAGGGCGCAATTCAATCGGTCAATCGAATGATCGACGACCGCTTAGGAGAATATTCTTCGAACCCTATCGTTGGCCCTCTCGCAGAACAAATGAAGGAAAAGTATCGGGAGAGTATTCTTGAAAAAGCGGCAGAAGCTAGATTGAAGTCGGATGGGGATGATTGATGGCTAAAGACTTATTCTCGGAAATAAACAATGCAGTTCTAGATTTGCAGTCCTCACAGCTTCAAACTTACGAAAGACCTCTCAAAAAATTGGCTCAACTGCTACGACATCCCGACCTTGAGCCATACAACGCCGAGCTCACGGAAGGTCTCGACGTTGAGGCGTTCATCGCTGAAAGTGAAAAGTCTGGGGGCAGCATGATTGGAAGCGCCCAGCTTGCTTGGCCAGACGACCCCAAGCAGGCGCTGGGGTTGACGTTGCTTTTAATCGAGAAGCTGGCGGCAGATCCCGGCTACGCTACCAATTTCGGACACCATTTTTTCTATTCCGGAAAAAAGGTCATTGCTGGAATTCACGCACTTACTGGCCAGCTAATCATTCCCTTTGTGCGGGATTACAAGAGTTATATCCAGACCAAGGGGAGCACGGATACCATGTTAAAAGCTCAATTTTCGCGCAAAGTCTTTATCGTTCATGGTCACGACGATGGTGCTCGTGAAACAGTGGCACGATTTCTTGAGCGAATCGGGCTTGAAGCCGTCATCTTGCACGAACAGGCTAACCAAGGACGAACAATTATCGAAAAAGTGGTTGCTCACAGTGATGTTGGTTTCGCAGTAGTTCTGCTTACTCCAGACGATGAGGGCTGCGTAAAAGGAGGAACACCTGAGCCCAGAGCCCGTCAGAATGTGCTTTTGGAGTTGGGGTACTTCATTGGTCGCCTAGGCAGAGACAAGGTATGTGCTCTCAAACGCGGGGCGGTGGAAATTCCAAGCGATTTCGCCGGTGTTGTTTGGGAGACGATGGATAGCGGCGGGGGCTGGAAACAGGCACTCGCGCGTGAGCTTGAAGCTGCCGGTCATAGCATCGACTGGAATAAGGTCATGCGTGCATAGAGTTGTGCCCCGCCGTAATGGGCGGGGCGCGGTGAGCGACTATCAGGCGGCCTTGGGCTTGCTGCGCGACCAGATCAGGTCGTGCGTGCCGTCCTCGCCTTCGATCAGGCGGGCATAGACCGTTGCAGGGAACGATGGATCGTCAAGGGTCACGGACACATAAGGGCGTCCGGCCTCGCTGGTCTTTTTCCACGCTGCGCCGATGTCGTGGCCAGCCGCTTGCAGGCGGTAGTCGGGTGCGCTTTCGTTGTCACCCTTGTCGTTGGGAACCAGCTTGACCTTGACGTTGAGCGTCAGGGTGCGAAGCGTGCCGGTGAAGCCGTCTTTCTCTGCGGTGAAGGTGCCAATGTTAGCCATGATGATTTCTCCTTTCGGGTTGAACAAGGTCGCGCCAGTGCGTCCTTGTTGTGATCCGCCCGGCGGGGGATGGGCTGGCCGCACCGCGGAGCGGTCGCAACAACGTGGAGAACCTGGAGGCGAAAAGAATTTGTCCCGCGAGGAATGCGCGCAGCGTAGGGGAAATTGTTTTCGCCGCAATGTTGCGGTCATAAAGCCCAATGCGCAGCCGCGCCACCGCCAGGATTCACGACAAGCCAAGGACGCACGGGTCGCCTCTCCCGAATGGAGACATGACCAACTCGGCATCCCCGTATGACAACCTCACCGGCTTGTTCCCTGACGCGGCCAGGTCAATGCCCCAGCAACAAGGTACGAGCGCTCCTGCCACAACTTGCGGCCACATGCTTGATGCGTGGCGTGGAAGCTCCACATCGAGGCCAGGTGGTGTGTCGGTGAACCGTCCTTCGTGACGTACAGGCAACGAACCGCCAGCGTCGAGCACGGCACGCTTTCGTGCAACCTGCCGCAGCAAGCCGGGGCGTAGCCCCACAAGCGCCGCCCATTGCGGCGAGGTGCTGTCGGAATGTCGGCGGCGCGTGCGCCGCTGCACTTGCATGGCTTCAATGGTTTTTGCGCAAAAAGCGACTTGTGCGCGGCCCCTTTGCCGCCTGACCGAAGGCGGTAAAGGGGCGTTTTGGCTTTGAGCCTTGAAACCGGGCGCGGCCACCGCCGCGCCCGGATTTTTGGCATTCCCCGCGCCCAAGACGGAACGGCTTGGGCGCGGAGCTGCTCCCTATTCTTTGGTTTCGATGATCCACCACACGGCACGCGGCAAGGCGCGGCCCGTGATGGGGTGTAGGTCGGTCAGGTCGGCACGGGCTGTCCAGCCGCGAGGCGGACGGTAGCCCCGCACGTCGCTATCGCCATGCCAGCGGCGGGCGCGTACCGTGCCGGGGGCATAGGTCGCGGCCATGCGCGGACGGTTCGTGGTGTCGTGGCTCATAGGGGAATCCTCGGCATGAAAGCGCCCCGGCCGGAACCGGGGCGCTATCTGTGGTACGGGGTCAAACGGCCAGTGCCTCGGCCTGCGTCTGCTCATCCGCCACGGCGGCGGCTTCCTCCGGCGCTTCGGCTGCCTCGTCCGTCACCACCTCCTGCGCGGCCTGCTGCGTGGCTTCGGCGGCGAAGATTGCGGGCATCCAGCCAGTTCCATCGGCCAGCCGTTCGGCTTCGCTGGCAATGTCGCCTTTTTTCAACTTCGCCAGCCGGGTGACGTGCTCCGGTGCGAATTCGCCCACGGCTTCCAGAATCGCGGCCTTCGGCACATGCTGGAAATAGCCGTCTGCGGTCGGTTGCCACCATGCCGCCATGTCCAGCGCCACGGCCTGCGCCAGTTCAGCGCCGGGCTGGTGCTGCGTGGCGCGGAGCGTCACCACATCGACCGTGGATGCCACGCATACGGCCAGCAGGCGCACCAGTTCATCCTGCGACTTAGCCAGCAGTGCGGCGAACAGTTCGGCGCTGTCCTCCGGCAAGGCTTCACCCGCTACCTGTTGCAGTTCGCGCAGTGCCACGGCGGCGGGCAATTCCGGCCAGTCCGGGGCCATGCCTTCCAGCCGATCCTGCTGGGCCAGCTTCACGCCCAGCGGCAGATCGTGGCCGTAGTGGCTGCCTTGCAAGACAGTCTGCACCATGCCATGCACCAGTGCGGCCAGCGCTACCTGCGGATGCCGGGCTACTTCGATTTGCAGCGCGGCGGTACGGTGGGCACTCAACCGCTGCGCCAGCCGGTCGGACATGGCGGCGGGCTTAGGGGCGTCGCCCGCTTCCTCGCCGGTGTCGTCGTTCCCGGCTTCGCCCTCGCTGCCGAAACCTTGCCGCAGTCGTTCAAGCGTGCGCAGTGCCTTGGCTTGCGCTTCGCGCAGCAGGCCACGATGAATCACGGCCTGCCCGTTGCTGTCGATGGTGACGATGGCACCGGCGGCAGCTTTGACGGCTTCCCCATAGTCCTGCAAGCCATCTTCCAGCGCCTGCAACTGTACGCCCAGGTGTTCGCCTTCCTCCTGCAAGGCATCGGCCTTTTCTTCATCGTCGGCGTCCAGGGCGGCATCCACGGCCTCGGCCAGCGCCTGCATCTTGGCTTGCAGGTTCTCGATGCGTTGGGCTTCGCGCTTGTTCGGGCTCCGGCGCTGCCTCGGGGCGCGCTGGAAGGCTTGCAGGTCGGCATGGGTCGTGCCGGGGGTGGCATCCACCCATGCCCAGCCTTCGGCCTTCACCTCGGCGGCAAGGCTGGCCAGCTTGTCCTGCGCCAGCCGTTCCAGCAGCGTGGCATCGGTCAGATACACGCCGCTATCGGCTTCCGCGAACAGATCGCGGCGGGTGCCACCGCCTGCGGCCTCGTAAGCATTCAGCCCAACGAAGCGCACCAGCGGATGCCGGTGGGCATCAATCTCGCGCTCGGTCAGGCGGTCGCGCAGGTTGTGCGGGCTGCGCTGCCATGTCGGCGCATCGTAGAACGCAGCTTCCTGCGCGGCGTGGTCGTCGGTGATGGCAAGGGCCATCAACTGGTCAAGGCTCACGGCTTCGGCCCGGTAGTCGGCCAGCAGGCGCGGCGACACGTTGGCGAGTTTCAGGCGGCGCTGCACCACCAGCGGCGTGACGCTGAAATCTGCGGCAATGTCCTCGATGGGGCGGCCTTCGGCCACCAGCGCGGCAAATGCCTCGAACTGGTCGGCGGGGTGCATGGCTTCGCGCTGCACGTTCTCGGTCAGGCTGGCGGTGCGGGCGGTGCCATCGGCCACCAACAGGCAAGGCACCTCCCATTCCTTGCTGATGCGGTGCTTTTTCGCCAGCAGCTTGAGGGCGGCAAGGCGACGGCCTCCGGCCACGACTTCGTAACGCTCGCCGTCAGCGGTCGCGGTGACGATCAGGTTTTGCAGCAGGCCGACACGCTGGATGCTGGCGGCGAGTTCGGGAATCGACATGCGCGGGGTCTTGCGCACGTTGCGGCCCGTGGGGCGCGATACCAGCCGCGACAGCGGCACCAGAATCAGAATTCTTGCTCGGGTCGGCGGCTTCCAGCAGCACGGCAGGCGCAGTGCTGGCTGCGGGGTGGATGGCTTGGGCTTCGGTGTGGTTAATGGCGTTCATGGTGAAAACTCCTTGCGATGATGGAATGCAGCAGCGAATAGCGCGGCAAGGGCTGCTGCCTGCCCCTGCCGCGCAGGGGAATCAGGCTTTCAACTGGCGCAGGCCATCGGCCAGCAGCCACAGGGCGCGATTGAGGCGAATATCGGAATCAATGCCCTGCACGGGGCGGGTTTGCTGGCGGCGTCCGTTGGCGCTGCGCCCATGCAAACCGCCTTTGGTCAGGTTCTCTTGGGTGCGGTTGAACACGCTCCACAAGTCCGGGCGGCGGTCGTCGAAGCGGCGCGGCATCAGGATTTGCGATTCGGTGATGGGCGCGGGCTTGTTGTCCGTGGGGTCGTACTTGAGGGCCAGCGCGGAACGGGCGAATACTTCGGCTTCGCCTTCATCCAGCGTGATCGTGCGCATAGCATCGCGGGACTCCTTCACGCGCTCGAAACCGCTCAACACCTCGAAAGCGCCTTCAATGACGGAACTGGCCACGTCGCCTTTGTGGGGTACGCGCACGTCTGCCACGGTGTCGCCGCAGACAAGGCCATTGCTGCAAACGAAGCGGAACATTCCGGCCAACATCTGATAGCTGCTGGTGCCGTCGTGCGAGTTCAGCAGCACGATTTCGTTGGCTTCCGCGCCGTTGATCTGGCTGGCGTGGCGCAGGCGAATCATGTGTTTGGTGTGTTCGCGCTTGCCTTCATCGCGCACGCGGGTTTGCGTCACCATGAAGGGTTGAAACCCCTCCTTGCGAAGCTCGGTCAACACGGCAGCGGTGGGGATGTAGGTGTACCGCTCGGAACGGCTCTCATGCGCGGCATCCGCGAAGATGGACGGGGCCACCCTGCGAATCTGGCCATCGGACAGCGGGTAGTCGCTGCGCAGTGAGGGGGAGCGGGAAGCGAAACGGGATGCGAGTTGCATGGTCTTTCTCCTGACGAAAAGGGTTTGCTGTTCAAACCGCACACCGGATTCCAAGATTCGGAGCCCAGCCTTTCGGCTGTTCGGTGCGGTTGGCACGAGGAACCCGGTTGGCCCTGTTGCCACCGTCTTTCCTGAGTTCATCGCCCGCGGCCAAAGGAGCGCGCGGACGGGGGCCGTCAAGGAAACAAGCGCAGGGTTGGTGCGGCCCGCAGGCGCAGCCGAGGACACGGCCCTGCGCGCCTTGACGGCTCACGGAAGCGGGCTACGGTCGCGGACAAGGTGATGAAGTCAGGGGAGACGGCTGGACAAGGCAACGGCCGCCCTTGTGTGCTGAGCCGCACGCAAGCGAAGCGCGCAGGCCCGAAGCTGGAAGCCGGGCCGTAGGCGTCAGCCGAGCGGAGCGAGGGAACGATGGAAGCCCGTCAGGGGCGAGAACTCGCGTAGCGAGGCTCGATGCGCAGCACGACAGCGCGGCCGGCCGTGCTCTTGGGCCGGGGACGCCCGCCATGTTTGTTCCTTCAGCCCTATGCGTCCGACACGATTAATACCGAAATATCTGTTACATTCGATACGAAGTATCGAGACAGGCACTCCAACACCATTTCGGCAAAGAGGATCACATGGCAGACAAGAAAGTTATTTTCGTTGCATTCGCTATTGAAGACGAAAGGCAAAGGGACTTTTTGAAAGGTCAATCACTCCTTACGAATTCCCCTTTCGAATACATAGATATGTCAGTCAAGGAGGCCTATGCATCGGAGTGGAAAGACAAAGTCCGTGCCCGAATTCGTCGATCGGATGGCGTGATCGCCTTGATTAGCAAGAACTCCTTGGCGTCTAGCGGACAGAAATGGGAGATTGCATGCGCACGTGAGGAAGGAAAGAAAGTGTTGGGCGTCTGGGCCTATTCCGATGATCGGACTAAAGTTGAAGGCGTAAACACTGTCGCATGGACATGGGATGCCATAAAGAACTTTATCAACGGTCTTTGACATACGCGGAGTGACGTTATGCGCATAGCTCTAATCGTTGGCATAAATCATTACGAGCATGGTGGCTCTTTATATGGATGTGTCGATGACGCTCACGCGGTGCAAGCTGTCCTAGCTCGTCATGGGGATGGCTCTGTCAACTTCGATTGCAAAATGTTCACCGGGACTGGTCCAGCAGATCGCGTCGAACGGTCTTTATTAAAAGATCGCGTTGAGGAGCTTTTCAAGGCACAAGCTGATATTGCTCTTTTTTATTTTGCTGGTCATGGACATATTGAGGCGACTGGGGGATATCTGCTGGCGACGGATTCTCGCCGTGGTGACGAAGGGCTATCGCTCTCCGAAGTCCTTGCGTTGGCCAACAAATCGCCAGCACGCAACAAGATAATCATCCTTGATAGCTGCCACTCAGGAATAGCCGGCACTCCTCCAGTCGCTGGAGAGCTAGCCAGCTTGTCTGAAGGTTTGACGATCCTTACTGCCTCAGCGGCTGATCAGTATGCAACGGAGGAAAACGGCAGAGGCGTATTCACGACCCTATTGGTAGATGCCCTTCATGGAGGGGCGGCCAACCTCACTGGCGACATCACGCCAGGTAGCATTTATGCACATGTTGACCAATCCCTGGGGGCTTGGGAACAGCGTCCGATTTTTAAAACCAACGTCCGTCAATTCGTCTCGCTTCGAAAGGTCAATCCGCCTATCTCCTTAGATGATCTCAGGCGTATAACGGAATTTTTCCCCCGACGTGGTTTTGAATACAAGCTCGACCCTACATTCGAGCCGGAGCTGAAGGGGAGAGATCCCGGCATGCCTCCGCCAGATCCTGAAAATACGCGCAAATTCGCGTTGCTGCAGCGATACAATCGCCTTAACTTGGTCGCGCCTGTGGATGCCCCTCATATGTGGCACGCTGCCATGCAGAGCAAGTCCTGCAAGTTGACAGTGCTAGGGGAGCATTATCGGCTTCTTGCTGAAAAACAACGCCTGTAAAGTGTATAAAAAGGAAAGGCATGAAGATATTTTTATCTCATCAACAAACTGATTCGGCGTTAGCCTTGAGAATTCAAGGTCATTTAAAAAGAAATCACAACATTGATTGTTATTTGGATGTCATTGATCCAAAATTTAATAACGGGGAAGATATTGCGGCACATGTCAGAAAGGAGCTTGACAAATGCACGCAACTGCTGGCTGTTGTTTCTGATGCAACTAAGGCATCATGGTGGGTGCCATGGGAAATAGGTGTTGCAACGGAAAAGGATTTTCCACTTGCCACATTCGGTGGAAACATTGAGCTTCCAGATTATTTAAAGAAATGGCCGTATCTCAAAAGCACTTCTGATCTGGATATATACGCTGAGACATCCAAAGAAGCGGCCAAGCGCGTGCTAACTGCAAGCAACGAGTCAGCTTCATCTGGAACGACTGTATTCAGGGTGGATGCAACTAGACACTTCTATAAAACATTGCGAGCAAAGCTTGGGCAATAGAAGTGCGGGGGGCAGAAATCCCTGTCACATTGGCGTGATCAAGTCTCTGCCAACAATGTTTCCTTGAGCCACCGCGCAAGCTCCATATCGGCCCGCAATGGCTCAAGATTCGAGCTAGTATGGCTCCACGAGCGGGCTACTACCTCCGCATTGAATTGAGATGTCTCCTTTGACCATATAAGAATATCGCAAAAGGGGCCGAAGCCCCTTGGGCTAGATTAGCCCGCGCTCGGCGAATGATGCCGTGGAGCTACCCGCAACGATGACGTGATCGAGCACCCGCACGTCCACCAGCCCCAGCGCCTCCCTGAGCCGCTGGGTCAGCGCCCGGTCGGCCGCGCTCGGCTCGGGGGTCCCGCTCGGATGGTTGTGCGAAACGATGACCGCCGCCGCATTCAACCGCAGCGCCTCCTTGACCACTTCGCGCGGATACACCGAAGCACCGTCGATGGTGCCGTGGAACATCTCCCGGTATTCGATCAGCCGATGGCGCGTGTCCATGAACAGCACCGCGAACACTTCATGCTCGAAGCCGGCCAGCTTGGTGCGCAGGTACTCCTTGACCGCCGCTGGCGAAGTGAACTCGGCCCCGCGCTGCATCTTCTGGTCGATGACCTGGCGCGCAGCTTCCAGAATGTCGCCGGCTGATGCCGGCAGATAGCGTCCGTGTGCGTCGCGCACCAGTAGCGAGGAATCGAAGGAAGGAAAGGACAGTTGTGACATGATCGTGCTCCGGTTGCTCGGGCGGAATTGCCCGGAACCGTGGAGAGCACGGCGCAGCGAAAGCAGTCAGGGTTCAGGGACGGCCACAGGCCGCAAGCGTGCAAGCACGCGCAGCCCTTGACGGCGAGAACGCCGTGATACGGTGAAGGGAACAGCAAGACCGCCTACCCCCGCCCACTGCATACACTTGCCATTGGGCAAGCGCAGCGCGCAGGCCCGCAAGGGCCGAAGGCATCAGCAACTGTCTTGAATGTCAAGCATGAAGGCTCGACAGCAGCCGACGTTCACGTTCTGTCTTGACATTCGACCTCAAACAGAACATCATTAGTTACATGAAACGCGACAGCCGCCTGTCTTCCGTCCTGCATGCACTGCTGCACATGGCTGAGCAGGATGGCCCCGTCACTTCTGAAACCCTGGCTCAATGCTTGGGTACCAACCCCGTTGTCGTCCGGCGCACCATGGGGTATTTGCGAGAAGCGGGCATCGTCACTTCAGATCGAGGCCACGCGGGTGGATGGCGCATCCATGCCGACCTTGGCGCCGTCACCCTGCTCCAGTTGCACGAGGCGCTGGGCGAGCCGGCCATGTTTGCCATAGGCAATCGCAACGAAACACCGGAGTGCCTGGTCGAGCAATCGGTGAATGCCGCGCTCGAAGGCGCCTTTGCCGAGGCCGAGGCGCTGCTGCTGAAACGGTTCTCGGAAATCACTCTGGCCGATCTGGCCGCCGACTTCGCGCGCCGGCATGCGGCAGCACGACGCAAGAGGAGTTGACCATGCACCACGACGTCATCGTCATCGGCGGGAGCTATGCGGGCATGGCCGCCACCCTGCAACTGGTACGAGCGCGCAGGTCCGTGCTGGTGATCGACGCTGGCGAGCGGCGCAATCGCTTTGCCAGCCATTCGCACGGGTTTCTCGGCCAGGATGGCGTCCCTCCCGGCGAG
The DNA here is from genome assembly GCF_032921865.1 of Thalassospira lucentensis. Taxonomy (NCBI): domain Bacteria; kingdom Pseudomonadati; phylum Pseudomonadota; class Alphaproteobacteria; order Rhodospirillales; family Thalassospiraceae; genus Thalassospira; species Thalassospira lucentensis. The sequence goes on from NZ_CP136684.1 coordinate 4,015,454, forward strand.
ATCGCGGCGAACGCACGTCGCCAGCTCGAAACCTATCCGACGTTGACCTGGCTCGAAGGCCGGGCCGAAGCCGTTTCAGGGCAGGTGGACGAATTCACTGTCACGACGTCCGATGGCGTACCGCACCAAGGCCGCCGCATCCTGCTGGCCACCGGCGTGGCCGACCAGTTACCTCCCATCGCCGGACTCGCAGAGCGCTGGGGCAAGGCGGTCTTCCATTGCCCGTACTGCCATGGCTACGAACTCGGCCAGGGCCGCATCGGCATCATCGGCGCCGGACCGCTGTCCGTCCATCAGGCCGAACTGCTCACCGATTGGAGCGATGTGACCTTGCTCGTCAACAGTGCCGTGGAACTGAGTCAGGAGGCCAGGGCCACTTTGGAACGCCGGGGCGTGACGATCGAGGAGGCACCCATCGACAGGATTGACGGGCATGCCGACGTGGCGATGACCGACGGACGGCTGTTGCCCTTTGCGGGCCTGTTCACGGCGACGCGCACCGTTCCTTCCGGCTCTCTGGTCGAAGCGATGGGCTGCGCGCTGGAAGAAACGCCCCTCGGCATGCAGGTGCGCACCGACGCCGAGAACAAGACTTCGGTGCCGGGTGTGTTTGCCTGCGGCGATGTGGCCCGGGCACCCCATTCAGTATCGCTGGCCGTGGGCAATGGCGCCATGGCCGGCGCCCAGGTGCACCGCTCGCTGCTCTGGCCAGAGACCGTCCAACCCGTGCAACAAGAGAAGGCTGCCGCCTCATGACCCCGTTCACGTTTTCCGGCACGACCATCGTTTCCAGCTATGCCGAGAACGCCACGCGAATGGTGCCCGGCCTGCGCGACTTGCCGAAGATGGCCGGCGCGCTGCTGGCCGAGCGTGTGCCGACCGATGCGCGCATCCTGGTGCTGGGTGCCGGCGGTGGGCTTGAGTTGAAGGGCTTCGCCGAGATGCAACCGGGTTGGCGCTTCGATGGCGTGGATCCGTCGGCCGAAATGCTCCAGTTGGCCCACACGACCCTGGGACCTCTCGCATCCCGTGCGCGCTTGCACGAAGGCTATATCGACACGGCTCCCATGGGACCGTTCGACGGCGCGACCTGCCTTCTGACGCTGCACTTTCTTCCGCGGGCCAAACGCCTGGAGACCTTGAAGCAGATGCACGTGCGACTCAGGGCCGGCGCTCCTCTGGTCGTCATCCATCACAGCTTCCCCAACGAAGGTCCGGACCAGGACAAGTGGCTCCAGCGCAACGCTGCTTTCGCGGTCGCCTCCGGAATGCCTTCGGCACAGGCCGAGAACATTCGGGCGCTCAAGGAGCGATTGCCCGTACTCTCGCCGGAGCAAGATACTGATCTGCTCAGCGAGGCCGGATTCACGCACATCGAGTTGTTTTATTGCGCATTCACTTTCAAGGGCTGGGTCGCGTACAGGCGATGAACGACTGAGCCCCCCGGCCGCGTTGTGGCACGATGTGAGCCTCCGCATCGTCCTGGGCAGTTGCCGCCGTTTCTTTCCAAGGCCTGCCGGTTCTCACCATGGCATTCAGAATGATCAGCAGCTTGCGCATGCAAGCCACGATGGCGACCTCTTTGGGCTTGCCTGCCGCCACCAGCCGCTCATAGCAGGCTCGGATCAGAGGGTTGTGCCGCATGGCTACGATTGCCGCCATGTAGAGGGCGCTGCGCACCGTTGCCCGACCACCGCAGATCATTCGCTTGCCGCGTGACTGGCCCGAGTCCCGATTCATTGGCGCGACGCCGACCAGTGAGGAGATCTGCTTGGCCTTGAGCTGCCCCAATTCTGGAAGCTCGGAGATCAGCGCAGCCGTAGTCGCCGGCCCAACGCCTTTGACGCTCTGAAAGAGCTTCGTCAGACTGACTTGATATTTGGCGAGATGCGCTGCGATGCTCGCGTCGATGTCCTGAACCTGGCGCTTCAGGATGTTCATCAGTTCGATGATCCCAGGCTGCACATCCGAGTGAGAGGCGTACTTGCGCTGACGTTCACTGACTTGCAAGCGGACAAGCTGCCTCCGACGGGTCACCAACGCATGCAGGCGCTGCTGCGTCTCATCTGCCATCGGCCTGGTGAGGCGATCCCGGTCTGGGCGTTTGTCGATCACTTCGGCCAGCTCTGCCAGCATCAGCACGTCGACGCGATCCGTCTTTGCCAGCCTGCCCATCGCCTTCGCGAAATCTCGCGCCTGTCTGGGATTGACTACCGCCACCTGGAATCCTGCGGCTTGCGGGGCGCAGGCACAGGCACAGGCAAATTGGTAGCGGCCAGTGGCCTCCATGACGACGAGTGAAATTGGTTGTCTCCTCAGCACTGCCACCAGGGCCTGGTGGCCCTCTTGGTCGTTACTGAAAACGGTGGCTGCGCCATCCCTCCCGATGGCTACATCAAGTGTGTTCTTCGAGATATCGATACCGACGACTATTCCATTGGCCATGATCTCTATGCCCCATCCTTGCAAATGCGAATGTGGTTCCTGCAACTGTTCGGGCTTGCAGAGACCAGTCGCAGACATGCGCTCAGGACTGACGCACGGGCTTGGAAGCACCGAGGGATAACGAGCTACATGCTGCGGCCCATCACCGGTGCCAAACGGCACCGGGCGTGAACGGCCCTCCGATCACGTGGAATGGAAGATACAAGGGATCAAAGCCGGATGGCCGCGATTTGGCACCAAGCGCGGGGCGCAGCCCGTGAACCCGACGGCGGTAGGCCGGGACGCTATCGCACTGCGGAATTGCCACAATGAAATGCAACAGATCGTTAAAATAACGTCATATCAAGGAAAATACTGAGGCAGGGAGACGGTCATGGCTATATTGCAAGAGATATTGGTTTGGACCCAGGGAATTCCCGCGTGGCAGAGCGATGCAATTTCTCGCTTGCTGGCGAAACAAACACTGACACCGCAGGACTACGAGGATTTGTATGCCTTGCTCAAGCTGGCACACGGAATCCCTGACCCAAAGAATCGTCAACCTCAGCCACTAACCGCCGACCAGATCCCAGCGAAGGTTAAGGCGACCACGCACATCGAGCTGCGGGCCATCAAGAATCTGCTTAACGTCAACGCAATTGCCGAGAATCAGCAGTTGGCGGTGGGTTCGGCGGGCATGACTGTCATTTATGGCGACAACGGATCCGGCAAGTCAGGATATTCGCGCGTTCTTAAGCGTGCCTGCCGCGCTCGCGATCAGTCCGAGCCCATTCATCCCAATGCCAATCTGCCCGGGGCCAAGGCAGGTAATGCTCAAGCATCCTTCGATATCACGATTGACGGTGCCGTCAAGGAAGTGACTTGGCACCAAGGGAAAGAGGCTCCACCAGAGCTTTCTTCATTCGCTATCTTCGACGCGCATTGCGCCCGGGCATATTTGGATAGTGAGGATGACTTCTCCTACGTGCCGTATGGTCTTGAAGTATTCGAGACGCTCGCCAAGGTCTGTCAACAGCTTAAAAACTCCGTTGAGCAGGAACACAAGCAGTCGGCTGTAGACCTCGCCGTATTCGCCCCGCTGCACGGCGAAACAGCCGTCGGCAAGCTGATCACGGGGCTCTCCGCGAAAACGACCACGGCTCAGATTGAGGCACTTGCCACTTTGAAGCAGGAAGAGCTTGAGCAGCGGGAAACGCTGGAGAAAAGCCTCAAAGAGAACAACCCGAAGGAGAAAGCCGGTCTCTTGCGTTTGCGCGCACGCCGCATTGCGGCGATCGCCAAGAATGCAGCCGATAAAGGACTTGTCGTCGGCCCCGAAGCCATCGCCAAGTTGAAGGCGCTGGCTGATAGCTTCCGTACAGCACAGGTCGCCGCCGCCCTTGCAGCGAAGAATTTCAAGGAGGGCGAAAATCTGCTGCCGGGGACTGGCGGAGAGGCGTGGCGGGAATTGTTTGATGCCGCCCGGAAGTTCGCGCTTGAAGCTCATCCAGATAAACAGTTCCCTGACTTGGGGACGGATGCCGCATGCCCGTTGTGTCAGCAGCCTCTGGCTGCGGGCGCAGAACGGTTGCTGCGATTCGAGGCGTTCATACAAGCGGAAGCGGAAAAGACGGCGCAAGCGCGGCGCCAAGCGCTTGCCGCCGACTACCGCCCATTTGCGGCCTCCGTCATGGTGTTGAACTTTGATGAGGCGACGCAGGCGGAAGTAGCGGAAATCGACTCACCGCTAGTGGCCGACACCAAGACTTTCGAGGCCGCACTGTCGGCGCGGCACGAAGCAATCAAGGCAGCGGTCGTCTCGCATGACTGGACGGGACTGGATCAGGCCCTGGTCAGCCCAGCGGATCGACTACAGGTGCTCGCTGACAAATTGAATGCGGAGGCGGAGGCCCTGGATAGAGCCTCGAATGAAGAAGCTCGCGCTGTGTTGCAGAAGCAACTAGGCGAGTTGGATGCGCGCGTAAAACTCAGTCAAGTTAAGGAGGCCGTGGCTACGGCAGTGACGAAGTTGGTGCACCAAGGGAAACTGAAGAACTGCCTGACTGCGGTCAGGACAAACGCTATATCCCTCAAAGCATCGGAACTCGCGGAAAAGGTGGTCTCCAAGGAACTGGCCGATGCGTTGAACTGGGAATTCAAAGCACTGGGCGTAGGGAGCTTGAGAGTTTCGCTGCAAAGCCGTGCCGACCGAGGGAAGGCGCTGCACAAGCTGAAACTGCAACTGCCGCAGGTTCGTAGTCCGGGTGAGATTCTGAGCGAAGGCGAGCAGCGTGCCATTGCGATCGGCTCGTTCCTCGCCGAGGTGGGATTGAGCGGTGGGAAAGGCGGAATCGTCTTCGACGATCCAGTCTCGTCCCTAGATCATCGTCGGCGCGAGCGCGTGGCCAAGCGCCTGGCCGCTGAAGCGGTGCAGCGGCAGGTCATCATCTTCACGCACGACATCTATTTCCTCTGTCTGCTAGCCGAAGAAGCAAAGCAAGTGGGTGCGGCAGTGGTCACGCAGAGCCTGACGCGGCGTGCTGAAGGCTTCGGCATAGCCGACCCGGAATTGCCGTTCGAAGGAAAGAACGCGAGCAAGCGCATCGGGGTGCTGAAAGCACAGCAGCAAGCAATCGCCAAACTGCACAAGGAAGGCAACGAGCAAGAACATCAAAGGCAGACGGTTGATGCGTACTTCCGCCTGCGCATGGCATGGGAACGCGCGGTGGAAGAAGTCCTCCTGCGAGAAGTCATTCTCCGCTTCCGAAAAGGTGTGGAGACACAACGGCTCGTCGGCGTGAGTGTGGGCGACGATGACTACGCGCAGGTCAACGCGGGAATGAGCAAGTGCTCCAACTATGCCCATGACAAAGCGATGATGGGCGGTGTTGCTATTCCTGATCCAGACGAACTGCTCACAGACATCCTCGCGCTGGAGAGCTGGCGTGCACAGGTTCACAAGCGTTCGGAAGAAACCGCCAAGAAGCGCAAAGCAGGGCCGCCGATTCCCGCAGGAGCTGGCGTGCAGGTCGCTCCAGCCTGAGCCAATTGGATCAAGCGCACAAGAATCAGGCGAGCGATCACGAGCCAAGCCAGCAGCAACGCGGCAGTATTGCCTTCTGGAATCGGTTCATCAGGACCGCGCGAGGCGGAAAGGTCGTCACGCCTCTTGGCTTGTTTCCACATGATTGCGGTGCAGATCTGAAACCACCGCGATCAACCTGTTGATCGGCTCGGCCAGCCGCTTCGGCAATACACGGTGCTGGGTATGGGTTTTCAGATCGGCAATCCAGCGGTGCGCCACCCACACGTCCTCTTCGGGGTGGTGGTTGTCCACGCCGTTGCAATACTTGTAGCCAACGAGCGCATCCGTGTGCGACAGCAGGATGCGCGCCATCGTCATGTGGAAGCGATGGGCCTGGAGGTCCGCCGGGCTTCTGGGGCGCGGGAGGGTCAGCCGAAGGCATCGCTGGGCGTTGAACTCACTCCAGTCAGGGCCAACGACCTGCCCCGCGCGTTCAAGCATCTTGCGCGACTGCTCGTTCTTGCCGTTGACCAGCGCAACGGCGACCGTACCCTTCGAGTACTCCAGCTTTTCGGCGAGCAGGTTCATCCAGCGCACCAACTTGTTCAGGGTCTGATCGTCGGCGAACACAAGGAACTGATGGCGTTGCTCGTCATCCAGAAACGCCGGCAATTGCGCGTAGAGGGGGTACAACAGATCGTGGAGATAGATGTAGGTTTGCCGGCGTCCTTGCTCGTGGCTCTGCGTGGTTGCGGTTAGTACCCGTTGTGCCCACTCGGGCGTAAGTTCGTCCAGCACCATTTCGGTGATGTCGATGGAAATCAGCGGAAATCCGAGCGACTTCCCGATTAGTGCCTTGCGCCCGTCGAAGGCGTGGCCGAGTTCGATTTCAACGCCACCCAGTACCATCGGCTCGGTTTGAACAGGTGGCCCAAGCACGGCAACGTCGAGCCGGAATTTGCTGCCGAATGGCGTTTCCAGAGGATGCTCGGTTGCCACTTGGTCGGCACCGAGCAACATGTTGCCTTCCAACGGATAGTCCGACGCATCCGCATCCTTGAACGCCCAGGGCATCGCAAGCCCGGCACTCAAGCGCCGGGAGAGCTCGGCCGCGACAAGTTCTTTTGCCCGCCGGTGTTCGGGACTTTCCTGGACAGCGTGCCACCGACTGGCTTCTTCATCGTCAAAGTGCGCTTTGGGATTAAAGGCGTGCTGAGTTGGAAGCACACGAAAATGGGATCGCCGACGCAGTTTCCCACTTTCAAAGGAAGGGCTAACCCATGTCACCATCTGCCGCGATGCGCCGGGAGACACTAGAGGCCAAAGCTTGCGCGCATGCTCCCGGCTGCGAACGTCGCGCGCAGCGATCGTGGTCTGGAAAATTCCTTTTCGAGAGAAGACAACGATCGCCTCGTCCATTCCTGTCTTGCCCCTATTGCGATGCGGCAGCGAACTTCGTGGTGCCATCCAGCTTGCGGTGAATCAGCGATACCAGCGTCAAGATGTCCAGCGCGTCCTGTTCGGACATGGGCCAATTCGTCTTGGGTGCATGGGCCAGCGGATTGCGCACAGCACCAAACAGTCCGATCAGCAGGTTGGCAAAGCCTTTCTGCTCGCTTTTTTCGGACTCGGTGGCGAGTGGTCCCAAAGCGAGAACAGGCTGCTGGCCCGCGAATGCCTTGTTCACCAGATCCGCGCCATCGCTGTTCAGGCCTGATAGCAGGCGAATCCGTTCTGCAACGCCTTTCGTTGCCTCAAACACGGCATGGAAGTAGTTTTCGTCCAGCAACTCGGCGCGGCAGTAGCTCAGCACTTCCGCATGAACGACACGGCTTTCCAGTGCGGCCTTGAGTTGTCCTGCACGGGCGCGCGCGGCATCGAGCGTCGTGGCCTTGTCGGCATGCCCGACCTTGCCGTCTTCGCGCATGTAGAAACCGGAGAAGGCCAGGACGACATTGAGTTCGTCGCGCCGCCAAGTGAATGTCACGGGGTCGCGGGCGTAGTTCACCGGGTTCATAGCGCGATTGATGAACATGATGAGATGGTTCCCGATCTGGTGCCGGTTTTGCGCGCCAGCCAGCGCATTGAACAACCGCTTCCATTTGGTAATGCCGGGCGACGTGTCGGCAACCTCGATTTCTTGCAACAAGCGCTCGATCTGCGTTCCACTCAGGCCCCGTTCGGTATCTGCAAGCACACGGCAAGCGGCTTCAAGATGCTGTGAGCTGAAAGGATCAATTCGCGTCGCCAATGTTTATCTCCCTCGTCAGGCATCAGATGATGGCCTGCAAGCCCTTGTCGGCGATGACGTTTAGCAGCTTGAGTGCCGGGCCGGTGGGATGGGTTTCGCCTTGCTCCCACTTGCGCACAGTCGAGGCCGAGGTATGCAGGTGCAGCGCAAACACCGGCTGGCTGAACTTCAAGGCTTCACGCAGGCGCTTGATGTCAGCAGCGCCAAACTCCCGCACTGGCGGCGGGCAAATCGCGTCGAACTCGCGCATCGTCACCTTGCTGATCGCTCCGGCTTCGTGGAGCGCCGCCAGGTCGCCGCGCAGCGATTCAATGATCTTGCTCACAATGCACCTCCAGTAAAACACCCGACTGCAACGCCTTCGACAAGGCTTCGGCAGGCAGTTCCAAGAACACCTTGCCGGCGAATTGCAGCGCCTTCTTCTCGTCCTGCGTGATGTTCGCCTTGTCGCTCTTAGGGAACCCATGCAGGAACACATAGCGGCTGCCAATCTTGGCCGACAGCAACGTGCGATAGCTGCCGCTCTTGCCTGCGCCAGGGCGGGCCACCCGCTTCTTGTAGAGGAAGCCTCCCAAGTCCGCGTCGATCAGACCGCTTTCCATCTCCTGAACTGCCTTGCACAAGGCAGCATCGGGCAGCTTCTCGCCCGACTGCCACCGAGCAAAGTCCTTGCGCTTGAGGATGGGCGTCATATCGACCTCCAAACTATACCCGTAACGGGTACACTTTTCAAGTTGGCGCGGTGAGGCCGCCCCGGAAGGGGCGGCACACCCGATTGTCGTGATAGCAACACGACAATCGGGGCTGGCAAGGCGGGAGCATGGTCGCCGGTCACGCCGTCGCCTCCGCAGCGCGGGATACGCCTGTGATCGTCTTGCGCCGATTTGCCACCAAATCAGCCGCTTCGCGCACCGGTTTGTCCTCTGTGTGGACGTAGCGCATGAACATCGCCACGGTCTTGTGCGCCGTCAGCGCCATGCCGACCTTCACCGGGATGCCGGAATTGGCAATGTCCGTCGCTGAACGGTGACGGATGCCGTGCGTGCCCACATGCGTCACGCCTGCAGCTTTGAGAGTGCGGCTCCAACCGTTGTAATACTCGCCGTCGGTCAGATGCCGATCAGGGTGACGCGGAGACGGTAATACATGGGGCGTCGTAGCATTGCGAGCCGCCGTCGAAAGAAGCCGATAGGCTTCTTCGCTCATGGGCTTGGACATACCGCCTGTCTTGCTGTCAGGCCACACCACCCGCCGGTTTTCCAGATCAATCCAATCCCATTGGAGTGAGACGATCTCAGAAAGGCGAGCGGCAAACTCGAATTGCAGGCGGATGGCCAACGGGATCACAGCATGCTCCAGGCCTTCCACCTCCAACTGGCCAAGGTAGCGAAACAACTTGCCCATTTCCTCGTCGCTGATCAGGTGAGTCGCCTTGCCGTTGGGGTACATCGGTACATGACGGCATGGGTTGGTGCCGTCAGGGCGATAGCCCCATACCTCGGCCAAGTTGAACATCTTGCGCATCACGCTGAACGTGCGGTTCGCATCGGCGGGCTTGTGCGCCATCTTCTTCATCATTGAAGCGACATCGGGCCGCTTCAGATCCTGCACCTTCAAGCGGCCAAGCATCGGAATGATGTTGCGATCAATGACGCTCTGGTAGCCTTCCTGCGTGCTCGGCTTGTTGCGCTGGCTGGAGTAGTCCTCCATGAACTTGATACACAGTTCCTTGACGGTGGGTGCCTGACGCGCTGCAGCCTTCTCTGCGGCAGGATCTCCACCCCGGCGCACTTGCGCCAGCCACTCCTGGGCTAGCGACCGGGCTTGTTCGACGGTCAGCTCTCCATACAGTCCCAAGGCAGGTTTGCGCCGCTCTCCGGCGTTTGTCCGGTACTGGAGCATGAACACCTTGCGGCCTGCCGGGGTGATCTTGCACAAGAAGCCAGGAACCAGGGTATCGCGCAGTTCGATGGGCTGAGCTTGGGCTTGTGCCGCATCGACTGCGGACTTGGTGAGTTTGATTTTCGCCATGATGACTCCTCGGAAGACCCGATTTCCAGGAGCCTGTTGGGAGCCAAGCGGGTGGAAGCCGGGTCAGGTTTCAGAAAGCACCGGCATATGATGAATCTGCCTAAGTTATTGATAAACCTGCTGTATCGAGCAACGGCGTAGCCCAGCGAAGTTCGGTGCTGGAGTCATGGTGAAATAAAAAAAACGCCCCGGCAAAACACCGGGGCGTTTTCATCGGATCGTTATGGAACGATCAATCTTTTTTCGCATCAGAATCCGGTTTCGGACGTGACGTAACCACCTCGTCAATCAGGCCGAATTCCTTGGCCTGATCCGGGGTAAGGAAGTTATCTCGCTCCATCGCGTCTTCAATCGTCTTGAGATCACGGCCGGTATGCTCGACATAGATCTCGTTAAGACGCTGACGCAACGCCAGAATTTCGCGAGCATGGATTTCGATATCCGATGCCTGCCCCTGGAACCCGCCGGACGGCTGGTGAATCATGACGCGCGCATTCGGCAGGCAGTAACGCTTGCCCTTTGCACCGGCCATCAGCAACAGCGATCCCATGGAAGCCGCCTGCCCCATGCACACCGTGGAAACATCGCAACGGATGTATTGCATGGTGTCATAGATCGCCAGACCCGACGTCACAACCCCGCCCGGGGAGTTGATGTAAAGCGAGATATCCTTGTCCGGGTTTTCCGATTCGAGATGCAGCAACTGCGCGCAGATCAGTGACGACATGCCGTCATGTACCTGGCCGTTGATGAAGACGATCCGCTCCTTGAGAAGACGGGAAAAGATGTCATAGGCCCGTTCACCACGGCTGGTCTGTTCAACCACCATCGGCACGAGCGAGTTCATCTGTGCTTCAATCATCGACTGCAATCTCCTTGCTGCATCCTAAACCGGTATGTCGGACGGATTACTTCTCTTCCGATTTATCGGCCTTTTTCTTGGCGGCCGGCTTCTTGGCAGCAGCTTTCTTGGCCGGAGCCTCTTTGTCTGCAGCTTTTTTAGCCGGTGCCTTCTTGGCAGCCGATTTCTTCTTCGGAGCTTCGTCTTCCTCTTCCGGTTTCAGAAGGTCTTCGACCGAAACGGTCTTGTCTTCTACCTTGGCGAGTTCGACGATGAAATCCACGACCTTGTCTTCATATACAGGGCCCTGAAGCGCCTGCAAGGCCTGCGGGTTATTTTTATAGAATTCAATAACCTGCTGTTCCTGACCCGGATATTTCTGGGCTTCGGCAACGAGGACCTTGTTTACGTCTTCCTGGGTAACCTGGATTTCGTTTTTACGGCCAACTTCTGCCAGCAGAAGACCAAGAAGAACGCGGCGTTCTGCGATTTCGCGGAACTCGGCGGTCAGTTCTTCTTCGGACTTGCCTTTGGTTTCGTCATCTTCCTGACCGGCTTCACGCGCCTGTTTGATCTGGCCGATGATGCCTTCCAGCTCGTTCTCGACCAGGCTGGTCGGCAGTTCGAAGCTGTGGTTTTCAGCAAGCGCGTCAAGCAACTGGCGTTTCAGTTTCTGACGGGCAACCGATTCGTACTCGCGGCCGTAATCCTTACGGATTGCGTCTTTAAGCGCGTCAAAGCTTTCCTGGCCGAGTTTCTTGGCGAGTTCATCATCAAGAGCAGCCGGTTTCTTTTCCTTGATTTCCTTGACGGTTACGTCGAACTCGGCATCTTTGCCTGCAAGTTCAGCCGCACCATAGGCTTCCGGGAATTTCACCTTGACGACAACTTCGTCACCAGCATTGACACCGGTCAGCTGGTCTTCGAAACCTTCGATGAACGAGCCCGAACCAAGTTCGAGTTCGTAATCTTCGGCTTTACCGCCTTCGAAAGCTTCGCCACCGATTTTGCCAAGGAAGTCGATGACGACAACGTCACCGGCTTTCGATTTGCGCTTGCGTGCGAGCGGCTCGGTGGTGCCCTGCGCTGCTGCAATACGATCAAGCGTTTCGTTGACTTTCGCATCGTCAAGTTCAACGACTTCGCGGGTCAGCTTCAGCTTTTTGAAGTCCATCGGCTCGATGGCCGGGATGACTTCGACAGCAATGGCGAACTCAAGATCCTTGCCTTCGTCAAACGAGGTCACTTCGATTTTCGGCTGAACGGCCGGGCGCAGGTCATTATCGTTAAGAACCTTGCCGGTGTTTTCGTTTACAGCGGATTCGAGAACTTCACCCATGACGGCCTGGCCATAGCGCTGGCGCAGCAGTTTCGCCGGTACTTTGCCCGGACGGAAGCCCGGAAGGCGAACCTGGTCTTTGATCTCGTCGAGTTTGGCGACGACTTTTTCTTCGATCTGAGCGGCGGGCACAACGACTTTGAACTCGCGCGCCAGGCCTTCGTTTTTGGTTTCAGTAACCTGCATAGATAACTCTTTTGCTTGGTTCGAATAATGTCCGTTACGCGACGCAGTCCGGACGTCAGAAAGTCAATATGACTAAACGAATATGCATCCTGGTCTTAATTTATGGTCAGCTTATGGTACGGGCGAAGGGACTCGAACCCCCACGGATTGCTCCACTGGAACCTAAATCCAGCGCGTCTACCAGTTCCGCCACGCCCGCACACAAGCATACCAAACACACCGGAAGTACCGGTGTGGGTGCGCCTTAATACAAACTTCGATCACCTCATGCAAGCATCGCCTTTTAGACAGATGCATTCAGGCCTGAATTTAATGTCCGACAGGCAGGATTTCTGCGTTTCACAACGCTTTTGGAAGGTACAAAAAACTATCGCGCAAGGCGCTTTACAGCCCCCGATGCGGCTATTCTACCCTGCCCGATATAGCTTTCATGGTTCTTTTCGATATCGGCAAGATCGTAAAGATAGTTGACCATCATGCCAAAAGACTGCTGCCAACCGGCTTCGTTTCCATTGCCAAGCCAGTTCAGCCTCTCAACCCGAGCGCCGTTGGTCAGATGAAAATGCGCAACAGGATCAAAGGCCGTCCCGCTATCAGGACGCCGGGCATTCAGAAGATACCAGCAACACAACTGCTCCAGTGCCTCGCGCGTTTCCGGGCTTACCTGCTCAGGCCGCTCCGCAGATGGTTGCGGTTCAAACAGATCTTCGCAGTCGGTAATTGCCGCTTCGATATGGACAGGAAGTCCTCTATTCGACTTGGCTGTTACACTGGGGCCCGCAATTGCGGGCAAACCGGTCACTTCGCCACGATGGCGTGCGTCGACCTGTTTTTGCACCCAGGACCGGAATCCCGGAATCGGAGACAGGGTACTGAACTGTTTAAGGTTCGGCAGGTCACGCTGCAATTCTGCGACCACCCGCTTGATCAGGAAATCGCCAAAACTGATACCGGCCAGACCAGCCTGCGCGTTCGAGATCGAATAAAATATTGCCGTATCGGCGTGCCGGGGATCGGCCGCATCTTCGTCCCGGTTGATCAGATCGTCGACACTGCCTGCAATCCCGTTGACCAATGCAACCTCGACAAAAATCAGCGGTTCATCTGGCATACCGGGATGGAAAAACGCAAAGCAACGACGATCCGATGCCAGACGCCCCTTCAGGTCATCCCAGCTTTTGATCGCGTGAACCGCTTCATAAGCAATCAGTTTTTCAAGCAGTGCGGCTGGCGAATTCCAGGTGATTCGCGACAGCTCAAGGAATCCGATGTCAAACCATCCCGCCAGCAATGTTTTCAGATCGCGTTCCAGAATGCCAAGCCCCGGCGCTTCGCGGCGCCATCGCAAAAGATCCGCGCGAAGATCGACCAGAAATTTAACACCTTGCGGTAATGAATTGAATTCTTTCAGTAATGACCGGAATGGCGGTACCAATGCTGTACGCAATTCTGCTTCCAGCAAGGCACGTTCGGCAACATCGTCCGCCGCCGTCCAATCGGAAACAACATCGGCAACCCGATCCCGATCGACATCAAATTCGGTGATCAGAAGGTGCAGGAATTCCTTTTTTCCGGCTTCATCAAGGCGCAAAAAGTCATGCCCCAAAGTCGCCGCCCGCGCACGTGCCGAAACCGCGCCACCGCGCCGTGCCAGACAGGCTTCTATCTGGTTGCGCCATCTTTCCTTGCGGTTCTCGTTTTCGTCAAAGCCAAGCCCGCGTGCGACCGTGCTGTCGCGCAATTCGCGCCATGCAGAACGCAGGTTATCAAGCGTTCGATCCAGAAAGGTCTGCGACATCCCATTCTCCAAAACCTGTTGTGTCGGCTCCGTGCAGAACCACCGCGCATTTGCAACAGCCTTGGCGTTTCACATTATTTTGTTTCCAGCCCGTTTCGGGCGATATCCACTGCCACTGCCATTGATATTGTGATCGCGGCGACATTCCGCCAGCCGTCGATCCAATCCCATCTTAATGACAGGAACACAGACCATTTGTGTTCGATCTGTTAAATCATTTGGGCAATGCGTGCCAAAGTTCGCCCAGCAAAACCGGCAGATGTTCCGGGATATCTTCGGCAATCAGCCCCGGGCCAAGATCGGCCCCGGCGCGGGCATGAAGCCACGCCCCCATGCAGGCCGCATCAAACATTTCCATGCCCTGTGCCATCAGTCCGCCAATAATCCCCGCAAGCACATCACCCGATCCGGCCGTTGCCAGCCACGGCGCATCAATCGCATTGATTGCTGCCCGGCCATCGGGTGCGGCAATTACCGTATCCGCCCCTTTGATCAGGACAGTTGCCCCGCTTCGCTTGGCAGCGGCACGCGCACGACTTAGCTTATCGCCTTCGATATCAGGAAACAGACGAGCAAATTCACCTTCGTGCGGCGTCAGGACCGTGGGCCCCTGAATGGCGAAAAACAACGTACTTGGTTGTTCGGCAAAGCTTGTCAGCGCATCGGCATCCAGAACCGTGCACCGACAATAATGCAGCAGCGGAATGATACGACTGCATGTTTCATCGCCGACACCAAATCCCGGCCCGATGATCAGCGCATTGTGGCGGCAATCCTTTAAAAGGTCGTCCAGACTGGCAATCGGGGCCGTCATGATGCCCGGGCTGTCAGCCGCATAGACCGGAAGCGCCGAAGGATCAGCAACAACCGTAAGCAACCCTGCCCCGGCGCGCCGCGCCGCACGTGCTACCAGTCGCCCTGCCCCGGTCATGGATGCCCCCCCCACCACCAGCAGATGACCACGATGATATTTGTGCCCGTCAACACCTGGCCAATGTATTCCCGCCCGCCAGATACCGGGCTCGTTCCGCATCAAAGACGGGCGTATATCGCGGATGGTCTGATCGGTTATACCGATATCACGCACAATTACCTGCCCGCACAAAACGCGACCGGGCAATAAATAATGCCCCGGTTTTGGACGACAGAATGTCACGGTCACATCCGCCTTGATCGATACACCGCGCACTTCACCGCCGTTACCATCAACACCACTTGGCACATCAACGGCGATAACCGGCACGCCACAGGCATTTACGGCCCAAACCAGTTCGGCAAGTTCACCTTCGATTGATCGGGCGAGCCCGGCGCCAAACAGGCAATCAACAATCAGGTCAGCCCCGACCAGCAATGCGGGCGAAAGCCTCTCGACCGCACCGTCCCAACGCCCGGCATTCAATGCGGCATCGCCGGTAAGCTTTTCAGCTTCACACAGTAATCCTAACCGCACCGACCAACCGGCATGACGCAGCAGACGGGCAACAACAAATCCGTCGCCACCGTTATTGCCCGGACCACATAGCACCGTTACGGAACGCGGCGTCCAGCGCGATACGATTTCTGCAACAACGGCCGCACCGGCATTTTCCATCAGAACATCGCCAGCCGTTCCGGCGTCGATGGTTTTGCGGTCGGCTTCATACATCTGTTCGGTGGTCAGGATTTCGAACATTTTCACCTGTCACATTCGGTACTTTGGGGTAGTTGCCCGATCATCCGAAAATCGAACAGACACCGGTAGCTATTTGTTTTCCTGATCAGTATATTGCAAACGCAATCGCGAGTCAGAGACTAACGCGTACTTAACGATCTGCAACGAGGCTTTTCCGGCATGCATGTTGTCGTGATGGGCGCTGGAGTCATCGGGACGACGGCGGCCTGGTATCTTTTGGAAAACGGCCATCAGGTTACGGTCATTGATCGACAGCACGCCGCCGGACAGGAAACAAGCTTTGCCAATGGCGGGCAGATTTCCGCCTGCCACGCTACCCCCTGGGCAAATGAACATACCCCTGCACAAATTCTGAAATGGCTTGGCCGCGAAGAAGCGCCGCTTCTGTTCCGGATGCGCTGGGACCCGCAATTGTTTTCATGGGGCCTGCGTTTCCTGCGCAACTGCACTGACAAACGGGCCCGCGAGAACCTTGAAAAGGCATTGCGCGTCGCGACATACAGCCGCGCCTGCCTGAAAGACCTGCGCAGTACTCTTGGCCTTGAATATGATCACCTTGAACAGGGTATTCTTCACGTCTGCCGCAACGAGAACGAGCTGGCAACGGTTGAAAAGGCAACACGCCAGATGCAGGAATTCGGCCTGAACCGCCATATGGTCAGTGCCGAGGAATGCCTTGAAATCGAACCGGCATTGCGCGACAGCAATGCCAAAATCATCGGTGGCAGTTTTACGCCCGACGATGAAAGCGGCGATGCACGCAAATTTACCGAACTTCTGGCGGACCGGTGCCGTCAACGGGGTGCAGTATTCAAACTCGACACCATCATCACCGGACTGAAACAGGATCAGGGCCGCATTACCGCCGTCGTCACGGATCAGGGCGATATTTCCGGTGATCGCTATCTTATGTGTCTTGGCAGTTACAGTCCGCTTCTTTTAAAGCCCCTTGGCATCCATTTGCCGGTTTACCCATGCAAGGGATATTCGATCAGCATTGATACCACGGGATATAACGGCGCCCCGCAGGTGGCCCTGATCGACGACAGTGTAAAGATGGTCTATTCGCGGCTTGGAAACCGGCTTCGGGCTGCGGGGACAGCGGAACTGGACGGCTACAACCTCAGAATGTCGGAACGACGCCAAAAGATGATTGCCGATAAGGCATTCGAATTGTTTCCAAATTCCGGGGATCGTTCGACAATCGAGTTCTGGTCGGGACTTCGTCCCGTAACCCCGGATTCTGCCCCTGTCATTAGTGATACCAAATATGATAATCTGTATCTTAATACGGGGCACGGGACATTGGGGTGGACCATGAGTTGTGGTTCTGGAAAGGCGGTTGCCGATCTGATCGACGGTCGCACACCTGACATCTCGCTTCTCGGACTGGGCATCGACCGTTTTTAAACGATTGATTACTGGATAACGATGGGACCAGGGGCCGACATGACCACAGACTCCCCGATTGACGCTGAAACCGCGCCATTGGCAGATCAGGTTGTTTTGAATGCACTGCCCTATGCCGCAGTAATTTGCGAACGTAGTGGCAAGGTTCTGCAATGCAACGACGCCATGGCAAATCTGATCGGCGTTGCCCGCGACCGCATGATCGGGCGCAAGGCGGGCTTCCTGTCTGCCGGACTTCTCAATGACATCGACGACGTGTTCGCATCAGGCCGTACGTGGCGCGGGGATATCGTGCTGGTCAATGCCAGCAACGAAAGCCATATGTGCGATCTCTCCATTGCTCCGTTGGAATATTTCCGTGAAAGCGAAACCTGCACAGCGGTCCTGATGACGCTTCTGGAAAATGACCGGCAGCAACAGGCAGAACGCACCTTAATGGAACAGAATCGCGACCGGTCAGATGCCAATGCGTCAAAATCGGACTTCATAGCGAATATGGGGCATGAATTGCGCACCCCGCTTAACGCCATCATCGGGAACTCAGAACTGATCGCGCAGGGTGTTCTGGGCGAGCTTTCCGAGAGCTATCGTGATTGCGGACGAGACGTTCACGAGGCCGGAACCCACCTTCTGGAACTCGTGAACAATGTTCTTGATGTTTCCAAACTGTCAAACGGTTCGATGGCGCTGCAACTGGCCGAGGATGACATCAGTTCCGTGACGCAGGAAGCAGCAAAGCTTGTTCGCGACGATATCAAGAAACGGCATCATAAACTGACCCTGAATTTGCCAGAAAAACCGCTGGTGATGCCATGCGACCGGCTGAAACTGAAACAAATCCTGATCAATATCCTGAGTAATGCGGCCAAGTTCACCCCCGACAAGGGCCAGATTTCGCTGACATTGACGGTACTGGATGATGAAATCTGCTTTGCGGTGCAGGATAACGGCGTCGGCATGAGCCCGAATGACATTCCCCGCGCACTGGCCCGTTTTTCGCAATTGCATCCTTCGGGGGTCAAGGAAAGTGCCGGTACGGGTCTTGGCCTGCCGCTGGCGAAGCTTCTGGTCGAATTGCATGGCGGTCGGCTGAGCATCGAAAGCGACCTTGGCAAGGGCACGACGGTGCGGATCACCCTGCCCCGCGTTTGAATCTACCGGTAGAAATCAGAAAGGCTCGGCTGTTATCGCCGGGCCTTTTGTTTTGTTTGCATTACTGCGTGGCCGACTGGTTGATCTGATCATGACGCAACCGGATTTCTTCAGGCCAGCGGCTTTTGATATAAGACAGCGACGCAATAATTTCCTCGTCGGGCAAAACATCTTCGAACCCCGGCATTGCCGATTGATAGCCATCGCCGATCATCTTTGCCGGACCATACTTGGTCAATGCAAACAGCAAGTCATCCGGATGATGCCACGTATGACCGGTTTCGTCATGGGGTGGTGCCGGCAATAACCCGTCATCGCGCCGTTCACGCCAGTTTGCCTCGCCTTTGAAATCGCGTCCGTGGCAGGACGCACAATTGACGTCATAGATTTTCTTGCCCATTGCCACCAATTGCAAATCATCAGGCCGCAAACGTACCTGTTTGGCATCTTCTGTCTGGCTGTTGCCATAAACGACCAAACCAATCACGAAGATTGCAGATAGAGCTCCGCCGATGGCGAAAATCGACTTCTTTTTCACCGAACTTCTTCCTTCTTTCATGCTGAACAGGCTATCCAGCCAGATCATTGATAATGGGGCAATGTGGCCGGTGATCGCCTTGGCATGCGTCAACCAGATGCGCCAATGTCTTTTGCAGGCTTTGCAGTTCCGCGATCTTGCGTTCAATCTCGATCAGATGCGTTTTGGCAATCTGTTTCACATCGGCCGAGGCCCGATTGCGATCCTCGTAAAGCGAGAGTAAAACCCGACAATCCTCGACCGAAAAACCTAGGCCACGGGCGCGCTGCAGAAAACGCAGTTTGTGCAGGTCCTCGTCGCTGTAATCGCGATATCCGTTTTCCAGACGGCCAGGTTTTATCAGGCCTATATCCTCGTAATAACGGATGGTTTTTGCCGGAAGACCACTATCGCGTGATGCATCGGAAATGTTCATGATTATTCTCCGCGTACTTTCCATCGGCGCAGCAACAACGAGTTGCTCACAACCGAGACCGAGCTTAGCGCCATCGCAGCCCCTGCAATCGCCGGGCTAAGGATACCGAACGCCGCCAAAGGAACGCCGATGACGTTATAGGCAAAAGCCCAGAACAGGTTTTGTGCGATCTTGCGCCGGGTCGAGATCGATACATCAATCGCACCGGCGACAAGTGCCGGATCGGATCGCATCAGGGTGATACCCGCCGTTTCCATGGCAACATCTGTCCCGCCACCCATGGCAATGCCGACATCGGCCGCTGCCAATGCAGGTGCATCATTGATGCCGTCACCAACCATCGCGACATGGCGACCGTTTTTGCGAAGTTTTTCGACCTCGCGCGCCTTGTCCTGCGGGCGAATGCGACCGCGCCCTTCTTCCAGTCCAAGCTGACCCGCGACATAGGCAGCGACATCTTCGCTATCGCCAGACAGCATGATGCTGGTGATCCCGCGCGCTTTCAGATCGGAAATCGCCTGCTTTGCAGAGGCACGGATACGGTCTTCGAGTGTGATGAACCCGGCAAAACGGCCATCAATCGCCGCCAGAATAACGGTCTGGCCCCGACCTTCGTGATCGGTAATTTGCCGGGCAAGTCCGCCCTCCGGCAAAGCAATATCAAGATCGGCAAGCATTGCCTCGCTACCGATCACGACTTTGTGACCCTCGACCATTGCCTGAACACCGGAACCTGTTTTGCTGCTAAAGTCGGTGATATCGGGAACTTTGACGCCCTGTTTCCGTGCCATATCGACAACGGCACGTGCCAGCGGATGTTCACTCGCGGCCTGAACGGCTGCGACCATACGCAGCAGCTCGGTTTTATCCGTTCCTTCCCCGGGGATGATATCGCGAACCGTTGGGGTGCCTTCTGTCAGAGTACCGGTTTTATCAAAAATTACGGTATCGACGTTATGCGCCTGTTCCAGCGCATCGAAGTTACGGATCAGAATACCGCTTTTGGCAGCCGCCCCCGTCCCTGCCACCAGTGCGGTTGGCGTTGCAAGCCCCAATGCGCAGGGGCACGCAATGACCAGAACCGAAACCGCGGCAACAATCGATGCCTCAATACCTGCACCGAAAAACAGCCATCCGCCAAAGGTAACCAAGGCAATCACAATAACCACCGGCACAAAAATCCCGGAAACCTTGTCGACCAGTTTCTGAACCGGTGCCTTTCCGGTTTGCGCCTGTTCAACCAGCCGAATGATCCGCGACAGGGTTGTATCTTCGCCGATTGCCGTCACTTCAATATCCAGCCGCCCGGTGCCATTGACCGCTCCGCCGACAACCCTATCGCCGGGCACGCGTGCCACGGGGCGCGTTTCACCCGTGATAAGGCTTTCATCCAGTTCACTTTCACCGGCCGAAACCTTGCCATCGACGGGAACCCGTTCACCGGGCAATACCCGGACGATATCCCCGATAACAAGCTCGGCGATATCGATTTCAATTTCACCCTTGGCCTGATCAAGTTTGCGGGCCTTACGCGGACGCAATGCCATCAGTTCACGAATGGCGGCTGACGCACCACGTTTGGCGCGCTCTTCCATAATCTTGCCCGCAAGGATCAGGGTGATGATCGCAGCCGATGCCTCGAAATAAAGATGCGTCTGCTCGTCATGACCGGCCACCAGCATGTTATACAGGCTAAGGAAATAGGCAGCCGATGTACCAAGGGCGACCAGCACGTCCATATTGGCGCTGCCATTGCGCAACGCCATCCATGCACCGCGATAGAACCGCCACCCGATCAGGAACTGCACAGGCGTAGCAAGGGCCAGTTCGACCCAAGGGCTCAAATGAAAATCGACACCCAGATACATCCAGATCATCTGGGCAACCAGTGGCACTGTCAGGACGATTGACACACCCAACCACAGAAGCGATTTATCGAAACCGGTTTTGTCAGAACCCTGCCCGTCAATTGGGTTGGACTTGTTGCGTGAAACCGCGTGATAGCCAGCCTTTTCAACCGCGGCAATGACATCCGCATCCCCCCCCTGCCCGGGCAAGGTACGGATATCGGCACGCTCCAGCGCGAAATTGACGCTGGCTTCGGTAACGCCGGGCAATTTGCCCAATGCCTTTTCCACACGAAGCGCGCAGTTGGCACAGGTCATGCCATCAATATCAAAGGACCGGCTTTCATCCGCCACGGAATATCCTGCGGAACGAATGGTGTCGGCCAGTTTCCCCACAGATGTCTGATCACGATCAAAGGTGATATGCGCAGAATTCAGCGCAAGGTTCACCTCGGACGATACATCGGGCAACTTACCAAGTGCCTTCTCAATTCGCCCGGCACAGGATGCGCAGTTCATACCACCGATCTGCAGGGTAACTTCGTCTTTCAATCCCTCACGTACGGCTTTCACCGCACCGGGTGCACCGTTGCCATCGTTTTTTTCGGGAATATCGGCTTCTGATCGCCTATCCATTCTGGTCACCATTCCATAGTCAATAACTTGATATGGGCGACCATAGAGATTCCAGCAACTGGAAGGTCAAGCGGAAACTGGCGAATTGATTTTGCATTATCAATTCATCACCAAACATCGGATAAAAAAGAAAAACCCCGGACAATGCCGGGGTTCTTTTGATGGCAGGTATCGACCTTAGGCGTGCGGGTTTGGCTCGCCCACAGCGCGGAACTGGATATAGTTCGGCAGGCCCATCATATCGATCAGGCGGATTTGCTGTTCCAGCCAATATGCGTGATCCTCTTCACTGTCATCAAGCAGCGTGGTCAGCATATTGCGCGTCTGGTAATCCTCTTCCTTCTCGGCAAGTTTGATCGCCTTTTTCAGAAGATCGATCACATGATATTCGTGCTCAAGATCATTTTTCATCATCTCGAGCACGGTTTTGCCGATCTTGATCGGGCTGCGCGACGCGGTATCGGGCACGCCTTCAAGGAACAGGATACGCTCGATCAGGCGTTTTGCATGTTCGAGTTCCTCGTCCTTTTCATGGTGCATCCGGGTATAAAGCGCATGCAAACCCCAATCGAGGTACATCTCGGCGTGGGTGTTGTATTGGTCTGCAGCAGACAATTCAGCCGTAAGCTGCTTGTTCAGCGCGTCGATAACCTTCTTGTTACCCTTCATGGCGTTAAGCTCCTGCTGTATTAGTCGCCGTCGCCAGAACGGCTTTGAATGTAATTCTGCATCCCGACATTTTCGATCTGCCACTGCTCTGTTTCCAGCCAGTCGACATGTTCTTCCTGATCTTCAAGGAATTTGACCAGCAGATCGCGGGTTACGAAATCTTCGGCTTTTTCGCAGGCGGTAATCGCCTCGCGCAGAAGCGGAAGGCTTGCCAGTTCGAACTTCATATCGCAGGAAACGATTTCCTCGACATTCTCGCCGATCATAAGCTTGTTCAAATTCTGAAGGTTGGGCAGTCCTTCAAGGAACAGAATGCGCTCGATGGTGTCATCAGCACGTTTCATTTCCTTGATCGAAAGCTTGTATTCGTACTCGCCCATTTCTTCCACGCCCCAGTCGCGAAGCATACGGGCATGCAGGAAATACTGGTTAATCGCCGTCAACTGATTGGTCAGCACGCGATTAAGATAACCGATGATCTTGGGATCACCCTTCATGGTGGCACTCCTGATGATTGGGCTGTTCAAATAGTGGGATCGACCATCCCCCTTTTCAAGGGAAAACCACGCCTTTGATTACCATTATCAATAATTTAGCCGATTTTTACGCTAATTCTCAATTCACGGCATACAAGTAAAAATCATTCGCGTGTTTAGTCCTGCGAATGAAAATCGGTTAGCGCTTTGCCGTCTGATTTTGATCTTTTTTCCGATCTTCGGGGCGAAATCCTTCGTACGAGTCGTGATCCAGCTTCATGCCGTCGGAGCCACCTTGGAAATACCTGCCTGTAAAACCATTCGCTTTGTTCTTGGCGACCAGCTTTCCACCACTCTTTCAAGCCTGCGTGATGCCAATCCGGCGCAGGATGTGATTGTGATGGCAGAACCTCGTGATGAGGCGACCTATGTTCCGCATCATCGACAAAAGATCGTTTTCATTCTGTCTGCCATGCGCCATTTCGCCCAAGATTTGCGCGAAATGGGTTTCGAGGTTTGTTATTTCGATTACCAAACTCACCCCACCAGCAGCTTTACCGATGCCCTGAAACTGGCGTTGAAACATCACCCGGTGAAACAGGTGATCATTACGGAGCCAGGTGAATGGCGAATACTTGGCGAGGTCGCAAAATGGGCCCGTACATTTGATATCACGCTTGATGTTCGTGCTGATGATCGTTTCTTTGCCCCGCTTTCAGCATTTGCCGAGTTTGCCGAGAACCGCAAGGAACTCCGTATGGAGTATTTCTATCGGCAACTGCGACGTACGACCGGCATATTGATGGAACAGGACGGAAAACCGGTCGGCGATCAGTGGAATTTTGATCACGATAATCGCAAACGTCTTCCCGACGATAAAAGACCACCAAGCCCCCTCACTTTCAAACCAGACGCGATCACACAGACATTACTGGAACACGTTGCACAAGATTTCCCGAACGCCTGTGGGAAGCATGAAGGTTTCGGCTGGGCGGTCACCCGACAGGATGCACTAAAAGCCATAGATCACTTTATCGAACATCGATTGCCGCTATTTGGCGACTATCAGGATACGATGACGGTAAAAAGCAGCACCGTTTATCACGCTCTTCTAAGCGGCTATATCAATGTGGGCCTTTTGCTTCCCGATGAAGTATGCCGTGCCGCCGAAGATGCCTATCGCAACGGTAAAGTGCCGATCAACGCCGCCGAAGGCTTTATTCGTCAGATACTCGGCTGGCGCGAATATGTGCGTGGGCTTTACTGGCACATGGGGCGGGACTATGGAAAAAGCAGCTATTTCGATGCTAGGCGCCCTCTGCCCGCCTTTTTCTGGAATGGTGACATTGCGATGAACTGCCTGCATCACGCCATCACCGAAACACTTGATAATGCCTATGCTCATCACATTCAGCGACTGATGGTGATTGGCAACTTTGCGCTTTTATCCGGACTTGATCCGAAGGAAGTCTGTGAATGGTATCTGGCCGTTTATATCGACGCATTTGAATGGGTCGAACTTCCCAACACCTATGGCATGGCACTTTATGCTGACGGCGGGAAAATGGCGTCCAAGCCCTACGCCGCCAGTGGGAAATACATCAACCGGATGTCCGATTACTGTTCGGATTGCCAGTACAACCCCAATAAGAACACAGGCCCCGATGCATGTCCCTTTAACGCGCTTTACTGGCACTTTCTGGATCGTAACGCCGAAAAACTTGGCAATAATCCGCGCCTTGGTATGCCTTATCGCAACTGGTCAAGCATGAATGGGAACAGTAAAACAGCATTGATACAACAGGCCGAAAGTTTCCTGAAACAGATGGATTGCGGAAAAACCCCACAGCCATCACGTCAGGGGAGCCTGTGGTAAACCAGCTTGCCGACAAAACAGCGGCGCGTTCAAAAGCCAGACAAACAAAAAGCCGGACAAATTGTCCGGCTTCTGCTTACACAGCTGCCTACAAACTGGCGCTGTCGAAATTCAGTCTGGCTTAAGCGATCGCGTCACGAGCAGCTTTGCGCGCTACGTCTTTGATCTGCCAGTGGGAAATCCCGACATCATCCAGATCACGCTTGTCGAGATTGTAGAGTTCGTTCGCGACAGAGCGTGCATAGGCCCAACGGCGAACAGCAACGAGAATACTGGACAGGAACATGTTGAACCTCCTTGGGTTAAGAATAAGAACGCTTGCCTGCGGGTCTTCCGCTTTTGGTCGGCGCGTTCATCACTTCACTTTCTGCAATGCAATATGCCCCCAAGTGACATATGTCTCAACCGCCAAAGATTGCATATCATCTATTCCAAAGTGTCACAATTGAATGGGTTCAATTGTGACACTTTGGCCCCGATCAAAAGAAAAATTGAAATAAATCATATATTTCAGCGTACGCCGAGCATGCGGCAACGCAACATAGTCAATCATGTTCGCACCGCTCATTCCGCCGTTACCGCGACAACAGCACATTTACCACCGGCAAGTTGGTCACGCACGCCCATCGCCAATTCAAAGAACTGTTCCCGCACGGCACCGGCATAAGGGTTCGCATTTTCAATCGCCCAGAAAACGCCGGGCGCATCGTAGCGCACCATTTCGGTCGCCTTTACGAGCAAATCAAAGCTTGCCGTTGTCATGCGCGCGGGCAATGGATCCATCCGGACCAGAACCTTGGCAATCAGGTGTGTCACCCCCTGCACGATAGCGGCCTCGCGGTCATGCTCATCGGGTGTAACTACAAACACCTTAAGCCGAAGAACGTGACGCAGGAACGCCGCAATTCGGCAGAATCTGCGCCCCCTAACAGGACAAATCGCGATCTTGAGCTCGGCAATACCGTCCCGAGCACTTTGCGGACCGAACAGGGGATGGGTTCCGATAATATCCACATGATCGGGAAGCCCCTCAAGCATTGCCCGCACCGGTTCCATTTTCACGGACCCTACATCCAGAACAATCGCCCCCGCACGCAAATGCGGTGAAATCTGTGCGATCACCGCCCTCATCTCTGTAACCGGGACAGCCAAAATGACGATATCGCATTTCGCCACGTTAATAATGTCAGCCGCCCGAATGTTTCCGGGCGTTGCTACCGACGCACATGCCGAAACCGCATCAGGATTAACATCATGCACCAAAATCGGAAAATGATCCGCCAGATGAAGCGCCGTCAAACGCCCAAAGGCGCCGAACCCCAAAATCCCTATCGTCGGATGAGCTGGAAATAAAAAAGGCATCGTCTGTCTCCAAAGAGCCGCGATGCCGGTGCCTGCCTTTTAAAATCAACCGCCGACGACGCAGCGGTTGAACATAGAAAAACGCTCCCGCCTTATGTGGCAGGGCCGTAATAGAAATCAGCAAACAGGCAAATAACGTTTTTCATGATTGCGATTAATAGTGCCAAACCATTTGATGTCAAGGCATCTTGATAGCAGCAATTCAAGCGGCATCCATTTGATGCCAGGCTCTTCCTGCCCCGTATATGACGGCCAGCCTAAAGGTCCCGTATTAAGTTAAACCTGCCCGTTTTGTTCTATGGCTGTTACAAATTCGAGCACATTTGATCGAATTGTGCATCACTGGAATAACTGTCTTGCGGCGAAATACGCTAATCATCTTTGCTGCCGTGCAATACAATCCAGAGATATAACGCTATTTTTGTAACAGTTTGTTTCAGTTCGCATTCTGGAAACGCCCTGTTACAGTTTTGTGAGTGCAAAGGGTCCCCCTTGGCAGCATGTTGTCGCTGCAATTGGTTTAAAGCCAGGGAGGAAACCTTAAATGAATCTGCGCAAAACCATTCTCGCCACCGGTGTGGCGTTCTCTGCTCTCGCGACTGCAAGCTTTGCACATGCCGAACCGACTGCCGAAGTCCTTCATTGGTGGACTTCGGGCGGCGAAGCCAAAGCCGTCGCTGCCCTTAAAGAAGATTTCGAAGCACATGGTGGCAAATGGGTTGATAGCCCGGTTGCCGGTGGCGGCGGTGACGCAGCCATGACCGTGCTGCGTTCGCGCGTTCTGTCCGGCGATGCCCCGGCTGCCGTTCAGCTTAAAGGCCCGGCGATCCAGGATTGGGCCGAACAGGGTGCACTCGCTGATCTCAATGACGTTGCCGAAGCTGAAGGCTGGGACAAGGTGATCCCGCCGGCAATTCAGAGCGTCATGAAGTATGAAGGCGACTATGTTGCCGTTCCGGTAAACATTCACCGTGTTGACTGGATCTGGGCAAACCCGGAATTGCTGGCCAAAGTTGGTGCCACCGAAGCACCGAAAACCTGGGACGAATTCAACGCCCTTGCTGACAAGCTGAAAGCTGCTGGCATCACGCCAGTCGCGCACGGTGGCCAGCCATGGCAGGACGCAACCGTCTTTGAAACCGTCGTTCTTGGTCTTGGCGGTCCGGAATTCTACCAGCAGGCTCTGGTTGATCTCGACGAGGACGCGCTGAAATCCGACACGATGAAAGCTGTGTTCGACCAGATGCGCAAAATCCGCGGCTATGTCGATGCCGACTTCCCGGGCCGTGACTGGAACCTTGCAACTGCAATGGTCATGAATGGCGATGCCGCCATGCAGATCATGGGTGACTGGGCAAAAGGCGAATTCCTTGCAGCGGGTAAAGTCCCGGGCAAAGACTTCATCTGCTCGGCAACCCCGTCTGAACACGGTTACCTGTTCAACGTTGACAGCTTCGCGATGTTCAATGTTTCCGGCGATGACAAGGTCGAAGGTCAGAAACTGCTTGCAGAACTGATCGTTGGTGAAAAATTCCAGGAAACCTTCAACCTTCTCAAGGGTTCGATTCCGGCACGTCTTGGCGTAGCACTCGACAAATTCGACGATTGCGCAAAGAAATCCGAAGCTGACCTTCTGGCAGCACAGGACGCTGGTGGCTTCCTGCCTTCCATGGCGCATGGCATGGCGCTTCGCGGTCACCTTTCGGGTGCGATCGTTGACGTCGTGACCGCCCACTTCAACTCCGATATGTCGTCCGACGAAGCCGTCGAGCGTCTTGTCGAAGCAGTTGAACTGGCCAAAGACTAATCTCATCTGACCTGTGCAGTCACACTGACTGACAACGCGCCGGCCCCGGATATATCCGGGGCCGGATTCCCGCTACTTTAATTGTTTGAGGCAAAGGGTATGGGGGCTTCTTCAAGCACCGAAAGCAACCTGACGGCCAGCATACAACGCCATCTTTCGAAGATCGTTGTTGCACCGTCCTTTGCTGCGTCCCTGTTTTTTGTCTACGGGTTCATCCTGTGGACAGGCTATATGGCGTTTTCGAAATCGCGCATGCTTCCGGTCTGGGATTGGGCTGGTCTGCGGCAATACGAACGCCTCTGGCAAATGGAACGCTGGCATGTTGCCATCGAGAATCTGCTGATTTTCGGCGGTCTCTTTATCGTTATCTGCCTGTTTCTTGGCTGCCTGCTTGCAGTCCTTCTGGATCAGCGCATTCGCGCCGAAGGCGTACTTCGCACTATTTTCCTTTATCCGATGGCGCTGTCATTTATCGTGACCGGCACCGTCTGGAAATGGCTTCTCAATCCGGGCCTTGGTCTGGAAAGCATGATGCATGACCTTGGCTGGACCAGCTTCAAATTCGACTGGCTGGTGAATTCGGACATGGCGATCTATACCGTCGTGATCGCAGCCGTCTGGCAGGCATCGGGTTTTGTCATGGCAATGTTCCTTGCGGCATTGCGCGGCGTCGATCAGGACATCATTCGCGCAGCCTATATGGATGGCGCCAGCCTGCCCCGCATCTATTTCGGCATTATCATCCCGTCAATCCGTCCGGTTTTCCTCAGTGCCATTGTCGTTCTGGCCCATCTGGCCGTTAAAAGTTTCGACCTTGTCATTGCACTTACCGGTGGTGGACCGGGTTATTCATCCGATCTTCCGGCCACCTTCATGTACACGATGGCCTTCCAGCGCAACCAGCTGGGCGTGGGTGCCGCAAGTGCCATGATGATGCTGGCGACCGTAATGGCAATCATTGTGCCGTATCTTTATTCCGAACTGCGCGGAGGCAAGAAAAATGGCTGATATTCAGCATTATAGCCACGACGCAGGCTGGAAGCATACCATACTGCGCGGGTTGCTTTATCTCGTTTTGATCCTGTTCGCCGCCTACTATTTGTTCCCGCTTTTCGTGATGATTTCGACCTCGTTGAAATCGCTTAGCGAAATCCGGGAAGGCTCGCTCATTTCGCTGCCGCGTGTCGTGACCTTCGATGCATGGACCTATGCGTGGAACGAGGCCTGTGTGGGCGTTGAATGTTCGGGGATCAAAATTTACTTCTGGAACTCTGTCAAAATGGCGGTTCCGGCGGTTCTGATCTCGACCTTCCTTGGTGCGATCAACGGTTATGCGCTGACCAAATGGCGCTTCAAGGGTGCGAATATCGTCTTTGCCCTGCTGCTGTTTGGCTGCTTCATTCCGTTCCAGGTCGTTCTGCTGCCGATGTCACAGGTTCTGGGATCGCTTGGTCTTGCAAGTTCGACCACGGGCCTTGTTCTCGTGCATGTCGTATACGGTCTGTGCTTCACCACACTGTTCTTCCGGAACTATTATGTTTCGATCCCGGATGAACTGGTGAAAGCTGCAACCATCGATGGCGCAGGATTCTTCACCATTTTCTGGCGTATCATTCTGCCGATCTCGACCCCGATCATTGTGGTGTCGGTTATCTGGCAGTTTACCCAGATCTGGAATGACTTCCTTTTCGGTGCTTCCTTCGCCTCGGGCGACAATGCACCGATGACTGTCGCACTCAACAATATCGTCAACACCACGACCGGCGTGAAACAGTACAATGTCGATATGGCCACAGCCCTGCTGACCGGCCTGCCGACCCTGCTTGTTTATGTTCTGGCCGGAAAATACTTCGTCCGCGGCCTGACCGCCGGTTCGGTGAAGGGATAAGCAAATGGCATCACTCACCCTTGATAAAGTTCGCAAGGCCTTCGGTCCTGTCGAGGTTCTCAAAGAAATCAATATTGCTATTGAAGACGGCGAGTTCCTGGTTCTGGTCGGCCCGTCGGGTTGCGGCAAATCCACCCTTCTGAACCTGATTGCAGGTCTTGAGGGTTCCAGCGACGGGGAAATCCGCATCGGTGATCGCGTGATCAACGACGTGCATCCCAAGGACCGCAACATCGCGATGGTGTTCCAGTCCTACGCGCTTTACCCAAATATGACCGTTCGCAAGAACATTACCTTCGGTCTTGAGATCCGTGGTGTTTCGGCGGCAGAACGCGACAAGGCCGTTGCCGATGTTGCCAAACTGCTGCAGATCGAAGCCCTGCTGGACCGTAAGCCATCCCAGCTTTCGGGTGGTCAGCGCCAGCGCGTTGCAATGGGTCGGGCGCTTGTTCGTGATCCGGATATCTTCCTGTTCGACGAACCGCTCTCGAACCTTGATGCCAAGCTGCGCGTCGATATGCGTACCGAGATCAAGAAACTGCATCAGCGTCTGGGTGCCACCATCGTTTACGTGACCCACGACCAGATCGAAGCCATGACCCTTGCCTCGCGCATTGCGGTCATGAAAGATGGCATCCTGCAGCAGTTCGATACGCCGCAGAATATCTACGAACGCCCGAACAACATTTTTGTTGCCGGCTTCATCGGTTCGCCTTCGATGAACTTCATCAATGCAACCCTGATCAATGACAATGGCAATCTGGCCGTATCGATCAAACGCGATAACGACCCGATCATTCTGCCGCTGAAAGATGCACCGGAAAGCTATCAGGGCTATGTCGGCAAAGATGTCGTTTTTGGCATCCGTCCGGAAGGCCTTACGCACAAGCGCACCGGCTCCGACCAACCGGGCAGCCAATATGTCAATTTCGACTGCAAGGTCGAAGTCATTGAGCCGACCGGTGCCGACACCATGACGGTTGTCGAAATCGGCGGAAAGGAAATCGTTGCGCGCGTCCGGCCAGACCGGGCACCGCAACCGGGCGAGATGATGACATTCTCGGCCGACATGTCTCAGATCAGTCTGTTTGATCCGGTAACGGAACTTCGGATCTGATCTGATCGGCGGGTGGTTCTGGGGGCCACCCGCCGTTCTTCTCTTTGGGGTATCGTATCACCTTGATCCCCCTGATACCAAAAAGGCCCGGAAACATCCGGGCCTTTTTGGTATCAGGTTTTGGCAACGCGCCGTGGCAATGCAATCGTGACCTCAAGCCCGCGTCTGGGCAAATTGCGTAGCCGTACCGTACCGTCATGGGCATCTATAACTGTTTTCACAATCGACAGACCAAGGCCGCTGCCCCCTGTAGTACGTGCACGTGATCCTTCGACACGGAAGAATGGCAGGAAAACATTTTCCTGATGTTCCTCGGCAATGCCCGGCCCCTCGTCCCGAATGGAAATCAGCACCGTGTCGGCTGTCGCATCCAGACTGACATAGGCACGATAACCGTATTTCAGGGCATTTTCGATCAGGTTGGTGAAGGCACGTTTCAAGGTTCCCGGCCGACAGGTCAGACGGATGCTGCGCTTGTCGCCAAATGAATGCGCTTCATCCCCGCCCCCAAAAACCGTATGCACCGAACTGAACCGAAGCGGCTGAGGCCCCTCAAAACTGACAGGTCGACCAAGATCAGCGTAATCGTCGCAAATCGCTTCAAGCACCGAAGTGAAATCAACAGTGCGCTCTTCTTCCTTGTGAATCCAGTCACCAAGGAAATCGAGCGCATCATTCAAAAGCCCGTCCATTTCATCAAGGTCACGCAATACGGTTTCGCGCAACTCATCATTATCGATAAATTCCGCACGCAGACGCAGGCGCGTACTGGGCGTGCGCAAATCGTGTGAAATCGCGGCCAGCATGCGGGTTCTATCCCCCAGCATGCGTGAAATCCGTTCGCGCAATCCGTTATAGGCCGCGGCCATTGATCTTGCCTCGGTCGGGCCGCGTTCCTCAACCGGGGGGCCTTCGACTTCGTCGCCCTGACGAATGATCGCCTCGGTCAGATTTTTGAAAGGCCCGGCCAGAAGGTCGGCTAAGGCAGCGAATACCGCCAACACCGCGATAACCCCGACCAGAAAAATCAGAAAAACCATGGATGGCGATGCATAATCCGACCACAGCACCGAATGGCTAAGCAGCATCCGCATGCCTGATGGCAACATGATCTCGATACGGGCTTCCAACCCCTGACGTGCTATTTCCCGCGATAGACCGGCAAAAAACAGGCTGGGATTTTCGGCCGTTTCAATCAGGTCACGCTGTTCGGAACCAAGGCGACCCCGACGAAAATGGACCTTTACCGATGTTGGCCAGCCTGTATCGGCTAAACGCGCAGGCATTGCGATATGTTGTGCCGGGCGCGAAAACAGAAGAATTGTACCGATGTCGTCAGGTGGTAGAACACGGACAGAAAGCCCGTCACGCGCGGCTATATCAACGATATTTCCCTGTAATTCCGGGCTTTCCGCGATCAGGATCAGTTCGCGAATGGTAAAGCCCAGCGTATAGGCACGGCTGATCCGTTCGCTTCGTTCGATAATGTATTTCGATGCGATTGAACTGATCCCGGCGATGATGACACCACCGACCATCATGATCATAAAGATGCGTCCGCCCAGCGTGCGGGGCTTGAACCGCCGCATATATTCGGAAAACGCACCAATCTGATCTGTCATGGATCGAATTCCTAGACGGTCCTCGTATCGGCGCAGAACTGATAGCCGATCCCGCGCACTGTTTTGATCAGTTTGGGATTTTTGGCATCTTTTTCAATTTTCCGGCGCAGGCGGCTGATCTGGATATCGATGCTGCGATCAAACGGGATCGAACTTTGACCGCGCACGATATCGACAAGCTGTTCGCGCGAAAGCGCACGCTTGTTATGCTTTACCAGTGCCAGCAACAGCGAAAATTCCCCGGTCGACAAATGCACCGCAACATCATCCAGATCACGCAATTCGCGTGATCCAATGTCGAGCGTCCAGTCGGCAAACAGGATTTTCTGGGTCTTGGTTTCTTCGTGATGGACCTGTGTCACGGTGCCGGTTTCAAAACGACGGAACACGGCACGAATACGTGCCAGCAATTCGCGCGGATTGAACGGCTTGGTCAGATAATCATCTGCACCCAGTTCCAAACCAAGAATACGGTCCGTATCCTCACCCACCGCGGTCAGCATGACGATCGGTACCTTGGAATTGCGGCGCACATCCCGGCACAGCGCAAAACCATCCTCGCCGGGTAACATGATATCAAGGATCACCAGATCAATATTCCAGTCGCGAAGCGCACGATGCATCTCCGCCCCGTCGGAAACGGTGGTGATACGAAACCCGTGCTGGAGCAGGAATTTTTTCAGGAGCTTCTGGATTTCCTGATCGTCATCGACAACCAGAATATGGGGTTCACGTCGCGTACTCAGTCTCCGCCTCCCTTCGGTCGACAGGTCCGTAACCGGACCGTGGCGCGGAGTTTAGTTCATATCGTTGCAGTATTGAACCATTTTACCAAACGGACAGGATAAATGAAAAAGCCGGGGAGAGAATCCCCGGCTTTTGATCTACAAATCCTTTGCATACAGAGACTTATACAACCTATTTTAGGTCATAAACTTTCGTGCTGCCCGATACTTCGCTTGCTACGATCAGCATGGCGTTGCCCGTCGGGCTATCTTTTGGCTCAACAAACAGCATGCCTTCCGGTGCAAGTTCACCCGCGGTACCTGCTTCCGGATTACCGGAAAAACGACGATCTGAATGATAGGTCACGAATTGCGGATTGGTCGGATTTGTCAGGTCATAGACCATAAATCCGCCCTGGCGTTCCAGACCAATGAAAGCATAAGGCGTACCATTGACGTAACCGGTTGCCAGACCTTCGGGTTCCGGCCCCTTATCATCAGAACGGTCATCACGGCTGTAGTTCTCGGTGTCAGATGCATTGAACACATTGCCATAATTCGCGGCCATGTACTGTTCAAACTTGTCACCACTGTCAAAGACCATATTACCATCGGCATCAAGGACAGAGAACGAACGTGCGCCATAGCTATAGATCACGTCGAAATCACCATCACCATCCGTATCCCCCTGCGCCGTGGTCGTTTTCAGACGTCCAAGGTTTTCGTCCTTCTGCAAGGAGCTAGCATTCGGGAATGCGACCGGATCAAGGGTCAGTTTGCCAACGCGGGTTTCTTCGCTGTAACCGTCGTAATCGCGAGAATCCCCTTCATTTGCCGTCAGGACCCAGGTTTTGCCGCCGATTTCGATCGTATCAATCGTATCTGGCATATACATGCCCATGACCGGCCAGGTGCGAATGTTGATTTCGCCGTCCTTGTCGCTGGCATCAAACGCGTTGACCGAATGATCCTTGAAGCCAAGACCGGCAACCCGGATAACATTTGCGGTCTCAATATCGATGACCGCCACCGCGTTGTTTTCCTGAAGCGAAACATAAGCCGTTTTGCTGTCTTTCGAGACGGCGATATATTCCGGTTCGATATCCTGTGCCACGCTCGAAGTGCCCGGGTTTGACGTGCGCATGCCATATGGCAGGTCCGTCCCGTTCAGGAATGCGAAGGAAATATTCCGCACATCGGCATCCGACAGATCGGCAAGATTTCCGGACACGGGAATAATCGAAATGCTGCCTTCGGGATCATTGTCGAATGCGTCGTTCGGCTCCCCTTCGTTCGCAACCAAAACGTATTTTCCATCCGGGGTAAACTTGATCATGTCAGGCAACGCGCCGACAGTTACCGCAGCAATGAAATCACCATTGGTGTCGAAGAAGACGGCCTTGCCCGGTGCCTGTTTGTCGTCATTCTCGACCGCGGCGGCAACGATGTTGCCATGGATGGCAACGCTGTTTGCTGCCTTACCCCAGGTTGCAAGTTCGATCGAGCCAAGTTTGGCAAGTTTGTCCGGGTTCGACATATCAAGAATATCGATTGCCTTTTCACCGCCATTCACGACGAAAATGCGCTTGCTTGCCGGATCATAAGCCGGGATTTCAGCCGCACCTTCGTCAAAAAGACCGGTGCGATATTCACCCATCGGCACAATCGAAAGCGGTTTGGCCGCTGGCGAGGCCGTATCGACCGTCATGGCCATGTTGCTCGAATGAGGCGCCGTACCACAAGCCCCAAGAAGCACAGACATCGCTACAGTCGCCATTAAAGAATAACGCATAAATTCCCCCTGATGTTCGGTTTAATCGTGGCAGATAACCTGCTGATAACGCGTAACAGTTTGATGACGACAAGGTGACAGTTTCATAAATATCGGGCACTGCACGATGCTCCAAACGCCATCGGCCAGCGTAAGACATCAAAGGTTGAAAGTTTTCAGGCAGGAACAGCAAAATGGCCGCAATCAAGATCGCCATTATCGGTGCAGGAATGGCCGGTTTAAAGGCAGCAGCCACGCTTCACCGGATCGGTGTGAACTTAACGGTCTTTGAAAAAAGCCGCGGCATGGGTGGACGTCTGGCGACACGGCGCACTGAATTCGGCAATTTCAATCACGGCGCCCAATATGTCACTGCCCTTCATCCTGATTTTAGGGCGTTCCTGCATCAGGCGGAAAACCGGAAAGCAGCCCACAACTGGAACCCGAACCTGCATCGTGGAGCTTTGGCGCACCTGGATATGCCGTCGCAATCAATCACAGACGGCAATGCCGCCAAAGATATCTGGTATCAGGGCGCACCGCAGATGAACAAACTGATCACCCCGCTTCTGGCACCGTTTGAAATCTGCACGCAACACCGCATTACCCGTATCGAAACCGCCGGACCGTGCAATTTTGTCCTGCATGACGATTTGGATGGTGAATTCGGCCCGTTTGACGGTGTGATCGTTACCGCGCCAGCCCCGCAATCGGCAGAATTGCTGCAACCGCTTGCCGCACGATTTGATCCGATTGCCGATGTTGAAATGGCCCCATGCTGGGCTGTGATGATCGCTTTTGCCAAACCGTTGCCAACGGCATTTGACGCGATGATCCATCCTGATCCGGCGATAAGCTGGGCGGCGCGCAGTGGCGATCACCGTCATCTGATCCACAAGCCATTCCCCGACCTTTGGGTTTTGCATGCCAGTCCCGAATGGTCCCGCGACAACCTTGAAGAGGACAAGGAACGCATCGCATCCCGATTGCTCGATAAACTGCGCGCGGCAAGTGGTGCCAAACTTCCCGATGTGATTTCAATAGACGCCCATCGCTGGCGATATGCCCGAACAATCACGCCACTTGGCCGAAGCCATTTGGCCGGAATGAACGGACGCATAATTGCCGCGGGTGACTGGTGCCTGGGGGCAAGGGTAGAAGCGGCATGGCGCAGCGGAAAATGCGCCGCACACGCCATGATCGAAGCTCTAATCGGGTGATCGGATGGCCCGAAATGCCAACGGTAAACGACCTGAAAAGGCGAACCTGCCGAACAAGGTTTGCATGACCTGTCATCGGCCCTTCGCATGGCGACGCAAATGGCGCGATTGTTGGGACGATGTCAAATATTGCTCTGCCCGTTGCCGGGATCAT
This sequence comes from Thalassospira lucentensis, assembly GCF_032921865.1. Classification (NCBI taxonomy): domain Bacteria; kingdom Pseudomonadati; phylum Pseudomonadota; class Alphaproteobacteria; order Rhodospirillales; family Thalassospiraceae; genus Thalassospira; species Thalassospira lucentensis. The sequence continues at coordinate 4,051,706 of NZ_CP136684.1, forward strand.
CGCGAACATAACAAGGGCGGCACCAGACGACAGACTGACACCGCCCCATAAATCCGGTCTTGCTTAGGATCGACCTAACGGCGAAGTGCGTGTAACTGATTGATCAGCCCCGCCGTTGAAGCATCACGCGCATCGGCTGTTTCATTCCCCTGCACCATCGGCAGCAATTCCTTGGCAAGCTGCTTGCCAAGTTCAACCCCCCACTGGTCATAGGAATTGACGTTCCAGATGATGCCCTGAACAAAGATTTTATGTTCATACATTGCGACCAGACGCCCCAGCGTAAAGGGATCAAGCTGCTTATAGAGGATCATGGTGCTGGGCTTGTTCCCGGCAAAGACCTTTTGCGGGGCCAGAACATCAATCTCGGCCGGGGACAGATTGCCACCGGCAAGTTCATCGCGGACTTCCGCCTCTGTCTTGCCGCGCATCAGGGCTTCGGCCTGCGCAAAGCAGTTTGCGACCAGTTTGTCATGGTGGTTCGATAACGGGTGCAAGGCATTCGCCGCAACTATGAAATCAACCGGGATCAGTTCTGTACCCTGATGGATCAACTGATAAAAGGCGTGCTGGCCATTGGTGCCGGGTTCGCCCCAGATGATCGGACCGGTTTCATAATAGATCGGCTTGCCATCGCGGGTAACGGATTTGCCGTTACTTTCCATATCGGCCTGCTGCAAATAAGCTGGCAGGCGCGAAAGATGCTGGTCATAAGGCAGGATCGCCTGACTGGAAGCCCCCAGAACATTGCGATACCAGACCCCGATCAACGCCAGCGTTACCGGAATATTCCGGTCAAGCGGAGCTGAACGGAAATGGTTATCCATCACCTGTGCGCCACGCAGCAATTCTTCGAATTTCTCGTACCCGACCGCAAGAATGATCGGCAATCCGATAGCCGACCAAAGGCTGTATCGCCCACCGACCCAGTCCCAGAAACCAAACGCGTTGTCAGTATCAATGCCGAATTCTGCAACCTTGTCCAAGGCAGTTGACACCGCGACAAAATGCTTGGCAACTGCACCTTCATCTTTCAGCAAACCAACCAGCCAGTCACGGGCCGAATAGGCATTTGTAAGGGTTTCGTCGGTGGTGAAGGTTTTGGATGCAATGATGAAAAGCGTCGTTTCCGCATCAAGGTTTTTCAGTGTATCAACGATATGCGCACCATCGACGTTGGAAACGAAATGGCAGCGAATACCGTCGATATGATACGGACGAAGTGCCTCGTTCACCATGACCGGCCCAAGATCGGAACCGCCAATCCCGATATTGACGACATCGGTGATCGCCTTGCCGGTATGGCCTTTCCAGTCGCCGGTATGCACGCGCGCGGCAAAGCGTTTCATACGTACAAGGACTTCCTTGATGTCGGGCATAACGTCCTTGCCGTCAACCATCACCGGATTACCATCCAGATTGCGAAGGGCTGTATGAAGAACAGCGCGATTTTCGGTGACATTGATCCGGTCACCGGCAAACATCCGTTCGCGCCAGCTTTCGACATTGGCTGTTTCCGCCAATTCGCGCAGCGCGGCCATCACATCATCGGTGATCAGGTTTTTCGAATAATCGATAAACAGATCATCCTGTGTAACGTGGAAACGGTCGAACCGTGCCGGATCGTCGGCAAAGGCTTTGCGCAAATTCAGGTTCTTGGAAACTTCTGCGCCCAGTCGATCAAGCTTTTCCCAGCAGGTCGTCAGATTTTCTGTGGACATTCCACCCTCAGCTTCAAACAGATAGCAAACAATATCGGTGTCATGTCAAAACACTAACACGCCGATACGACCATTTGTGGGACAGTGTGTGGGACATTTTGATGGCAATCTGGCGGGAACAGGATTGCCATCGCATGAATATTATCCGGCCAATCAGTTCGCGGAAAGGAATTCCGAAACCTGTGCCTCGGTCGGAAGGGCTGCAATCGCACCACGTTTTGTTGCGGTAATCGCCCCAACCGCATTGGCAAAGCGACAGGCGGCTTCGACCTTTTCCGCGGATTTCAGCAATTCCGGATCTTTGAGCAAACGTGACAGGAAGCCTGCGGTAAAACCGTCCCCTGCCCCGGTCGCGTCAACCGCCGTGACCTTGAACGGTTCGGCCGAACCTTCGAAATCAGGGGTAAAGAACCGGCTGCCTTTCGGGCCCGACGTCACGATCATCAGTTTCCAGTGATCGCACCACAATTCACGCACGCCAGCCTCAAGATCGTCCTTGCCGGTGATAAAGGCGACTTCGTCGTCGGAAATTTTCACAACATCCGCCTTGGTGATCGCAAGACGCAGCATATCACGGGCGGCATCCGCACTGGGCCAAAGCGGCAGGCGAAGGTTGGGGTCACATGAAATGATCGCACTGTTTTTACGCGCAATGTCAATCGCCGCAAGCGTCGCCGCACGCGGGTCGTCATCAATCATGCAAAGCGTGCCATAGTGAAACAGCGCGCATCCTTTAAGCATATCCTCATCCAGATCCGACGGGCACAGCAGCATGTCGGCAGACGGACTGCGATAGAAGGAAAATTCACGTTCGCCATCAGCCCGCAGCGAAACAAAGGCAAGCCCTGTCAGGGCTTCCTTGGTCAGGACAATGCCCGATGTATCGACATTGTCGGCTTTGAGCGTATCGACCAGAAAATGACCGAATGCATCATCACCAAGCTTGCCGATAAAGCCCGTTTCAATTCCAAGCCGCTGCAATCCCACAGCCACATTGCCCGGCGCACCACCCGCGGCCTTGGCAAATGCCGGTGCATCGGCAAGGCCGGTACCGGTTACGGTCGGAACAAAATCGATCAGCAATTCCCCAAGGCAAACTGCTTTTGCGCTCATAGCGTTTCTCCGTTTATATCGCCCGGCAAACGGGTTGCGGGCATTATCATTTGCTGTGGGACGCGACGTTTTTAAATCGATTCAATTCATCAGGCAAAGGAAAAGCCACTTCGCGAACAAAGTGGCTTAATCCAGCGTATCTAAGACACACTCAGGCCGCTTTCCCAAGTGCCACTTCACGCGCACGGCCAAGCGATGTCATCCATTCATCGAAATGATCGTCATGTTCAAGCTGATAGCGATAATGCCGGTTAAGGGCTGCCGTCAGCTTACCATCCCGCCCAAGCAGATCATCGGCAAAGGCAATCATGCGCGAATTTGGCCATGCAATCGGACGAATGGCACGAAGAGCGGCAAACAGTTCATCTTCTGTCACGTCGGGCTGGGTCTGCGCCATCAGGGTCAGCATCGCCGCTGTCGAGCGCGACACACCCATATGGCAATGCACCAGCAAATGGCCGTCCTCACGGGCATCGACCGTGTTTTTAAGCCCCTCGCCAAAGGCAAGAACCTCTTCAACATGGGCTGATGTCGGCGCCATCTGGCCCGGCAGTTCCTCGATAATATCGTGGAAGCGCAGAATGGTACGTTCGTGCGGCGCATATGCCGCAAAGGCATCCGGGTCCGGACGTTCCGGATCAAGGACGGAAAGCACATGCGAAACCGATCGGGTCTGATGGGTTGGCAGTTCATCAATGCCACAAATCGTCAAAAGCGAAATTGAAACCGGTTTCATATCTTTCCTCCAATACACTGATTAAGCGCAATAACATCACAGCAGCACCGAAAAGCAAAGGGCCGGTATTGTTAAAATAACCGGCCCTTTTTGAATTCTTTATGATCGCGCGTTTACGGCTTTCGGTTCACTGCATGGATGTTGAGCATTTCCCACGCAATTGTCGCCCCGGCCAATGATGTAATGTCCGAAACGTCATAAGGCGGGGAAACTTCGACCACATCCGACCCGATCAGGTTGATCCCGCCCGCAAGACCGCGCAGGATCGAAACCGCCTGATGGCTGGTCAATCCGCCTAAAACCGGTGTGCCGGTGCCAGGGGCATAGCACGGATCAAGCCCGTCGATATCAAAGGTGATATAGGCGTGATTGTCGCCGACCACGTCCTTGATTTTGGCAACGATCTGATCAATTGACATCGCCTGCACATCCGGCCCGTACAGGATGTTATATCCATGGGTCAATTCATTATGCGTGCGGATGCCAACCTGAATGGATTTCGACGCGTCAACAATGCCATTCTTTGCCGCATGCCAGAACATGGTGCCATGATCGATACGATCGCCGTCATCTTCCCATGTGTCGGAATGGGCATCGAACTGGATCAGCGAAATTCCCTTGCCGTACTTTTCGGCATGAGCCTTCAGGATTGGATAGCTGATGAAATGGTCGCCACCAATCGTCAGCATTTTCGCACCCGAGCTGACGATATCGCGTGCGTGATCCTCGATCATCTCCGGGATTTTATGCGGGTAACCGGGATCAATCACCATATCGCCATAGTCGATCACGGCCAGTTCGCCAAAGATATCGCGCCCGGACGGGAAATGCGGTGCCCATGCAAGATTTACTGACGCACGGCGCACACCCTGCGGGCCAAGGCGCGTACCGGGGCGGCTTGACGTTGCAAGATCAAAGGGAATACCGGTTACCGCAACATCAATGCCCGTAAGATCACGGGTGTATTTGCGGCGCATGAATGACAGCGCACCGGAATACATCGGCTCACTGGTATTCTGATGCACGGATTTCGCAGTAAAAGCGTTGTCGCCGCCTTTGGTATCAATAACCCCGGTACTGCTCATAATTCGTCCCCTTGTCCTTTCCGAACCTCAGGCGTCGCCCAGTGCAATCCAGGTCGACTTGATTTCACAATATTTGTCCATCGCATGCAGCGAACGGTCGCGACCGGTGCCCGATTGCTTGTAACCGCCAAACGGCATGGTGATGGATCCACCATCCCAGCAATTGACCCAGACAAGACCGGCACGCAGTTTTTTCGCGGCCAGATGCGCCTTGTTGATATCGCGCGTCCAAACTGCCGCAGCAAGTCCATATGGCGTATCATTTGCCGTCTGAACAGCCTCTTTCCAATCCTTAACCGAAATCACCGACAAAACCGGGCCAAAGATTTCTTCCTTGGCGATTATCATGTCGTTTTTGACCGCGTCAAACACGGTCGGCTCGACATAATACCCACCGGACTCGGTACGTGCTCGCTTTCCACCCGTGCAGAGTTTTGCGCCCTCTGCCGCACCCTTCTCGATATAGCCCAGAACGCGGTTCATCTGATTTTCATCGACAATCGCGCCCATCTGGCTGTTTGGGTCCAGGGGGTCACCCGGCTGCATTTTGCGGCCTGCTGCAACCACTTTCTCGATGAATTCGTCCTTGATGCTTTCTTCGACAATCAGGCGCGAACCAGCCGTGCAAACCTCGCCCTGATTATAGAAAATGCCGCCTGCTGCGGCTTCTGCTGCCGCGTCCATATCCGGACAATCGGCCAGAACGATATTGGGGCTTTTTCCACCGCATTCCAGCCAGACGCGTTTCATGTTCGACTGACCGGAATATTGCAGGAACAGCTTGCCCACTTCGCCCGAACCGGTAAAGGTCACGCAATCGACATCCGGATGCAGGCCAAGTGCCTTACCTGCCGTCGGACCAAAGCCGGGCAGAACGTTCAAAACACCAGCCGGAATGCCTGCCTCGACCGCCAGCTCCGCGACACGTATTGCGGTTAGTGGCGATTGTTCGGCAGGTTTGAGAATGATCGAATTGCCCATCGCCAATGCCGGACCAAGCTTCCAGACCGCCATCATCAGCGGGAAGTTCCATGGCACGACTGCCGCCACGACGCCCAGCGGTTCACGCGTGATCATGCCAATTGCGCGCGCTTCGCGCGGTGAAATTTCGTCATAAATCTTATCAATCGCCTCGGCATACCAGCGAATGCATTTATAGGACAACGGGATGTCATCACCGGCTGCCAAGCTGATCGGTTTGCCCATATCAAGACTTTCAAGCAGCGCCAGTTCGGCAGCATGCTTTTCCATCAGATCTGCAAACTTCATCATCACGGCCTTGCGCTTGCCCGGCGATGCTTCCGACCAGCTGCCTTTTTCAAAGACCGCACGCGCGGATTGCACCGCGCGATTGACGTCTTCAACATCGCATTCGGCGACCCTGGTCAGAACCCTGCCGTCGCGCGGGCTGATGCAATCAAACGTTTTGCCCGATGCCGCATCGACATAAGCCCCATTGATAAAGGCCTTGTTACGGATCGCCAGGCTGGCTGCCTGTGCGCTCAGCTGTTCGAAATTCAACTGGTTTGTCATCGGATATCCTCCTGACGGGTCGCGCGTTCTGTTTGTTCCGCGCGATATTCAAACATGATGATTGTGCAATCAGTATGACGGCGGTGTTGCGGCACTGACGACTTCGCATTCCGTGTCACCAGCATTTCGGAACCGGTGCGGGATTTCCGCATTAAAGTAATAGGCATCACCCGGTCCAAGAACCTGAACCCGTTCGCCCACCGTGACCTCAAGCTTGCCACGGACAACAACACCGGCCTCCTCACCCTTCTGGACGATCAGATTGTCGCCGGTATCGCCGCCGGGCGGATAAATTTCATGAAGGACGCGCAGATTGCGGTCCTTGCGGGTCGCGCCGACAAGACGCATCGACATGGTGCCATCGGAAAGTTCGACGAGATCTTCCTTGCGAAAGAAAATCTCTTCGCCGTTTTCCAGATCAATCGTAAAGAAGTTGATCAGGCTCATGGGGATACCCGCCAGAACCTTGGCCAGACTGTCGACCGACGGGCTGACCCGGTTCTGTTCAATCGTCGATATCGTGCTGTTGGTGACACCGGCGCGGCGCGCCAGTTCACGCTGGGACAACCCGTACATGGTACGTACAGCTTTCAGGCGGTCCCCAACCTTTTGTGACATCCGGTCTCTTCCCTGTCGGTCGCTCTTGTCGGCGACCATTTTGCAAAAGTGGCGTTATACCGCGTCAAGATACCAACGGTACTCAAGCGGCGTGACCTCGGAAAAGAATTCGTCATATTCGGAACGTCGGCAGATATCGAAAACCTCGACAAACCGCTCGCCCAGATATTCCTTGACGATGTCACCTTCGACAAATCGGTCGAGTGCCGAAATCATGCTGCGCGGCACGATCCGCCCGCCATGCTGCTCATAGCCGTTGCCGACAATCGGATCACCCGGATCAAGCTTGTTCTTCATGCCGTAATGCATGCCTGCCAAAACACAGGCCAGAACCAGATACGGGTTGGCATCCGCGCCCGACACACGATGTTCGATGCGGGCCGCTTCCGGGCCGCCTGCCGGAATGCGAAGTGCCACGGTACGGTTATTGAGCCCCCAGTTCGGTGACATAGGCGCATAGGCCTTGTTCTGGAACCGGCGATAGGAATTCGGGTTGGGCGCAAAAATCGCCATGCTTTCAAACATTGACGCCTGCAAACCGCCAATCGCGTGCAACAGCAGGTCGGAAACATCCTCGTCCCCCTTGGGCGAAAGAACGTTCTTGCCTTCCTTGTCACGCAGGGACACATGAACGTGCAATCCGTTACCCGCCTGATCGGAATAGGGTTTGGCCATGAATGTTGCGGTCACGCCGTGATCCCAGGCAATGCCTTTGACAACGCGCTTAAGCTGCATGGCGTGATCAGCCGCCTGCATCGGGTCATTCACATGCCCCAGATTGATTTCAAACTGGCCGGGCCCGGCTTCGGCAACGATAGTATCGGCCGGAATGCCCTGACGGTTCAGTTCGGCAACCGCGTCATGAAGGACTTTTTCGAAATCCTCGATCTGCTGAAGGCCATAGACCTGAACACCATCCGATGCGATCCCGCCGCCAAGCGGTGCAGGCGGCAACGGTGCAGCGGTTTGTTCATTCTGATCGGCAAGATAGAATTCAAGTTCCAGCGCCACGGTCGGATAGAAACCATCCGCTGCCAGACGGTCAACAACCGCCTGCAGAACGTTCCGCGGATCGGCAAAAAATTTTGTACCGTCCAGATTATACAGGCTCATCATGACCTGGGCCAACGGCAGTTCACCATACGGAACCGCATGCAGGGTTCCCGGGATCGGCTTGGCAATATTGTCCTGATCACCACTGGACCAAAGCAGACCGGTACCTTCCGGGTTGTCGCCGGTGATATCTACCAGACACACAGAACCCGGCATATTGATGCCTTCATGGAAGCTTTTGAGAAACTTCTGCTTGCTGATTCGCTTGCCCCGGAACACCCCATTCACGTCAGGAATGAGTAATTCGACAAGTTCGATATCCGGATTTGCTTCAAAGAATCGTTGAGCTTCCGCCCTACTGTCTTCGACGAACGACTTGTTCATCGTCTAATACTCCCAGAAAAGCCTATTTATTTCACTTTTTCATCGTGCCCCGCCCAATGATTGCGGTCAAGCCCCTCGTTCGATATATCGTGCAAATAATGCAGTGCAAAATAAATCCCTGACGCGGTTGCCATGGATATTAAGAATGGTTTGAAACAACCAGCCCATATCAAATTTGGCTCCAGGACGACAAATTTGTTTCATAAAATTTCCCCTTGCAAAGGTGTTCAAAAAAACGAACACTTATCCGAGATGTTCAACATATCGCACAAAACAGGCAAGTATCGCTGTCAGGAGACGTTATGAATAATTTCGACAAAACCGCCTATTGGCAGGATATAGATCAGCAGCACCATATTCATCCGTTTACCGATACAGCGGATCTAAACAGCCGCGGCACACGCGTGATTACACGCGCCAAAGGCGTTTTCATCGAAGATTCGCACGGCAAACAATATCTGGATGGCATGGCAGGCCTTTGGTGCGTCAATGTCGGCTATGGCCGCAAGGAACTTGCCGACGCCGCCTATAATCAGATGCTTGAGCTGCCCTACTACAACAACTTCTTCCAGTGCGCGAACACGCCTGCGATCGAGCTTTCAAAGGTTCTCGCCGAAATCACGCCGGACGGGTTAAACCATGTCTTTTATGCCAATTCCGGCTCGGAAGCGAACGACACGGTCGTTCGCATGGTCCGCCAGTACTGGAATCTTAAAGGTCAGCCGGAACGCACCTTTATCATCAGTCGCAAAAACGCCTATCACGGCTCGACCATTGCCGGGGCGTCGCTTGGCGGCATGGCTGGCATGCATTCTCAGGGCGGACCGCTTCTGCCCGATGTCGCCCATATCGATCAGCCATACTGGTATGGTGAAGGCGGCGATCACACCCCCGAAGAATTCGGGTTGATTGCGGCGCGCAAGCTCGAAGAAAAAATCGAAGAACTCGGTGCTGATCGCGTCGGTGCCTTCATTGGTGAGCCCATACAGGGGGCCGGTGGCGTGATCATTCCGCCATCAACCTACTGGCCGGAAATTCAACGCATCTGCAAAAAATACGATATCCTTTTGATTGCTGACGAGGTCATTTGCGGCTTTGGCCGCACCGGTAACTGGTTTGGGTCGGACACGTTCGATATCAAGCCGGACCTGATGCCGATGGCAAAGGGCATGTCATCGGGTTACCTTCCGATTTCGGCTGTCATGGTGGGCGAACGGGTTGCTGATGTCCTGATCAATGAATGCGGCGAGTTCACCCACGGATTTACCTATTCCGGTCACCCGGCAGCAGCAGCCGTGGCATTGGAAAACATCCGCATCATTCGTGATGAAAAACTGGTTGAACGCGTTCGCGATGACATCGGTCCGTATTTTGCCGAAAAGCTCAAAACCCTTGCCGATCATCCGCTGGTCGGTGCGGTTGAAACCGTCGGCCTGATTGCTGGTATTCCGCTGGTGGAAAACAAGGCAACGCGCAAACCGTTCGATAAACCGGGCACGGTCGGCACCATCTGCCGTGATGCCTGTGTGGAAAATGGCGTTATCATGCGGGCCTGCGGTGATCGCATGGTGGCCTCGCCGCCGCTTTGCATCACGCACGGCGAAGTTGATGAACTGGTCAAACGGGCCCGTGCGGCCTTTGATGCGACAGCCAAAAAAATCGGAAAAATGTAAGTTCTGATTTAAATCAAGACATTACACAAACACCCGGCGCGATATATCATCCGCCGGGTGTTTATCATTTCCCCCCAGAACACCGCTTAGACGCGCCACCTCTAAAGAGTTCGCCATGCTTAAACGCCTTTATCAACCTGCGGCCTATCAAACCAATAGCATGCCCCAAAGCTTCTGGGCTGTCAGTGCCGCCCCCCTGCCCGACTGCGATCACCTCCCCGAGGATGGCACGATCACGGCCGATGTCGCGATCATCGGTGGCGGCTATACCGGGCTGTCGGCTGCGTTGGAACTGGCCGAAAATGGTGTTGATGTTGCCGTGTTTGATGCCGGGCGTTCTGGCTGGGGCGCATCGGGGCGCAATGGCGGATTTTGCTGCATGGGCGGAAGCGGCAAAAGCTATGCCCAGCTTGCCAAACAGTTTGGTGATGACCAAACACGCCATTTTGCCAAGCTTCAGCGTGCTGCAATCGACCTTGTCGCATCACGGCTTGAAGAGTGGAATGTTGATGCGGATCGTCATTCGGACGGCGAAGTCATACTGGCGCACAAGGCCAACCGCGTGAAAGAATTGCGTGAAGAGGCCGCCGAAAATGCCCATTTTACCGGTATCGAAACCGAATTCCTGACGAAGGATCAGCTTCGTGAACGCGGCCTTCATGCACGGGAAACCCATGCCGGATTGCATGTCAAACAGGGCTTTGGACTACATCCGTTAAAATATCTTGCCGGGTTGCACCGCATGTGCGCGGCCAAAGGTGTTCGGATATTCGAACAGGCGACCATTGAAGACCTCCAAGACACCGGGGACGGTTACATCCTGACCTGCAAAAATGTGCGAATTTCGGCGAACAAGGTCGTCGTCGCCACCAACGGTTACAGTGCCGAAAACCTGCCCGACTGGATCGGCGGGCGATTGATGCCGGTGTTTTCCGGTATCCTTGTCACGCGTCCGATGTCCGATAATGAACTTGCCGACCAAGGCTGGACCAGCGACCTGATGGCATTTGATAGCCGCATTCTGCTGCACTATTTCCGCAAGCTGCCCGACAATCGCTTCATGTTTGGTGGTCGTGGCGGCATTACGGCAACCCCGACAGCCTTTGATGCCGCAAAACGGCACCTGTTGTCGCATTTTCACCGGATGTTCCCGGCATGGCCGGATGTTGAAATCACCCATCACTGGAACGGGCTCGCCTGTCTGTCGCAGTCGTTCCGCCCCTATGTGGGATGGGTTCCGGGGCATCGGGATGTCTGGACGGGGCTTGCATGGCATGGCAATGGCGTCGCACTTGGAAGTCTGGCCGGGAAAATGCTGGGTCAGCAAATGCTTGGTATCAAGGGCCCGGATGACATCGGCGCGATCATGGGTACACCGCCCGATCGTTTCCCGCTGGCACGGTTCCGCCGGATTGGCCGCAGCCTCGCCTATCGATATTATGGTTTGCGTGACGAGTTTGCGTAATCGGGCAAACTGACCTATGTCATGTCGCGGCCCCGGCCTTTGCGCTATTGCCCGGATCAAACCTTATCGAGCACGAGACGACCATGTCAGATCAACCGACCCTTGCCGAAATCAAAGAACGCCGCGAAATCGCGACCCGGAAAATCCGCGAGGAAACCGGCATCGATCACGACATGATCAAAAATATCGTGCATGGCTTTTACGCAAAGGTGCGCGATGACGCGATGCTGGGTCCGGTATTTGCGGAGAAAATTACGGATTGGGATCACCATCTGGAACGGATGTGCATGTTCTGGGCATCTGTGGCACTTGCCAGTGGTGCCTATGACGGCCGCCCAATGCAAAAGCACCTGACGCTCAGGATCGACCGGAACCATTTTGATCGCTGGCTGGAATTGTTTGCCGAAACACTTTCAGAATACTGTGAAACAGCCGCCGCGCGCCATTTCATGGAACGCGCCCTTCGGATTGCATCAAGTTTCGAAATCGGCATAGCCGCGCATAACGGCGTCATTTTGGGTAAAGGCGAACGTTACGATCCGGTTTCGGCATGGTCCCCGAAATAGGCCAGAATTCATAGCAATCAGCACACTGCAAAACTTTTTGTCAGCTTTCTTAAGACCGACATGTTGACAACATTGTCCTGCTCCGAACAAAATATTGTTACGTGTTATTACTAGACGGGGGCAATCTTCACGCGCACTGAACTGGCAAATCAAAGGGCTTATATTGGCAGCCCTGCAAGATTGCTATGTGCCAGACCGATTGCAAAGTAAGACGGACGAACGGACGACAGCGGAGAAAGACGATATGTGGCTTTGGATTGGCATCGGAGCAGTCATCATTCTAGCCCTGATTACCACCTATACGATTTATGGCCACAAGCGTCATCTGAGCCCGACAAAGGGCAAGAAAATAGACTTTTCGCAACGCCCCAACAGCGCCCTTGTTATCATCGATCTGCAAGAAGATTTTACGCTGGCCACGGGCAAAAATGCCTATGACCCGGCCCTGGTCGAAAAAACGATTTCCGCGATCAACGAACTTGTTCAACTTGCCAACGAAACCGGCCAGCCGGTGATCTCGGTTCGTCAGATATTCAAGGGCTGGTACATCAATCTTCTGGTAAAGCTGTTGAACAAGGGGCGCGGCAGCCCGAAATCAGCTGGCCTTGATCTTGATTCCCGCCTGAACGGTGATATCGACCACGATATCACAAAGGCCCGTGCCGATGCCTTTACCGCACCGGAACTCGAACGCGTTCTGGAACGCCAGAAAGTCGGCAGACTGCAAATCGTCGGTCTCGATGGCAATTACTGCGTCAAAGCAACGATGCAGGCAGCCATTAATCGCGGATATGACGTATCATTTACCGACGCAGGTATTTTGACTGTCAATCCAGCCATCTGGCAGAAGACCAAGGCCCGCCTCGCCGCCAGTGGCGTGACGAGCGGCAGCGCACAAGCATCAGCCGAAGCATCCTGAAAACTTCACAGCCTGTCGCGGATTGAATACCAGGTCATGGCAAGCACCAGGAATGGATAGCGCAATGCCTTCCCGCCCGGGAAGCTTGGAATGCTGATATTCGACATCACATCAAACCGTTCCATCGTGCCCGATACCGCATCGGCCATGATCTGCCCGGCCAGTGTTGCCATCGCAACCCCGTGCCCTGAATACCCGGTCGCGGTGAATACCCGGTCCTCGACCTTGCGGAAGAACGGCATACGGTTCATCGTAATCGCAAGCGTCCCGCCCCAGCCATAATCGATTTTAACGTCTTTAAGCTGCGGATAAACTTCCAGCATATGCGGGGCGACAAAGGATTTGATGTCTTTGGGGAAGTGATAGCTATATGTCTCCCCGCCGCCAAACAGCATCCGTTTATCGGCCGACAGACGATAATAGTTGATCACGAATTTTGAATCCGCGACGGCAACATCATCGCGGATCAGTTCGCGCGCCAGATCATCGCCCAATGGCTCGGTCGCGATAACGAAATTGTTGATCGGCATCACCCGTTTGGCAACCCGGTCTTCGAGCCCGTCAAGATACCCGTTGCAGCCCAGCACCATCATGTCGGCTGTCACACGGTGCCCGCCCGCTGTTGTGACAACGACCTTTTCACCATTGTCATAGCTGGTGACAGTCGCGTTTTCGTAGATATTCGCCCCGGCAGCACGTGCCGCATCCGCAAGCCCAAGCGCGAAGTTCAGCGGATGAAGATGCCCTGCCTCCATATCAAGCGACCCGCCATGATAAAATTCCGACCCCAGCATGTTGCGGATTTCATCCCGGTCAACGGCACGAATGGCTTCATAACCGTATTCGGTTCGGAGCTTTTCGGCATATTCGTGCGTGCCTGAAACAAATCGTTCGCGATGATCAGCGTGCAGAATGCCCGGCTTCCAGTCACATTTGATGTCATGCTTGGTGATCAAGCTTTTGACAATATCCTTGGATTGCTCGGCAATATCCCAAAGCTTTCTGGCGTCTTCGCGACCGACCATTTTTTCAAGGTCGTCCTGCTCCCGGCGCTGCCCCGATCCAACCTGTCCGCCATTGCGTCCTGATGCGCCCCAACCAACCCGGTGCGCCTCAAGCAACACAACACTGTATCCGCGTTCTGCCAGATGAAGTGCCGATGACAAACCGGTAAACCCGCCGCCCACAACAACGACATCACAAGCCTTATTCCCGTCCAATTCGGCAAAGGGTGCGATCTTGTTCGCCGTTGCCGCGTAGTAGGATGGCGGATATGCGCCAGATTTGTCATTTGCGGTCAGGAAGTTCGGGGTAAACACACGGCGCCTCGGAATTTTTGTCTTGTGATTTATTAATCCCCTAATGGTGCCGGAATTGGCCGGACCATCAAGGGAAAACTGGCTAAAACCGGCCTCTTCGCATGCTTTTCACCGATTATGCAAAAACAGGCAACATGCAGAACAAAGGATTGCGTAAAAACCGGTTTATATGGGTCATTCAGCGCGCCTGCGTTACCGCCTCAACCATCCTAAGGGCTGTTTTGGTGGCCGCACATCCACCACGTGCCGTGCAACGCAAATCCGGATGCATCATCGCCCCGATTTTAACCGTCTGATCGACCAGCTCGTCATATCCCAGAACTGCATCAAACCCGGCCAGAACCGCCATTGCTGATGAAAAGGCGTGCGACACCCCGGCGACATTACGCGCATGGCACGGAATTTCAACATCCCCGCCCACCGGGTCACACACAAGGCCCAGCGTATTCATCAAACACATGCTTGCCGCGTCAAAACATTGCACAGGTGTTCCGCCAAATGCCTGCGCGACACCGGCCGCTGCCATTGCCGCCGATGCGCCCGTTTCCACCGAACAGCCCCCGCATTCTGCGGCAAAGGTTCCGCGTGCGGCAAACACGGCACCCACCAGCGCCATCACCTGCAACGCATCGGTGGCACCTTCCAGATCAATGCCATGCCGGATCAAGCCATACAGCGTCCCCGGAACCACGCCTGCACTGCCCGCGGTTGGTGCGGCACAAACCAGTCCACGATTAGAATCCCGTTCCATCGCCGAAAGCGCGCCTGCAATTGCATCCTGCAAAACCGCCCCGCCAAGCCCGGCGGGCAGATTGGCATCGCGAACCTTGCGTGCGCGAAGGGTTAAAAACCGCATCACATTGTCTTCGGGCTTGGCATCGAACCCTTCGGCCACCACACGCAACATCAATTCGCACCGTTCTCGAAACAGCGCGCGCGTTGCATCTCGTGACAGGCCAAGACGCCTTGCTTCCAGAACAAGTCCCGCCTCGGCAAGCGATCCGCCCTGCTGTTCTGCCACGGCAATCACCGCATCGCTGCTCGAAAACAGATCGTCAGTCGCACACACCGGATATTGCGAGGCCGCAGCGAAACGAACGTCTTTGATACCGTCCTGATCACGTAAAGAGGCTATCAGCTTTGTATCGGGCAAGGCCTGCAACGCAATTTCGCAGCGGTCATGATCCGGGTCGACCGATATGCCGAGCAACCTGTTGCCATTCTCAACAAGCCCGGCGGCAATATCATCCGACCGCGCGCCGATATCAGAGCCCCAGACAAACACGCTTGCAGTTTTGCCTGTCAGAAAGACCGGCTCACCATTCATCGCATCGATGTAATACATCCCGCCGCCAACCGATGCACCGGCATAAAGATCGGTGCGTTCCAAGCCATTCCGGTCAGTTACGGTCAGTTCAAGATCAACACGGTTGGGATGGTTGTTGTTTTCAAGTTCAATGATTTCAACGCTAAACAGAAATCCCTCGCCACGCATCACACGCGGCAAAATGTCGCGATAATCCGCATCCGTCAGTGCTGCCCCGGCGAAACCGGCAGCAAAATTCTCGTCCGAGCTTTGGGCCTGATATACCGGCGCGAATGATCCGCGTGGATCAAACCGGACAATGGCCTGTTTCAAGACCTCGCCATTGCTGCATGACAACTCGCGTGCGACCTTCGCCATCATATAAGGTGCTGCGCAATGGGAACTGGACGGACCGCGCATGACGGGGCCGATCACGGAATTAAGCAGACTGATTTCTTGCATGGCGGGGCAATCCGGGAAAATTGCATATGATTTTCCCGATGATCACCCGCAGGATGGACGAAAGCAATGACCGAAAAGAAAAATCCCCGATCCTGAAACATCAAAGACCGGGGATGATCGGGATCAACGCTGTTTGGTTTCCCATTCAGGATGGACGAAATATGGCGCATTTGATGATGGCAACGGATCGCGTCCGCGAATGATATCTGCGGCCTTTTCCCCGATCATGATGGTCGGGGCATTCAAATTGCCCGATGCGATTGTCGGCATGATGGAACTGTCCACCACGCGCAGGCCTTCGATACCGTGCACGCGCGTTTTTTCATCCACCACAGCCATATCGTCGCTGCCCATCTTGCACGAACAGGACGGGTGATAGGCACTTTCGGCGTGATCGGCGACCCATGCATTGATTTCATCATCGGTCTGGATGTCCCTGCCCGGCGAAATTTCAATTCCGCGCAGGTCCTTGAAGGCATCCTGTGCGAAAATCTCGCGGGTCAGACGCACGGATGCGCGCATTTCTTCCCAATCTTCCGGATGGCTCATATAGTTGGGATCAACAATCGGGCGCTTTGCCGGATCGCTTGATGCCAACCGGACTGTCCCGCGTGACTTGGACCGCATCGGACCGACATGCGCCTGGAAACCATCCTTTTCGGCGGCTTTGGATCCGTTATAGTTAATCGCAGCCGGGATGAAATGATATTGCAGATCAGGATGCTGAACACCCGCTTTTGACCGGATAAACCCACCGGCTTCAAAATGGTTGGTCGCACCAAGCCCGGTTTTGAAAAGATACCATTCCAATCCGATCTTGAATTTGTTCCAAGGATCAAGCTTGCTGTTCAGACTGATCGGCTGGGTGCATTCCATCTGGACATACAGTTCCAGATGGTCCTGAAGGTTTTCACCAACACCGGGGATATCGGCAACCACATCAATCCCGTGTTCGCGCAGATGTGCGGCCGGACCAACCCCCGACAACATCAAAAGCTTTGGCGAATTGATCGATCCTGCCGAAATAATCACCTCGCGCTCTACCGTCGCGCGTTTGAGTTCACCACGGTGGGTGAAATCAAGTCCGACGGCGCGTTTTCCATCAAAAACAACGCGCTGCGCCAATGCCTTGTCATAAACAGTCAGGTTCGGACGTTTCATTGCCGGATGCAAATAGGCCCGCGCGGTTGACCAGCGACGCCCCTTGTAAACCGTCATATCCATCGTCCCCAGACCTTCCTGGCGATAGCCATTCTGATCGGGGGTAAACTCATAACCGGCTTCCTGACCGGCCTTGATCCACGCCTTGTGCAGCGGGTTTTTGCAAGCCCCCGTGGTGACATGCAGCGGGCCATCTCCGCCATGATATTCATCACCATTGGCGTCTTCGTTGCGTGTATCGGCCTTGCGGAAATACGGCAGGCACCGCGCATAATCCCATTCTTTTAACGCCGCATCCTGTTCCGCCCAACGATTGTAATCAAGTGCATGACCACGAACATAAGCCATGCCGTTGATCGAACTGGAACCGCCGAAAACACGCCCGCGCGGTGTTTCCATACGGCGGTTGTTCAGGTTCGCCTGCGGCGTCGTCCAGTATGCCCAGTTATAGGTTTCCGACTGCATCGGATAAGACAATGCCGTTGGCATATGAATACGCCAATCCCACCAATGATCTACCGGTCCTGCCTCTACCACCAGAACCTTGACTTCCGGGTCCTCGGTCAGACGGCTGGCTAGGACGGCACCGGCGGAACCGGAACCGACAATAACGTAATCGTACTTTTCCGTGGTGGTCGGCGTATTCATGCTTTTTCCTTATCTTCAACAGGTTGCAGGCAGCCATTCACAGTCAGGAACCATGATCAATAAGGCGCCTCGACATCACCGGTTTCGACATAGACGGATTTGATCCGGGTATAATGCTC
This sequence comes from Thalassospira lucentensis, assembly GCF_032921865.1. Lineage (NCBI taxonomy): Bacteria > Pseudomonadati > Pseudomonadota > Alphaproteobacteria > Rhodospirillales > Thalassospiraceae > Thalassospira > Thalassospira lucentensis. The sequence goes on from NZ_CP136684.1 coordinate 4,069,587, forward strand.
AATCGCGGCCCGGCCATTTTCACGCCCCACTCCGGATTTCTTGACCCCGCCAAACGGCATTTCAATCGGCGTGATATTATAGGTATTGATCCAGCAGGTTCCCGCCTCAAGCCGGGCAACAACCCGGTGCCCGCGCGAAAGATCGCGGGTAAACACGCCAGCGGCCAACCCATATTGGGTATCATTGGCGCGTTTAATGACCTCATCCTCATTCTTGAAGGTCAGGACCGACATCACCGGGCCAAAGATTTCCTCGCGCACGATGGTCATATCATCGGTGCAACCGGTAAAGATGGTCGGGGCGACAAACAGTCCACCTTCGGGCATGTTTTCACTAACCGCATGACCGCCCAGAACGCATTTCGCGCCCTCGCCCTTGCCTACCTCGATATAGGACATGATCTTTTCAAACTGCGCCTTGGTCACAATCGGACCAACCTGGGTTTCCGGTTTTTCCGGGTCACCAAGAACAAGGTTCTTACTCCGTGCAATCAGCTTTTCGATGAAGGCATCGACGACGCTTTCATGGACGAAAACGCGCGTGCCGTTCGAACAAATCTGCCCGGATGAATAGAAATTCGCCATCTGCGCGCCCGATACCGCGTTATCCAGATCGGCATCCTCGAACACGATCATCGGCGATTTGCCGCCAAGCTCCATGGTGACGGCCTTCATGCCGCCTGCGGCAACCGCAGCAACCTTGGCACCAGTTTCAGCCGAACCGGTCAGGGAAACCTTATCGACGCCCGGATGTTCAACCAGCGCAGCACCACAGGTGCGCGCGCCTTGGACGACGTTGTAAACCCCATCGGGAAGCCCCGCCTCCTGCAACGCCTCAGCCACCGCAATCGCTGAAAGCGGCGTGACTTCGGACGGTTTGTAAACAACCGCATTCCCGCACGCCAATGCCGGTGCGGCTTTCCAGCAGGCAATCTGGATCGGATAATTCCACGCGCCAATTGCTCCGCAAACACCAACCGCCTCACGCCGCGTATAGGCAAAATTGCCGCCAAGATCGATATGCTCGCCCGATAGGCTTCCGGCCACACCGGCAAAATATTCAAGACACTCGACACCGGAAATCACATCCACGATTTCGGTTTCCTGAATGGCACGGCCCGTATCACGGGTTTCGACCAGTGCCAGTTCATCATTACGATCACGTAGGATTTGGGCCGCCTTGAACAGAACCCGCGCCCGTTCGGCCGCAGGCATGTTTTTCCAGATTTCAAACCCGGCACGCGCGGCCTTCACTGCGGCATCGACATCGGCCGCGGTGCTTTCCTTACCTTTGGCGAGTACCGCGTTGGTTGCGGGGTTCAGCGTGACCATTTCCGCCCCTGAACCGGCGTCTTTCTTGCCATTGATAAAGTTCTGGATCTGATAAAGGCTCATGTCGAAACTCCTGCAGGCCACACCGGAATCGGGTAGCCCTTTTGTAAGTGTATGTTTCTTGACTAGCGCGCGGGCGAACTCGCCAGATGCAGGTGCATGGTATCCAGCACCATCTTGCGCGCCACGGCGACATTGGCTCGTCCCGGCGTCAAACCGGATCGCACCCAGATGCCATCGATCATGGCAGCAGTCACCGCAGCAATTTCTTCGGCCCGCTGATCGGTTGTCAGGCGGCGCAACTCATGGCGTAAGTTAGATGCCAGTCGCTTGAAATAGACCGCATTCAATCGGCGCAGCGGATCGGAAAACGGCACCTGCGACCAGAAAGACAACCACGCACCAATCACCTGCGGCGTGAATTGTTCTTCGTTGAAGTTGGTATCAACAATCGCTTCAAGGCGTTCGTGGGGTGTTTTTGCCTTCGCGACACGGTCCAGGAAATCGCTGCGCAATTCCTGCATCAAAAACCGCATCGTTGCTTCCAGAAGCGCATTTTTACCGCCGAAATAGTGCGAAATAATCCCCGACGACATTCCCGCCGCCCCGGCAATCCGACTGATCGTGGCATCGGCAAAACCAAAGCGGTGAATGGTCTCGATCGTGGCATCGATCAGTTGCCTGCGGCGTACAGGCTGCATTCCAACCTTGGGCATTACTAATCCAATTCTAAGCGATCCGAAGGACTTAGGCCTGTCTGGTGACGCAAATGCGACTTTTTCGCCCTTCGCAATTGACCTTGGGGGAATATGCTGTATTTTAATTGAACAATCAATCAATAAAAAACGCCGTCTTTTGTGGCGCGACGTTCTCAGGGAAAGTGCCTTGGTTGCGCGGCTTTACGGCTGTTTTTATGATTATTCCGGTCTATGTGACCGGGTTCAGGGGACCCGATCACATGGTTTTGGACGAATGCTCGCGGTGTCAAATGCGCATCGCCTCACATGCGTCTGGCCTCCGGAACCGAAAGTCTGATGGCGGCGTTATTGCCACCATCAGTAACCGCTAGGTCCACACAAGGGAGAACCATAAACATGACCACACGTTCCACCATCGGCCGTCTTCTTGGCACCACTGTCATTGCCACCACCCTTCTGGGGGCGGCCGGTGCACAGGCGGCTGATAGCGATGTCTGCAAGACCGTAACTTTCTCGGATGTTGGCTGGACCGACATCACCGCGACCACCGCAACCGCATCGGTTATCCTTGAAGCCATTGGCTATGACGCTGAAACCGAACTTCTTTCCGTTCCTGTCACTTACACCAGCCTTGCCAACGGGGACGTTGACGTCTTCCTCGGCAACTGGATGCCGACCATGGCTGCAGACATTGCGCCTTATCTGGAAAAGAAGACCGTCGTCAGTACCGGTGCCAACCTTGAAGGTGCCAAATACACCCTCGCCGTTTCGAAGAATGCTTATGATGCCGGCCTCAAGGATTTCGCCGACATTGCCAAATTCAAGGACGATCTTGATGGCGAAATCTACGGTATCGAACCGGGCAATGATGGCAACCGCCTGATCCAGGACATGATCGACAATGATCAGTTCGGCCTCAAAGGCTTTGAACTTGTTGAGTCTTCCGAACAAGGCATGCTGGCCGAAGTCAAACGCAAATCGGCACGTGACAAATTCATTGTTTTCCTTGGCTGGGAACCGCACCCGATGAATGCCAAATATGACATGGCCTATCTTGATGGTGGCGATGACGTATTTGGCCCGAATTTCGGTGGGGCCACGGTTCATACCAACGTGCGCGCCGGTTACACTGACGAATGCCCGAATGCCGGTAAATTCGTCACCAACCTGAAATTCAGCCTCGATATGGAAAACCAGATCATGGATGCCATCCTGAACGAGGGCACCGATCCGGAAAAAGCGGCAACCGCATGGCTCAAAGCCAATCCGGATGCCGCGATGGCCTGGCTTGATGGCGTCACCACCTTTGACGGTGGCGATGCCAAGGCAGCGCTCAAAGATGAACTCGGTCTTTAGGGTCCAGCTTCGAATTCATAATGCCGGTACGTTGCCACCATCAATGGCAGCGTATCGGCACATTTTCTTTGTTCAAATAATGGAAAAATCCAATGGAATGGCTCACGGAAACTAAAATTCCGCTGGGACGGTGGATTGCATCCCTGATGGATGCGCTTAACGAGCATGCCGACTTCGTGTTTTACACCATCTCGGACGTTCTTGAATTCATTATCGAAAACACAGTCGAATTGCTGGTCTGGTTACCGCCGTTTCTGATCATCGCGCTGTTTGGTGTGCTGGCTGCATGGTTGCACAGATCATGGAAACTGACGGCCTTTACCGTCCTTTCCCTGCTTCTGATCGTCAATCTTGGCTATTGGGAAGCCACCATGGAAACGCTTGCACTTGTGATCTATGCGACGCTGTTCTGCATGGTGATCGGGGTTCCGCTTGGCGTGGCATCCGCGCATCGTCCCTGGCTTTATCAGGCCTTGCGTCCGGTTCTTGACCTGATGCAAACGATCCCGACCTTTGTCTATCTGATCCCGACCCTGATCCTGTTTGGTCTTGGCGTGGTTCCCGGTCTGATTTCGACCGTGATCTTTGCCATCGCCGCCCCGGTGCGGTTGACGCATCTTGGTATCGCCAGCACGCCCAAGGCATTGATCGAAGCAGGAAAAAGCTTTGGCTGTACGCCACGGCAATTGCTGTTCAAGGTCGAACTGCCATCTGCCATGCCATCGATCATGGCGGGCCTGACCCAATGCATCATGTTGTCACTGTCCATGGTGGTGATTGCCGCCCTTGTCGGGGCCGATGGCCTTGGAAAGCCGGTTGTTCGTGCCCTTAACACGGTCAACATCGCCCAAGGGTTCGAGGCAGGCCTCGCAATTGTGATCCTGGCCATTGTGCTGGACCGCATCTGCCGCCGCGACAAATCTGAAAATACGGGGCAGTAATCATGAGCAATGCTGTTGAATTTGATAATATCGACGTCATTTTTGGGGACGAGCAGGCGGAATCGCTGGCCCTCCTCGACGCCGGTAAAAACCGTGATGAAATAGCCAAGGAAACCGGCAATATCCTTGGCGTTGCCAATGTCAGCTTTGATGTCCCGCAGGGTGAAATCTGCGTTCTGATGGGGCTTTCGGGCTCGGGTAAATCCTCGTTGCTGCGCTGTGTAAACGGGCTTAACCGCGTTTCACGCGGATCGCTTCGGGTACATGACGGTGACTGGATGGTCGATGTCACCAGTTGCGATGCCAATACGCTGCGCGATCTTAGGCGTAAATGCGTTGCCATGGTCTTTCAGCAATTCGGCCTGTTCCCGTGGCGCACCGTCGAAGACAATGTCGGCTTTGGCCTTGAGCTTGACGGCATGGGACCGAAGGAACGCCGTGAAATCGTCCGGGAAAAGCTGGCCCTTGTCGGGCTGGATCAGTGGGCGGGTAAATATGCCCACGAACTTTCAGGCGGCATGCAACAGCGTGTCGGCCTTGCCCGTGCCTTTGCCACCGATGCACCGATCCTTTTGATGGACGAACCGTTTTCGGCCCTGGACCCGCTGATCCGTAACCGCCTGCAGGACGAGCTTCTTGATCTTCAGGAAAAGCTTAATAAAACCATCCTGTTTGTCAGTCATGATCTGGACGAGGCCATGAAACTTGGCAATTCAATTGCTATCATGGAAGGTGGCTATGTCGTGCAGCATGGCACGCCCGAAGACATCGCCCTTCGTCCGGCCAACGGATATGTCGCCGATTTCGTCGCCCATATGAACCCGGTCAATATCCTGCGCGGTCGCGCCATCATGCATCGTGTTGACAGGGACCAGCGCAACGATTCCGGCGAACTTCCTGTCGAGGACGAAGATATCCGTATCACGCTTCAGGACGGCATCATCAAGGCCGCCCATAACGGTAAACGGGGCGAGCTGCGACTGATCAACTATACCGGTGAATTGCCGGACGATCTGGACGGGACCGACAATTCGGTCATCTTCGTTGCCGATGACACCGTGCTTCTCAAAGACCTGATCGAAATGCGCAGCATCACGCAGAACCCCGTTCTGCTTACCCGCGAGGGACGCATTTCCGGCACATTGGGCCGCAAGGAATTTTTTGAAAGTTTGACGCAAACGGCATCTGTGATAGAATAATTCGCATCGCACAAGAGTGCGGATAATTTGGGCGGTTGATTGGTTATCAACCGCCCATTTTTTTGGCGAAAAGGGGATAGTTATGCAGTCTGGATTGCAGCTAGAACTTGACTTCCCGCCCCTCAATACGACTTTCAAGTTTAAGAAGACACAAGTCTTTCCGATAAAAAGACTACGTACTAAACCCGGCTATCATCACAGAAAAATTGTGGTTACCCGCATTGAAAATGAAACCGGAAATCATTCTTTCTTGACTTACGAAACTCTGGTGCCTGCTCGTAAAATGCAAACGACTGAGACAATCAATGATGCCGCCAAGCGAGAATTAATCATGTTTATGTGCCAATACCTACTAGATGCGTCGAACGACAGTTAGCCACCGGTTACCGGCGGGAACAGCGCGATTTCACTCGCACCGCGTACATCGCGATCGCCTTGCGCATATTCCTGATCAACTGCCACCCGAATAATAGCCGGATCGGCCAGCGCATCGGCGAAATTCGCTCCCCTGCCCGGCATCCATGCCAGAAGGTCGGCAACGGTTTTCACATTTTCCGGCAGTTCAATATCTTCCTCGGCCATGCCGATACGGTCTTTGACCCAGGAAAAATAAACCAGCTTCATCTTCTATCCCGTTCACTTCAGGTCTGTGCTTGGCCGCATGCTTGCGCAAACACCCGCAATCCGCAAGCCCCGATCACGTCCTGTTTACGGATAAACAAAATAACCATCCGGCGCACTGCCCAGCCGCCCGGTCAGGTTATCAATGAAAAACCGTTCCGCCCGGCCAAGCGACATGCGCGGATTGGTCACCAGATAGATATCAATTGCGGGTGGCGCATCATAGGGTGGCAGGCGCCATAACTGCCCGCGTTCCATCGCGTTTTGCACGACATGGATCGGCAACGGACCAATCCCAAGCCCCGCATTGATCAGGCGGCGCACTTCTTCCAGATGTGGGCTGGTGGCGATCACCTTGCCTTTCATGCCTTCGCGCGCACGTAAAACCGCAACCGGGGCCAGCGCATCGGAAAGCTGATCGGTGGAAAACGACACGAATGCCTCGTTGCGCAAATCGGCAAGTGTCAGGTTTTCCCGGCCAAACAAATGATGTGTCGGCCCGCAAAAGAACCCGAAATGTTCACGATACAGTTTGCGATATTCCAGCCGGGGATGCTGTTCATTCACCAGACAGATGCCGAAACTTGCCTGCTGGGACAGGACCTGACTTGTGACATGGGCGGATGTCGCGACATTGATTTCATAGGTGACTTCGGGATGTTCGCGATTGAATTCAAACAACGCATCGTCAAGCGGCGGAAACACCACGTGACTTGCCAGCCACAAATGCAAATGCCCGCTTAGCTGATTGCCACTGTCCGACATCACATCGGAAAGTCGACCAATCGCCCCGCAAATTTCGCGGCATTCATGATAAAGCGCCAATCCCTGTTCGGTGACCTCAAACCGGCCGCGTTCCCGGTCAATCAGACGTGCACCGATCTGATCTTCAAGCCGTTTAAGCGCATTGCTGACACTGGGCTGGCGCAAAAGCAGCCGGTTGGCCGCCCCGGTGATCGACCGTTCTTCGACAATCACTGTAAAGGTATGCAACAGGTTCCAGTCGAATTGCCGTTTTAAAAGGTCGCTCATTTCCTCACCCATAGCAATTGGCTATGCAATCCATTCTACTTATCTATTTGCGCTATGTGCAAGTCTGGGGTGAAATGGTCAGACATATTCATTCACGGCCAGATAACCGCGCATGGCAGGCAATTGCCAGAGCACAATAACGGGAGGCAAAAATGGCCGCAGATGTAGCCGGGGCACGCAGAACGCCCTGGGTCCTGCTATCGCCGTCACTGGCGACGATATCGCTGTTATTGATCATCCCGATGATGTTCATCGTGGTTTATTCATTCTGGCTGCGCACCGCAACCGGTGCCGATCAGGTTGGGTTTTATCTCGATAACTGGGTCGAAGTCCTTGGCGACCGGTTTTACCGCGACATTCTGTTTCAGACCTTTGCCATTGCCTTTTACACCACGGTGATCTGTGCGCTGGTTGGCTATATCCCGGCTTATTTCGTCGCCAACACGCCGATGAAATCCAAAACGTTCCTGCTGTTGATGCTGATGCTGCCCTTCTGGATCAGCTACATCATCCGCACCATGTCCTGGATCAACATCCTTGGCACTTCGGGCGCGCTCAACACATTGATGCTGTCGCTTGGCATCATCGATGAACCGATCCAGATGCTCTATAATCAGACCACGGTTATTCTGGGCCTTGTGCATTATCTGCTGCCCTTCATGATCCTGAATGTCTATGTCAGTCTGGATGGTATTGACAAAAACCTGACCGAGGCCGCTCAAAGCCTTGGCTGCACCGGCTGGCAGGCCTTCCGCGAAGTCACCCTGCCGCTGTCCTTCCCCGGTCTTGCTGCCGGATCCCTGTTATGTTTCGTGCTGGCCGCGGGCACCTATATCACCCCGATTGTTCTGGGTGGCCCGCGTGACGCGATGTTTGCCAATCTCGTGTTCGAGGCCATCGTCACACAGCTTAACTGGCCGCTGGGGTCCGCTCTTTCGCTTGTCCTGCTGGCGCTTCTGGGTGCGCTGGTTGTCATTTACACCCGTTATCTTGGCGTCGATCAGATCGCCAAAAGCTTCAAATAGGGGGAATGTAATGATGTCCGGCTGGTCCCTGATCCGTATCGCAACCATCCTTGTTTATCTGTTTCTTTTTGCGCCGGTTGCGGTTGTCATTCTGCTGGCCTTCAATGCCAACCAGTTCGGCGCCTTCCCGATCGAAGGCTTTTCCATGCGCTGGTTCGAAGCATTATGGAACAATGATGCGATTGTACGGGCATTCAAAACGTCCCTGATACTCGGCGCGCTGACCAGTGCCATTTCAACGACACTGGGCACGCTCGCAGCCCTTGCCATGGTCAGGTACGATTTTCCGGGGAAGCGCTCAATCTCGACGCTTCTGGTTGCTCCGATCCTGATACCTGAAGTCGTCCTGGCTGTGGCTCTTTTGCTGTTTCTGCAATTCCTGTCGATGCCCAAAAGCTTTGGCCTGCTTTTGATGGGACATGTCGTATTTACCCTGCCCTTCGTGGTTCTGGTGGTTCAGGCGCGCCTTGTATCAATCCGGCGCGACGTCGAAGAAGCCGCCATGAGCCTTGGCGCGACACCGATCCAGACATTCTTTGAAATCACCCTGCCGCTGATGATGCCGGCCGTCATGGCCGGGATGCTGTTTTCGTTCACCATCTCGTTTGACGACATCACCGGAACCCTGTTCTGGAAACCGGGCGGTGTCGAAACTGTCCCGACCCAGATTTTTGCCATGCTGCGCAATTCCATCAGCCCGGAAATCAATGCACTGGGGGCAGTGATGGTGATTTTCACCATTGCCTTGCCGCTGATTGCGACCGCAATCGCGCGTGTGGCATCTGCGCAAAAAATACGGGCACAGAAAACAACAGCATAACGCACAACCAGATACCGCGGGAAACCGCCAAAACCAACAACAAGACCCAAAAGAAGACCATAAGACCGACAAGAAAACGGATAAAAACCTTTATCAGGAGGCCTAAATGGACGAGACGAAACGCTATGAACGCCTGCTCACCCGCCTTAAAGACGGCGATATCAACCGTCGCACTTTCCTGACCATTCTGGGGGCTGCGGGTGTCACCGCCGGGATCACCGGTGGCCCGATGGGCATGCTGGCCCGCAACGCCCTTGCCGCAACACCAGAACAGGTCCGCTTTGACGGCTGGGGCGGCGTGGTATCCGAAGCATTCGAAAAATATGCCTTCGCCCCCTATACCGAAAAAACCGGTATCAAGGTCGTATCAGGCACCTTTGGCGGGGCGGATGAATATGTCGCCCGCGTCAAGGCCGGCCAACCGGGCGAGTTCAACCTTGCCCACCTGTCGGGTGTGTTTGACTATGCCCGCTATCATGGGCTGGAACTGACGTCCGAGCTGAACGAAGCCAATATTCCGAACCTCAAAAACGTTATTCCCGGCCTGATCGAACCGCTGCGCAAAATCACCGGTGGCACCATTTCGGCAGTCCCGTATGATTACGGCACCACCGGCATTGCCTATAACCGCAAATATATCAGCGATGATGAAGCCAAGGCCAAAGGTGCCAAGCTGATGGTCGATGAAGCTTACAAGGGCAAGATCGGCGGCTGGGGTGAATGGAAAACCCGCGTCTGGTACGGTGCCCTGCAATCCGATCAGGACCCGAATGCGATCAAGGATATCGATGCCGTCTGGGACATGATCCGTGCCCATCGCGATCTCGCCCTGAAATACTGGAGCTCAGGGGCCGAACTGATGAGCCTTCTGGCCGAAGAAGAAATCTATGTCACCGAAGGCTGGTCCGGCCGCATCAAGGCATTGCAGGATCAGGGCCACGATATCGGCTATCACGACCCGAAAGGCGGTCTTGGTTGGCAGGAATGCCTGTTCGTTCTGCGCGGAAGCCCGATGGCCGCCTGTGAAGAACTTCTGAACTTCATGCTTGAACCCGAAGTCGCGATTGCGGTTGCCGAAGGCCAAAGCTATCCGCCTGCCCTTGACCCGCAGAAAGTCGAACTCGGCAAAGTCATCCCGACCCTGCCCGCGTTTGATCCATCCGGCACACTCAAGGAACTCAGCTTCTTTGATCCGGCCTATTGGAACGAACACGAAGCCGACTGGTCGAAAACCTTCTCGCGGGTTCAGCGCGGCTACTAGGCCGGACTGATCGCATAAACCGGATCTCCGGTCGCTGGTTTCAAACTGGCGACCGGGGCACCACCGCCTTTTTCTGACAGGGTTATTTGTGATGGCTGACATCGAAAATGCGGTCGAACTGCAAAATGTCGTCAAGCGTTACGGCGAATTTACCGCCGTGCAGCGCATGGATCTGACCGTGCCTGACAACAGTTTCGTGACCTTTCTGGGTCCGTCGGGTTGCGGCAAGACCACGACACTTCGCATGATTGCCGGACTGACCGACATTACCGAGGGTGATTTGCTGATCCGTGGCAAACGGGTCAATGCCCTGCCGATCCACAAACGCAATCTGGGACTGGTGTTTCAGAACTACGCCCTGTTCCCGCATAAATCGATTTACGACAATATCGCCTTTGGCCTGAAATACCGCAAAGTGTCCAAATCCGACATCCGGGAAAAGGTCAATCGTGCCCTTGATCTTGTGCAACTGCCTCATGTCGCCGACAGGTATCCCAGTCAGCTTTCCGGCGGACAACAGCAGCGCATTGCGCTCGCGCGCGCCATCGTGATCGAACCCGATGTGTTGTTGCTTGATGAACCGCTATCCGCCCTTGACGCCAACCTGCGCGAAGAAATGCGGGTCGAACTTAAACGCATTCAGCGCGAACTGGGTATTGCTACGGTTTTTGTGACCCACGATCAGTCCGAAGCCCTTGCCATGTCCGACAAGCTGGTGGTGATGAATAATGGTGTTGTCGAACAGGAAGGCGCACCTGAAGAAGTCTATAACAATCCCGCATCGGCCTTTGTTGCCGACTTCCTTGGGCATTCCAATATCATTCCCGCCGCCCTTGGCGCACCGGATGCGGCCTTTACCAATGTCGCCCTGCAAAGTGGGGAAACATTGCTGACGACATCCGAACAGACTGCCAAAGCCAACGGATCAAAAGATGTTCGCGCCGTTATCCGCGCTGAAAAAATCGGGCTATCGGATCAGAATGGTGCCACAGACGGTGTGATCGCCATCCCCGGCAGGATCAAAACGGTCGACTATCTGGGGCAGCAGGCCCGCTATTTCGTCACGGCCAATGGTCGTGACTGGCAGGTGATCAACCCGATTGATGCCCGCCCCCATCACGAAGGTGCCGATGTGTTCATGCACATTGCCGCCCGAAATTGTGTGTTGTTGCCCGGTCATCACGACTGACCGGATCTGGAGTGCCACCCGAAGTGACGCATGATACCCCCAACAAAACCGGCCATAACCGGGAATCCCGCCTGTTTTATCAAAGCCGTTCGCGCCGGCCGCTGATTGACCGTGCCAAGGGCGTCTATATGTGGGATGTCGATGGCAAACGCTATATCGACGCCTCCAGCGGTGCGATGGTCAGCAATATCGGCCATAGCGACCCGCGCGTGATTGCCGCAATGAATGCGCAGCTTGAAAAAGCCAGTTTCGCCTATCGCCTGCATTTTGAAAATGATGCGGCCGAAAATCTGGCATTCCGCTTGGCCGAACGCGCACCGGGCGATCTTGAACGGGTATTCTTTGTCTCCGGCGGGTCCGAAGCCGTCGAAAGCTGCATCAAGCTTGCCCGGCAATACGCGTTGGCCAAGGGGCAAGCCCAGCGGACCAAGATCATTTCGCGTTTCCCCAGCTATCACGGTTCAACCCTTGGTGCGCTTGCCATCACCGGCTATACGCCAATGCATGCGCCCTTCGCCCCGATGATGGTCGATCAACCGAAAATCCCGGCCCCGACCTGCTATCTGGATCACGATGATCTGACTGATCATGAACGCGGCCTGAAATACGCCAACATGTTAGAGGCCGAAATACTCAAACAGGGTCCGGAAACTGTTCTTGGTTTCATCATGGAACCGGTTGGCGGGGCTGCGACCGGCGCACTGGTCGCGCCTGACAGCTACTATGCCCGTATCCGCGAAATCTGCGATCAATACGGCATTCTTCTGATCTATGACGAGGTCATGACGGGTGCCGGGCGCACCGGCAAATATTTCGCTGCCGAACATTGGGGCATCACGCCGGATATCTTGGCCGTGTCAAAGGGATTGGCTGCCGGTTATGCCCCGCTGGGGGCGATGATTGCGCCTGATCGTATTGTCGGACCGGTTCTTGATCATGGCGGGTTTATTCACGGTTATACCTATGCCGGAAATCCGATGGCCTGTGCAGCGGGCAACGCGGTTCTTGATGTCATCGACGAAGACAACCTTCTGGAAAATGCGACCCAAAGCGGGGCGGGATTAAAGGCCGAACTTGGCAAACTTGCCGCTGATTTTCCGTTTATCGGCGATGTGCGTGGCCTTGGATTACTTCTTGCGGTCGAACTGGTCAAAGACCGCGAAACCATGGAACCGATTGATCCCAAACATCTTGCGGCTGCCCGCCTTGTGGATATTGCCTATGACAAGGGCTTGATCATTTACTGGCGTCGCACCCGCGGCGGTTATCGCGGTGATCATGTGATGGTCTGCCCGCCCATGACGATCACACCCCATCAGTTTGACGACATCCTCATTCCGTTGCGCGCCGCCCTTGGCGACCTTCAGGACGAACTCACCCGTGCCGGAGCCTTCGCATGAGCCGGAAAGTCATCATCACCTGCGCAATCACCGGATCGGTTCACACCCCGTCCATGAGCCCGCATCTGCCAATCACCCCCGACCAGATTGCCGATCAGGCAATTGCGGCGGCAAATGCCGGGGCTGCGATCCTGCATCTGCATGCCCGCGATCCCGAAACCGGGTTTCCAAGCCCAGAACCGGCTGTTTTCGACCAATTCCTGCCACGCATCAAATCGGCTACCGATGCGGTGATCAACATTTCGACCGGCGGCGGCATGACCATGACGGTCAAGGACCGTATTCGGGCGGCAAAGCAGGCCGCGCCCGAAATGGCGTCGCTGAATATGGGTACGATGAATTTTGGCCTGTTCCCGGCCCTTGCCGGACGCAGCGACTGGAAACACGACTGGGAACCGAAATTTCTCGAAGACAGTCGTGATTTCGTATTCAAAAACACCTTTGCCGATATCGAAACCATTCTGGTCGATCTGGGCGATGCCAATGGCACAAGGTTTGAATTTGAATGTTATGACGTCGGGCATCTTTATACGCTGGCCCATTTTGTTGATCGCGGCCTGATCAAGGGTCCGATTTTCATTCAGTTCGTTCTGGGCGTTCTGGGGGGCATCGGGGCTGATCCCGATAACCTTGCCCATCTGAAACGCACCGCCGACAAACTTTTTGGCGATCAGTACCAGTTTTCGGTTCTGGGTGCCGGCCGTCATCAGATGCCGCTTGCCACGATGTCGGCCACCATGGGCGGTCATGTCCGGGTCGGGCTTGAAGATAACCTGTATCTGCGCAAGGGCGAACTGGCCCCGGACAACGCATCACAAGTTCGCAAAATCCGTGAAGTTCTCGACGGGTTATCCCTTGAAATCGCAACTCCGGACGAAGCCCGCACCATGCTGGGCCTGAAAGGTGCCGATCAGGTCGCCTTTTAGGAAATAACAAACTGCCACCAACACCACGACGCAAAGCCAACGAAAGGCGGCGCCCATGATGCATGCCTATTTCTCAGCCGATCAGCTTCGCCATCACGGCCAGACATTCATGGTCGCAGGCGAAGCACGGCCAATCCCCGAAGTCCCCGAACGGGCGGAAATCCTGACCACGGCCGTCAAACGGCTTGACCTTGATTTGCGCACCCCTGATGATTTCGGCATGGGTCCGATTGCCGCCATTCATGCGCCGGAATATCTGAAATTCCTGCAAACCATCCATGCCGAATGGAAGGTTTTTGGTGGTTCTGATCTGGTCGTACCCGGCATTCATCCGTTTGACCGGCTTGGCCCCTATCCAAGATCCCCGGCGGGCAAGGCCGGTTTTCATATGGGCGATACATCCTGCCCGATATCGGCAACCACCTGGCAATCGGCCTATGCCAGTGCGCAAACCGCGATTGCCGCCACCCGCCGTGTCCGAGATGAAAATGCCCAATCGGCCTATGCCCTGTGCCGCCCGCCCGGCCACCATGCCAGCCGCGATATTGCTGGTGGTTTCTGTTACCTGAACAACAGCGCGATTGCCGCACAGGAACTGCGCGCCAAATATGACCGGGTTGCGATCCTTGATGTGGATCTGCATCATGGTAACGGCACGCAGCATATTTTCTATGCCCGTGATGATGTCATGACGCTGTCGATCCATGCTGATCCACGCGATTTCTATCCGTTTTTCTGGGGCCATGCCGAAGAACGCGGACAGGATGCCGGGCTTGGTTTCAACCATAATTATCCCCTGCCCCTTGGCAGCGGTGATGATGCGTTTCTGAACGCCCTTGATCGCGCGCTTGCCATGATCGATCATTTCAGCGCCGATGCAGTTGTCATTGCACTGGGTCTGGATGCATCATCGGATGATCCGTTTGGCGGACTTGCCGTGACACCCGGCGGATTTGCCAAAATCGGTGAAAAAATTGGCAGCCTCAAACTGCCAACCGTGCTAGTGCAGGAAGGTGGTTATGTCAGTAACACACTGGCTGAAAACCTTTTTCAGTTTATCAGCGCCTTTGACGCCACCACCGCTGGGAGCCCCAAATGAAAACATCCGATATCCTGATCATTGGCGGCGGTATTGCCGGCATGTCAGCAGCCTATTTTTTGGCCAAACGCGGCAGGTCCGTCACAGTTCTCGAACGCGAAGATCAGCCCGGCTATCACAGCACCGGCCGGTCAGCCGCACTATACAGCGAAACCTATGGCCCGCAGATCATCCGCAAAATGTCGACGGCCAGCCGGGAATTTTTCCTGAACCCGCCCGAAGGTTTCACCGAAAATCCGATCCTGACCCCGCGCGGTGTGATCCTGACCGCCGCCCACGGCAATGAAGGCGCGATTGACGAACTTCTGACCGAAGGCCGCGCAAATGGCGCGAATGTTGTCCCCCTGACAGCAGATGACATCAAAAAACTGATCCCGATCCTTAATACCGATCTCATCGCGTGCGGTGCCCTTGAAACTGATGCCATGGATATTGATGTTCATGCGCTGCATTGGGGCTTCATCCGTCATTTCAAAAAGCTTGGTGGTGATCTGGTGGTCAAGGCCGATGTCACCGCAATTGCAAAAACCACAGCTGGTTGGCAGGTCACGGCGGGCGGCGAAACCTATGAGGCACAAATCCTCGTTAACGCATCAGGTGCATGGGCCGATGAAATCGCAAAACTGGCGGATGTAACACCGCTGGGCATCACCCCCAAACGCCGCACGGCGGTGATGGTTGATCTGCCATCTGATGTCAATGCGCATGGCTGGCACATGGTGTCAGACGTGGGCGAAGGCCTGTATTTCAAGGAAGACGCCGGGCGCCTGCTGGTGTCACCTTCCGATGCCACCCCTACCATGCCCCATGATGTCCAGCCCGAAGAACTAGATATCGCCATCACGATTGACCGCCTGATGACGGCAACCACGCTTAAGGTCAATCGGCCCGGCGAAGCATGGGCTGGCCTGCGCAGCTTCTTTGCCGATGGCGATCCGGTATCGGCATTCGACCCGGATGCGGATGGCTTTTACTGGCTTGCCGGTCAGGGCGGCTATGGCATTCAAACCGCCCCGGCCATGGGCGAATATGCCGCGAGCCTGATTTGCGGCGATGGCGTTCCGGACCGGATGGTGAAACTTGGCGTGACCGAAGATGCCCTTGCCGCCACCCGCCCCGGCCTTGTCCGAACCGCGTAAGGATGAATACGGAAATCGTGCCATGACCCATTTTGATCGCAATGAACTGCGCCGTAGCGTTGCCAATCGCCGGGATCGTGCGATTGATGATCTGTGCGCACTGGTTCGCCATGACAGCCTTCTGGGCAATGAAACATCCGCCCAGAACTGGGTTGCGGATCGTTTCGTCGATATGGGACTTCTGGTCGAACGGGTTGCGATCAATATTGACGAATTGCGGGATTTACCGGGCTTTTCCCCGCCAGTTACGACAGAATATGGCGGACGGGAAAATATCGTCGGCATTCATGAACCGGCAAAGCAAACCGGACGCAGCCTGATTTTAAACGGGCATATCGATGTCGTGCCGACCGGGCCGGTGGCGCAATGGCGACGTGGACCGTTTGATCCTTATGTCGAACGCGACTGGCTTTATGGTCGCGGGGCTGGCGATATGAAGGCCGGGATCATTGCCTATTGCCATGCCCTGGCAGCCCTTCATGATCTGGGCCTTGAGCCCGCCGCCCCCGTGATCCTGCAATCGGTTGTCGAAGAAGAATGCACCGGCAATGGCGCGCTGGCCTGCCTGCATGCCGGGTATCGCGCCGATTGTGCGATCATTCCCGAACCGTTCAACCAGACGCTGATGACCGCCCAGCTTGGCGTGATGTGGTTTCAGCTTCATGTCACCGGAAGTCCGGCGCATGTGCTTGATACCTCGGCCGGAAGTAACGCGATCGAGGCGGCCTTTGGCTTTTTCGAAACCCTGAAAGAAGTCGAAGACATCTGGAACCACCCCACCCACCGTCATGCGGCCTATGGCGCGCATATCCATCCGGTGAATTTCAATCTGGGCAAGATCGAAGGCGGTGAATGGGCATCGACCGTTCCGCCGGTCTGTTCGGCTGATATCCGTGTCGGGTTCTATCCCGGTATGGAATTATCCAAGGTCCGCGAAACCATCGAGGCGGTTGCACAAAGTGCGATGGAAAATCACCCCTCCTGCAAGGGTGCTAAATTCGAGATCACCTATCGCGGTTTTCAGGCCGAGGGATGCGTGATGGACGAAAGCCATCCGATGATGACGATGATCGGCAACATCCACCACGAAGTCACCGGCAGTGCGATCAAAAATTATGCCTCCACCGCGACAACGGATGCGCGGTTCTTCCAGATTTACGGCAATATCCCGGCCACCTGCTATGGCCCGAAAGCCGAACGAATTCATGGCATTGACGAACGGGTCTCGATTTCCAGCATGATGGAAGTCACCGAGGTCCTTGCCCTGTTCATTGCCGACTGGTGCGGCGTTACCAAACGTGATAATCACGCCGCATAAACCAACCAAAACCTAATCATATCTTGATATCAGGAGACTTTGATGAGCATTCAGCGTTTTCACACCGGCCCGCGCATGAGCCAGGCCGTTGTCCATGGCGACACCATCTATCTTGCCGGCCAGGTTGGCGAACCGGGCAGCGACGTTACCAACCAGACCAAGGAATGCCTTGCCAAGGTTGATGCGCTTCTGGCCGAATGCGGCGCGTCAAAGGAAAACATCCTGTCGACCACCATCTGGCTGGCCGATATGGCTGACTTCGCCAAAATGAATGAAATCTGGGACGCATGGGTCCCGCAGGGTCACACCCCGGCCCGTGCATGCGGCGAAGCCAAACTTGCCACCCCGGACTATCTGGTTGAATTCATCGTGGTCGCGGCAAAACCGTAATCCGGTCACTTCCGCCCCGAATATAAAACGCCCGGCCGATTGCGCCGGGCGTTTTTGTTTGCACTTTGCGTCAAGGAAGACCGGCTTTAACGATCCCGCTCATCACGGGTCACGATCAGCGACTTGGCTTCCAATGTGCGATGCACCGGGCATTTATTGGCAATCGCGATCAGTTTTTCGCGGATTTCCTCGGTAAAATCACCATGCAGGGTAATGATCCGTTCGAAACGGTCGATCTTGCCGCCCTTCTGTTCGAATTCCGCCCCGCATTCCATGCAATCCGTCGCATGGATTTTATCATGCCGGACTTCCACCCGAATGCCATCAACCGGGATCTGTTTCTGATCGGCATACATCCGCATGGTCATCACCGTACATGACCCAAGGGCGGCCGCCAGAAAATCATAAGGTGACGGTCCGCTGTCAAACCCGCCGACGGCCTCGGGTTCATCGGCCAGCATCCTGTGATGCCCGGCCAGAACCATCGCCTGAAACTTGCCAAGCCCGGTTTCACGGACAACCACGGCCCCATCGGGCACGTCCTCGTTGACCGGTTCTTCGTCGGTGATATACCGCCGCGCCCATGCACTGATCACTTCCGCGGCATAGGTCGCATCATCGGGATCACGCAACAAATGGTCGGCACTATCAAGCGACACAAAGCTTTTCGGATGCTTGGCGGCATCAAAAATTCGCGCCGCATTTTCAATACCCACCGTCTGATCCATCGGCGCATGCAGCACCAGCAACGCCTTGTGCAATTTGCCGACCGATTTTCCGATATCATGGGCGCGCAGATCATCAATGAAATGCTTCTTGATCACAAAGGGTCGACCGCTTAATGAAACTTCGGCCTGCCCGTCACGTTCGATATCTTCAAGGTAACCGGCGAAATTATGGGTCACATGCTCGACATCTGCGGGTGCACCAATCGTTGCAACTGCGGTTGCCTCGGGCACGCTATCGGCAACGGCCAAAACCGCCGCGCCGCCCAACGAATGCCCGATCAGCAAGCGGGGGGCGGCAAATTCATGCCGCAGGAAATCAGCCGCACGTTTCAGGTCATCCAGATTGGATGTGAAATTGGTGGATGCAAAATCACCGCCCGATCCGCCAAGCCCGGTAAAATCGAACCGCAAAACCCCAATCCCCTGCATGGTCAGCGACTGCGCGATCTTGCGCGCCGCCGTCAGGTCCTTGCTGCATGTAAAGCAATGCGCAAACAGCGCATAGGCCCGAACCGGCCCCGTTGGCAAATCCAACCGCGCCGAAAGCTGCGCACCAAGTGCACCTTCAAAGCTAAGCTTAATTGGCCTTACAGCCATATCGGACCTCCGCCGTCGGTGTTTCGCGAATTCGTTATTTGTTTACACACGTTCTGCGTTAGCATGCGTATCCGCCACCACGAAACCAAGGGTAATACAGTATGACAATACTGGAAACCAAAAGAACGCTTGTCCGTCATGCGACCCATGATGATGCCCCCTTTATCCTGCAACTGCTGAACGAACCGGGCTGGATCCGGTTTATCGGGGATCGCAATATTCGGGATCTTGATGCCGCACGTGACTATATCGATGAACGGCTTCTCAGCAGTTATCTGAAACACGGTTTTGGTTCTTACATTGTGATCGAAAAGGCAACGCATATGGCGATCGGTCTATGCGGCTTTGTCAAACGCGATACCCTTGATGCGCCCGATATCGGCTATGCCATTACCGAAAGCCGTCAGGGCATGGGCTATGCGTTTGAAGTCAGCAACGCCCTGATCGACTATGGTTACGACACCCTCGGGTTTGAGCGGATATTTGGCTATACCCTGCCGGACAATACAGTCTCGCTAAAACTTCTGACCAAACTTGGCCTGACCTATGAACGGGATCAGGACGTCAATAACAGCGGCGAAATCTGCAAGCTGTTTGTAAAGGTCGCCTGAATGCAAAAACCCGCATCACCGGATGCGGGTTTGATCGTTTCAGGGATGACTATCATCATCCTGCGCGGCGAATACCGATCTTGCGCCCAACCCCGCTTGGCACCGGCAAATCACGATGCGCATCACGGATCAGATCAAGCGTCTTTTGAATGTCATCGGGAAATGGTGCCGAACGCCGCGTTTTCATATCGATATGCATCGTGATGATTTCATTGGTCGCCGAAAGCCACCCTTCGGTCCCATGCCGTAATTCATGATACATGTGAATGCGTTTGTGATCGCAATCAAGAATTTGCGTATGGATCACGAACGGATCATTCAGATGAATTTCCCGGTCATAGGTAATGTGCATTTCAAGCGCAAAGGTCGAAAATCCGCGCCGCTCGGGATATGTCCGCCCCATCCCGACCCCATCCAGAAACGCCACTGATCCCAGATCAAAACCAACCACGTAATAACCGACATTCACATGCCCGTTAAAATCGATCCAGTCCTGCGGCACCGTCCCGCGATAGCATTCCAGCATCTCCGGGGCAAAAAGATCGGTACTGATCATTTGCCAGCCTTCCCGACGGCATCGACAACCGCAACCGCCGCAACGAAATCTTCCAGCGAATGGCCAACGGATTTGAAAACGGTGCATTCTGCATCGGTTTGGCGTCCCTTGACCTCACCGCGCGTCAGGCCAAACAGATCGCCCAGAATATCGGATTTCGAAATCAATCCGGCATTCAACGGTTGCACCACGTCGCCACCTTCGGCCGCTGCCCCTTCAAAACTATCAACATAAATCCGGCATTTCTGCATCAGGGCATCATCGGTTTCGCGCATGGTCGGCTTGAACGCCCCGACAAGATCGACATGCGTCCCCTCACGAAGCCATTCACCGCGCACCAGCGGCTCGGTCGAAAGTGTCGCGCATGAAATCAGATCGGCACTCTTGCAGGCCGTTTCCAAATCATCCGTGCCCACCGCCTCAAACCCAAGGGTGGCGGTTTCGGCGGCTAATGCGCGGGCCTTGTCGCCATTGCGGTTCCAGATCGTGACTTTTTTGATCGGACGCACCGATGCATGTGCATTGATCAGGTTGGGCGCCATTGCGCCAGAACCAACCATGACCATTTCGCGCGTATCCTTGCGCGCCAGATAGTCTGCCGCCAATGCCGATGCCGCCGCTGTCCGGCGTGTGGTCAGTTTGGTGCCATCAATCACGGCGGATGGTTGCCCGGTCACGGCATCAAGCAGGATATAAGTCCCCGAAACCGCAGGCAGGTTACGCGCCGAATTGCCCGGCACCACGGCCGCAACCTTGACCCCGGCCGCGCCATCCTTTTGCCAGGCAGGCATGATCAGAAACGTCGCGTCATCCTCATTGCTGCGTTCCATGTTGAAGTGGCTTCGCAACGGAGCTTCGCAGCCCTCGGAAAATCCTTTGCGGAGCGCCTCAACCAGATCGCGGGGCGAGACGAATTTATCGATTTCTTCGGCAGAGATGAAACGCATGGGCCTTCCTGTAAATTTATTTTCGATTTCAGCGTGGTAGCGTGGATATCTTATACCACGTCAAAGGACACGCGTCACAGGATCGCACGCTGTTTTTCACTTTGTTTCTGGTGAATAATCTGCCCGCCACATCTGGCCTGTTGGCCTATTAACGCTGCAAAAAGCGTTTCAGATGCCCAAACAGCGAACCGGTGCCAAGGTAAAGTTCTTCAAGCACCGTAAAATGGTTCGCCCCCCATGCCTTATAGACCGGGACCTTCAATCCCTCGCGCCCGCAATAGGCAGCATAGGCATCACTTTGGCGAACAAATTCAGGGCTTTCGTTACTCCCGACCACAACCATCATTTTGACGTCATGCGGGATAGCATCAAGCATCGGTGAATTATCAGCCGCCGTCGCAGCATTAAGCCGCACATCGTCATTGATGCTGGTAAAACGGATCGGTTCCAGATCAAAAACCCCCGAAACCGGAACAACCGCACAAAACGGATTGGCATCATCAAGGGTATCTTCCCAATGATGCGCCGCAAGGCGTGCGACAATCTGCCCGCCTGCCGAATGACCGGAAATGCTGATACGGTCGCGGTCCCCGTTAAAATCGCCGACATTCTGATAAATGAAAGTCATGCAACGGACCGCTTGCAAGGTAATTTCGGCAACCGTGACGTCCGGACAAAGATCGTAATTCGGGCAAATGACAGTAAAGCCCGCGGCATTCAGATCGCGGGCAACAAACGCATAATCTTTTTTGTCCTGGCTTCGCCAATAGCCACCGTGAAAAAACACATGCACCGGTGCGTCTGGCTCGGCCGCCGGGTAAACGTCCATGGTTTCCTTTGGCCCGTCACCATAGCGGATATCGGTAATGTGACGGACACTGGCACGCGTGTCATCGGACAGACGCACAAAACGATCAAAACAGGTCATATATTCCGGCACGGTTTCGCGCGGATTATACTGCCATTCAAGTTCGGCAAGGGTAAAACCACCCCAACTCATCTGAACCTCGTTTGCTCTGCCCGGACCGGAATTATTATCGGTAGATCATGCCTGTCCGATAATCTTTCTTTATTTTCCCGGTTTTTGCAAATGCTTCACACAGGAGCATAATTCCCGCTGGTAAACAGCCGGTCTCGATTGCGCTAAGGGAACGGCAATGGCAGAATATCGAAAATCAATTTTAAAATCAGTTGGATAGACCATGAGAAACCGCACATTCCAAAGCCCGTTCCCCGCCGATGATGCGGATCGCAACCAGATTTGGGAAATGCTGGTGCCGCGCGATATTGCGGCCTTCGTCGCAGCCGACTGGTCCATGGTCAAAGACGACTTCAAGGCCGACGGCTTTTACGCCATCGATGCCTGCAAATCCGACGATCCCGATGACTGGAAAATGATGTTCCCCGATCTGGCAGCCTATCGCGATGAATGGCTGCGTCAGGCCATCGCCGCACAGGAAATCGACTATGCCGAAGACCTGTTTGATGGTGTTTTCCGGGCCACCGACCTTTCGAAAATCGATATCACCGGTAACCGTGCACTGGTGCGCAAACATTTCAACGGCACGATAAAAAAAGCAGACGGATCAACCGACCGTCTGCTTTGGAAAACCCATTATTACTGCGAAAAACAGCTGAATGGAAAATGGCTGATTACCGGTTTCACCGGCTATCTGCCCAACCATGATCCGACATAGGAACCGGTCTTAAAGCACGCAACCCCGCGCGGCAACATCAACTGTTTCGATATCGCCATCACGCACCAGATGCACCTGATCCAGCATATTGCTGACAACACAGACATGGTTCGGAATGATTTCAATCCGCTGGCCAATCTCGAACGGCTGTGTCGCCGGATCAAAATGCAGAATGCCATGTTCTTCCGAAAGCGATTTGACCGCGACATCGGGGTACCCGACGACATAGCCATATCCTTCAAGGCCCAGCAGATCAGATGTCAGGACCTTTGACCCCGCATCAATGATCGCCCGGCCCGGGGTTGGCAAGGATACGATTTCGGTCAAAACCCGAAGCGCACAATCATCTTCCTTGCAAACACCGCGCGCCATCAGGGACCGGTCATTATAGATGTAAGTTCCGATGCGATGTTCGGTCACGGACGGTACTTCGTGGGCCAACCACATATCAGGTGTCCCGCCGGAACTGCGCACCGGGCATTCAATACCAATCGCATCCAGTTCCTTCATGGCCGTGGTAAAAAATACCTCAACCCTGGCACCACCACCGGTCGCCGGATAGGTCATGAGCCCGGCAAAACTGAGCCCCGGCAATGATTTGATTTTCTTTGCCAGTTCAACGGCCTCAGCCGGGTTTTGCACCCCGCAACGCCCGCCACCGGTATCGCACTCAATCAGGATTTCAAGCGGCTTCGCGCTGCTGGCAAAGGCCTTGGACAATCCCTCAACCACAACCGCATTATCGGCCACTACACGAAGGCTTTTGATACGGTCAAACAGTGCACGCAAACGTGCAAGTTTGCGTTCGCCCAAGACGTTATAGGTCAGAAGAATATCATCCAGACCGGCATCTGCCATCACTTCGGCCTCGCCGATTTTCTGGCAGGTGATCCCGATTGCACCTGCCTTCATCTGTTGGGCGGCGAAGGCAGGGATTTTATGAGTTTTGATATGCGGGCGCAGCCCGATCCCGTGTTTGTCGCAATAAGCCTGATAACTTTCGATATTCCGGTCGACAGTATCAAGATCAACAACCGCGCAGGGCGTATCAAGTTCGGGATATTGGGGCATTCCGGTCATCGGGGCAGCGTCCTTATCAAATCTGGTGGTGGCAGCAATCAGCTTGCGATGGCCGCAAACGGGTCATCGACAATCGGCCAAAGCGGACGGGTCAAATGGCGATATCCGTTGGTTTTCGGATCGGACGGATAAGGTCCGTGGACATCGACATAAATGATCTCGCCCGCGATCTTGGCGAACGCATCGTAGAAGTGATTGGTCGATTTGATAAACAGATATTTTTTCGAAGACGGATCAATTCCCATATTCGAAAACAGGCTGGGGTCGAAGCTTTGCGATCTGTTGGAATTCAGGATCACCTCGCCCCCACCCGGAAGCTCGATCACCGCGCAATCGCCCAACGGTACGATGCTGTCACCGAAATATTGCCATGAATCGCGCCGGATTTTTTTCACCCGCACTTCGGCATCAATCGGTGCCCCGGCATGTGCACCGGTTTTCCCGCCGAAGCGTAACGGCAATGTCGCGCCCTCGCCGGCCGAAATGCAAATCCGGACCGCCATCGGGTCCCAGATGGTCCCCACCGCAAAATCACGAAGCCCGCGTTCCATCGCCGCACGCAACAAAATCGTGCTGTCACCCGGAACACCACCACCCGGATTATCCCAGACATCGGTCAAAACGATGGGTTTGGCTTCGCTTGCCAATGCCTGATCAAGAGCAGCATCCGGCGTCAGGAAACTGGGTCTGGTCACCCCGCGGAACCCGAAAAGCTCCTGCCCCAAAAGCTGGGCAATATCATCTGCCTTGTCCGGATCATTGTCGGTGGTCACAATCACCTTTGCACCAAGATCAGGAACATCACCAGCCATAAAGCCGTGAATGAAAGATACCGACAGGACTCCATCCGTTCCTTCAAGGGCTTTGGCGCGATCAATAAAGGAACGCATCGGCTCCCGCGATGTCGGCAGAACTTCGATCATGTGGCAATCAAATACCGCCTTGATCGGCTTGATCTCGCCGCGCAATGTGCGCAATACCAGATCAACAACCGCACGACCGGTTTCAACGAAATCGGTATGAGGAAATTCCTTGAACGCGACGATAATATCGGCGTTGGAAACACGCAGCTCCGTCAGATGACTGTGCGGATCAAAACTGGTACCGATAATTACGTCGGGGCCAACGATTGCGCGGATACGCGAAATCAGATCACCTTCGCAATCCAGATATCCTTGCGCCACCATGGCCCCGTGCAGGCCCAGAATAACCGCATCAACCGGCATCGCCGCACGCAACTGGCCCAGAACCTCGTCACGCAACTGTTCATAGGTTTCCCGATTGACCAATCCTCCCGGCTCCGCCCAGGTAGCAGTCCCTTCGATCAGATCCCAGCCTTCCTTTGCCGCCCGCACACGCGCCTCGGTAAAGACGGCACTGCACAGTGTCGGGGTCACCGGATGCTGTCCGGGCGGGGCATAGAAGCTTTCCTTGAAATCGGAAAAATCGGTGCGCAACGGAGAGAATGTGTTGGTTTCGGTCGCAATAGAGGCGCAAAAAATCCTCATGACCCCATCCTTTTTGTTCTTTGTAATCATCATATTTTATGTGCAAAAGAAAAAAGCGTGCGGGTGAAGCACCACCCGCACGCGCATGGATTATTCCATGTAGCGGTGGGCGTTGGCTTTATCGACTTCCGTCTGGAACAGTTCGAGAAGTTCAACGCCTTCCGTGCCCAGGGATTCCTGAACGTGTTTGACCACGACCGGCTGGGTCACGTCTTTAAGCTTCTGACGCTCTTCTGCGCTCAGTGCCGTGATTTCCATTTTGTCGGTCAAACCGGCAAGACCACGATCAGATGCCTCGATCACGCGCGATACACCACGGCTGGCAACAACGCAGGACTGCGCAGCATAACGAACAATCTTCTGCTGGTCGGCAGTCAGATCATCCCAGAATGCTTTCGA
This sequence comes from Thalassospira lucentensis, assembly GCF_032921865.1. Taxonomy (NCBI): domain Bacteria; kingdom Pseudomonadati; phylum Pseudomonadota; class Alphaproteobacteria; order Rhodospirillales; family Thalassospiraceae; genus Thalassospira; species Thalassospira lucentensis. Next base: position 4,095,456 of record NZ_CP136684.1, read on the forward strand.
CAGCATGAAGGTGTAAGGCGAGAACAGGTGATTGGTCAGGGTCAGATACCCCTGCACTTCGTTGAACTTGGCAAAGGTCACGGTCGGAACCGGGTTCATCTGGCCATCGATCACGCCCGTCTGAAGACCGGCATAAACTTCGCCCCACGCCATCGGATAGGCTTCGGCACCCAGTGCCTGCATGATTTTCTGATGCGACGGCAGCGACATGGTGCGAACACGAATGCCCTTGAAATCGTCCAGCGTTGCAATCGGATGCTTGGAGTTGGTCACGGCAAAGAACCCGCCGGTATCCGGGAAACCAAGAACCTTGACATCGCCAAGGGTGTTTTCGATGTCGCTTGCCAGTTTCTGACCAAACGGACCATCAAACACGTCATAGGTCGATGCGTTGCTGTCGAACGCGAATGCAAGGTTCAGAACATCGATACGCGGATAATAGGATGCAATCGCCCCGGTCGAGGTCAGGGTCGCCTGAATAAGACCATCGCGGACCATCTGCACATGTTCTGCGGCCGAACCAAGCTGGTTGGACGGATAAACCTCAACCTTGATCTCGCCATTGGTGTCGGCTTCGACAATGTTGGCGAAAACAGCGGTGCAGGCATGCGCCGGGTTTTCAAACGGGTCCATTTTGTTGTCATGGGCAAATTTCAGAACCTTGGGCTCTGCATAGGCCAATGACGTCGTGCTGGCCAGCATGGCCGTCGCAAGGGCAAAAGCCCCCAAACGTTTCATCGTTTTCATTCTACCTCTCCTTGATTAAGGCCTTTTATTTCTGTCCGCTTGTCACCTTTCGGTGCCCCGGTCCGGACCTGACCGGGGCGTTTCATTGCCGCCGGTTACCTGAAACCAAGCAATCGCGGGATCGCGAGTGCAAGATCGGACCAGAAGGCAAACAGGAACAGCACACCCAGTTCAGCCAAAAGGAACGGCCAAAGCTGGGCGGCAATTTTTTCAAGCTTTTCACCCGTAACAGACGACAGCACGAACAGGCACGCACCCACGGGCGGCGTCATCAGGGAAATGTTAAGCGCAAGAACAAAGATGATCCCGGCATGGATCGGGTCCATTCCGATCTGGACCGTCAGCGGCACCAGAACCGGGGCCAGAATGATCAGGATTGCATTGATATCCATGACCATCCCGATCATCAGCAACAGGGCGACGATCATGAAAATGACCATATAGGGATCAGACGACAGCCCCAGGACAAGGCTCGCGACTTCCTGCGGAATGCGGTTGAAGCTCAGCCACCAGCCAAGGATCGACGCAAAGGCAATGATGATGAAAATCACCCCCGTCACCCGGGCTGTACGGATCAGCATCTTGAAGAAATCAGCAAAGGTCAGCGCACGGTAAATAAAAATACCGATAAACAGCGCATAGGCCACGGCGACCGATGCGGCCTCGGTCGGTGTAACAATCCCGCCCAGAATACCGCCCAGAATGATCAATGGCATGATCAGGGCCGTGATCGATGATTTGAAAATCTTCCAGATTTCCAGAAGGTTCGCACGACGTTCGTTTTTCGGCAGGTTCTTGGACCTTGCGGTTACCGCAATCACCGTCATGCAGATCAGACAGATCATCAAGCCCGGCAGGATACCGGCGGCAAACAGCCCGCCAATGGAAACCCCCATCAGCGATCCATAAACAACCATCAATCCCGACGGTGGAATGGTCGGGCCGATGATTGACCCGGCTGCGGTCACCGCACAGGCATAATCCCGGCGATACCCCCGTTCGACCATGGCCGGCACCAGCGTCTTGCCAAAGGCCGCCGCATCGGCGGTCGCCGCCCCGGTCAGTCCGGCAAAGAAAACCGATGCCAGCATATTGGTGTGCGCCAACCCACCACGAAAATGCCCGACCAGCGCCTGCGCAAACAGCACAAGGCGACTGGTAATCCCGATATGGTTCATGATCTCGCCAGCCAGAATAAAGAACGGCATGGCAAGAAACGGAAATACGTTCAGACCGTTAAAGACCTTGCTTGGCCCCTGAACAAGGAACATGCCCCCGCCCATGTCATAAAGGCCAATAACCCCGGCAACGCCCAGCGCAAAGCCGATCGGCATGCCCAGAACCATCAGAACGACAAAAGTAATACCGACGATCATTCTGCGCCCTCCGCCAGATCAATGGGAACGAAGCGGCCCTGATCGCGAAGCGCGACCAGCAACAACTGAATGGCAGCAAGAAGGGATGCAACCGGCACCGCGGCATAAGGCAGTGCCAGCGTCATGCCAAAGATCATCGCCTGACGGCGCATACCGCCCGCGGCAAAATCAAAGCCGTAAATCGCCAGATACAGAAATGCACATAACGCAATCAGATCGACACAGAACAGAACCGTGCGCTGCACGGGCATCGGCGCGTTAAGGATAAACATCCCGATGCCGATATGTTCGCGCCGCGCAATCCCGGCCGATACCGCCAAAAGTGCCGCCCAGATCATCAGGTAGCGCGCAAGTTCTTCGGGCCAGGGCAGTTGCCAGTGGAAAATGTAACGATCAATCACGCCCAGCCAGACATCCAGCACAAGGGCCAGCATCAGGACGGCAATCACACGTTCGACCACCCAGTTTAGCGACCGGCTGATCATTGCGGCTGTGGTTTCAACACGGCGCAGCGCCATCTTACTTAATCTCTCCGCTGATGAATGTTTTATGTAATTTTTCTACATCCTGAGGATATTTTTGTAGCTTGTCTACATATTTTTGAGTCATAATTGCAAATATCACCACGAATGATCCGCGAACAATGACATTATAGGTAGTTAAACTACATTTTTACCTATATTGTTTGGGCTACCCACCCAAAACCACCGGAAGACAACAACGGCGATCAAACAATTCGGCAATCAACGCCCTACCCGCTTTACGGTTAAATCCGGCAGGATGGATAATCTCGGGACCAAGATCGAAGCTATCGCCAGCAAACCAAAAAGTGATATTTATCAGCGGGGTGCCAACAACAGCACCTCATATTCGAGAATGATCGGAACGCTCGCATGCAACCTACTGTCGATATCATCAGCCTCCTGCGTCGAAAGGCCGGTACCTTTCCCGCACGTGAACAGCGGGTTGCCGACTACGTTCAGGATCACCTGCAGGACGTCACCACCATCGCCCTTTCCGATCTTGCGCAAAACGTTGGCGTCAGCGAACCGACCGTGATCCGGTTTTGCCGGACCCTTGGCTGTGACGGATTTCGCGATTTTAAAATACGGCTGGCACAGAACCTTGCGGTCAGCATGCAATATCTGGCGCCCGAGGACCTTGCCGACGACACAACAGCCGCCGACGTGCTTTCCAATCACGTGCTGGGCGTGATTGTCGATAATCTGCGTTTGCTGCGCGAACAGCTTTCAAGCACCGAAATCGACAGGGCTGCCGATATTCTGGCCAATGCCCGCCAGATCGCCTTTATGGGGGTCGGCGGCGGCTCCACGACGGTTGCCTTTGATGCCGCCAACCGTTTTTTCCGCCTTGGCATTCCCGCACAGGCCCAAAGTGATGGCTACCTTCAGCGCATGCTGGCATCGACCTTTGGCGAGGAAGATGTGCTTTTTGCCATCTCCACCAGCGGCCGACCAACCGAACTGATCCACAGTGCCGCCATTGCCCGCCAATATGGCGCAAAGGTCATCTCGATGACCCACCCGCAAAGTCCGCTTGCCGCCGAAAGCGACCTTGTGATTGGCATTGATATGCCTGAAAACCCTGATATTTATAAGCCAACGGCCACCCGGCATGTTTTTCTGGCAACCATCGATATCATTGCCACCGCGGTTGCCCGGCGCACGCCGGACCGAACACTTGAAAAACTTCGCCGGATCAGGTCATCTTTGCTGACTCTCAATCCGCCGACCGGCCGCCAGCCTATCGGCGACTAATCACGCCACCATCCCCATCGAGGCCCCAATGACCCGTACTGCCTTTATCGGCGAATGCATGATCGAGCTTGCCGGAACATCCCCCGGCAGCATTTTTGGCGCAGCCAATCTCGGCTTTGCCGGTGATACGCTTAATGGTGCGACCTATATGGCACGCACCAGCCGCCTGCTTGCAACGCCTGATACAGATGTTTCCTACATCACGGCACTGGGTACGGATCCCTATAGCGACGCGATGATTGCCGCCTGGCAGAACGACAATATCGACACGACACTGGTCCGACGGATCGATGGCGCCCTGCCCGGTCTTTATGCCATCCAGACCGATGAAACCGGGGAACGCAGCTTTTCCTACTGGCGCAATAATGCCGCCGCCAAACAGCTGCTTCAGGGCGGCCACGATACCGTGTTGCGCGATGCGCTTGGCGGGTTCGATTGCCTGTATCTTTCGGGAATCACACTGGCAATCCTGTCTGAAAAGGATCGCCAGACCCTGATCAGCATTGCCAGGGATTTTGCCAAACAGGGCGGCAAAGTCTGCTTTGATACCAATCACCGTCCGCGCCTTTGGGCCGATCAGGACGATGCAATGGCAACCTATCTGGCGATTGCGCCTCATTGCCACACCGTCCTGCCGACATTTGACGACGACAGCGCGCTGTTTGGCGACGCAACGCCCTCTGCCACCGCCAAACGCTGGCATTCGCTGGGCGCGGACGAGGTTGTTGTCAAATGCGGTGGTGAACCGACCTTCTATTCGATCAGGGACGGCGAAAACGGCACCGTAACACCGCCCAAGGTCACCGATATTGTCGATACGACGTCGGCCGGGGATTCCTTTAACGGATCATACCTTGCCGCCCGCAATGCCGGGCGCGATGTGCCTGCCGCCATTGCCGTTGCGCAAAAGGTCGCTGGTCGCGTGATTTCACGGCGCGGCGCGCTTGTTGATATCAGCGATATCAAACTTGATCAGTAATCCAGCCGGAACTGAACACCGGCTTTGCTGTCGATTTCGGTGGTTTCGCTGGTCACGCTGATATTTGGCGTCAATTCAATCTCGACCTCGACCCCGCTTGATCCCGGGGTCGTGCCGGTCTTGGTGCCGACATAGACCCCGTCCGTCAGGTATTTACCCACCTTGACGTTCGGGCCATCTTCGCCGCCGCCCACCTGCAAAACATCCGCCCCGATAAAGCGACGGACCGAACCGACGATGTCAAGTCCGCCGCCCCCGCCCGAAAGCTCGTTCACCGCACTGGCAAGCTGGACCGCCTCAATCGCACTCAGGCTTCCCTGCGATTTGCCAAACAGCACCTGCGACAGGATTTCGTCCTCCGGCAGGGACGGGTTGGATGTCAGAACCAGTTCCGGATCGCTTGCCGGTCCCTGGAACCCGGCCGTCACCGTCAGGTCGTCGGTGGTATAGACCCCTTCAATGTCCAACAATGGATCGGGCGGTGTTGCACCGGAAAACGTGATCTTGGAATCCTTGATCACGAATGTCTTGCCAATGATATCCAGCTGCCCGCGCAACGCCTGCAACTGCCCGACAATGACCGGCTCTGCGGTTGTCCCGCTGATATCAAGCTTGCCACCCCATTCAGAATCAAGCCCCCGCCCGCGCACAAACAAACGCCCGGGAATATCAACCGTCACATCCAGATTGCCGACAAAACCCGATGCCGCTTTTTTCTTTTCCTCTTCTTCCTCGCGCTGCTTGGCGTCCTCGATATTCTCGACATCAAGGGTCGAAACCGACGCAGGCAGCGCAAGTGTCAGGTCCACTTCACCACGGCGAAGCGTTACATTGCTTTTGATATCGGCGGTTTTTTCGGTCCCGGTGACAGATGTGTTCACATCCGCCCAGAATTGCAGCTCATCCTTGCGCGACAGGGCTGCGTTATCAATCTTAAGCTCCGCCTTGTAACTGACCACCGGATCGTCATCCAGTGTCACCTCGGCCGAGCCACTGATCCGGCCATTCCCGCCATCCGTTGCCGTAATTTCCGGCACCCGCAAACCGTTCTGATCAAAGTCACCATTGATCGTGATCTGCTTCAACAGCGTGCCATATTCCAGATGCTCATATGCCCCGTCAGACAGGGCGATATCGCCATTCCAGTCAAGCGCATCAAGCGTTCCCTTGGCAACCACATCCAGTTTGAGATGCCCGGACATCACATGATCAGGTGCCGGGACATAAGGCCAGAATTGTGCGATTTCGCCGTCCACCTTGACCTGCGCATCAATCGGCGCATCGGGGTCCAGTGTGAAATCCTGTTTGAGGATGGAAACACCCAAAGGCACGGTACCACGCGCCTCGACAATCTGTGCCTCTTCATTGCCAAGGGTAGCATTGCCGTCAAACTGACCGTCCTGCAACGCCAGATCAAGCACCATCCCAAACGGTGCCATATCCTTCACAGCCGCAGTCGTGATGTTTTCAATTCCGCCTTTGACGGTCGCAATCGGCAATTGTCCGGACGCTTCGGATATATCCGCGGTCACATTCATCGTACCATCCAGCCCGCTTAACCCGAACATCTCCCCCCACGGCCCCAGAACGAGGTCGGCAATTCGCGCATTGGCGGCAAAATTGCGCTTTGGCCGATGATCAAGTTTTGCGGTTACCTGCCCGGCACCGACATTCAATGCCGCGTCAAGTTTCTGCTGCCCGGCATCGGACTGGCTAAACAATAACGGTTCACGAAGTGCAATCGTCTGGCTGCCAATTTCGGCATCCAACCTGTCTGCCCGGACATTGATCCCGTCTGAAAGACCAAGTTCCACATCGCTATCAAGCTTGACCGGGATGTTGCCGTGAAGCTGACCATTGGCATCAAGTGCAATCCCGATGGCCGACATATCACCAGTGATTTCGGTGACAACTCGGTCCACCGCCAGCGGCGCAAAACGAATATCACGACCATTCAGTTTCAGATCGAAACCGGGCTCTTCAAACGCGTTCAGGATCGATCCCGCCAGAACGACATCCTCGATCGCAGGTTGCTCCGCACCTTCTTCGGCGGCAAACCGAATGCCTTTGATGTTCGCATTCACATCAATCTGCTGCTGGCCCGATTTCGGCACAAACGCCACATCCGCGGTTAGCGTACCATTCGTCACCGGTGCCCCGAAATCCGACAGCATCGCGGCATCGAGTTTACGCACCGAAAGCTTGCCACGCATCGGCACCGCGTAATCTGGCAACATCAGGCTACCAACAAGTTCAAGCCGCTCGCCGCTCAGGGCAATGTTATCAACCCGCAACCCATCCGTGGGCAAAACCACATCAGCCGCCAGATCGTAATTTCGGCCCATCAACCCGAACCCGGCCTTGTTGATCAGCGACAATACCGCCTGATCGGACCAGCGCATTTCGCTCACAAGATCAAGTTTTTCAAACTTCTGCCCACCGGCCAAAACCGATGGCGTTGAAAGTTTGATGGTCCCGACCGGTGCCGCGATATCCCCATCAAGATTGATCGCAACCGTCGCCGGGGCGATGGAAACACCGATATCAGGTGGCACCACGCCGGGCTGAACCGAAAGTTCAGAATCAACCGACAAATTACTGAATTCATTTGAAATATCGATCTGCGCCGGGCCGGAAACCATCGCCGTGGCAATCTGACCCAGCGTGATCGACAGATCAAATGCATCACTAACCGCAAGCTTGCCATCAATGGTTGGCGTCGCCCCGACAATGCGATCAAGATCGGCAATGCCAAACCCGGACTGATCGGCCTTGATTGCAATATTTGCCGTACCACCCTGCTCAACCGACCATGTCAGATCGCGTATCGCAACCTGCCCCGTCCCGCGCAGATCAAGCCCCGAAATCGGCGCAAAGATCGAAAGGTCTGCGACATCGGCAATCAGTTCGCCATCCGTCACCGCCATCACGTCATTGATATCGGTCTTGCCGTTAACCGAAATGCCCGGCGTTGTGATATTGATTTCTCCAAGCGCAAACTTGCTGAAATCCGGTGCGATTGCCGCATCAAGGGCAACCTGCTGCGCATTGCCCAGCATCGCACCAAGATCGGCATCCTGCCAGTCATTGCCTGAAACATCGATCCGGCTTTGAACAGAAAACCCGTCCCCGTCACCACGAAGATCGGCATCAAGTGCCAGCGTCGCGATGGTTGATACCGGCGTTACGACCTTATCCCCACGCAGCATCACCGTCACATCAGGCAATTCAAGCGGCCCTTGGGCATGTGCGACCACATCAAGCCCGCCCCATGTCACGGCATCCTCGATCAGGCCCGATGTCGCCGGATCAATATCACCGTGCAGATCGGCCAGAAGAGTACTCTCATCAAAATCGATTTCCGCCGTCGCGCCAATCGTCGCAAGCCCGGATTTCGCGATATCGCCGCGCGTGATAGAAAGGATATTGGCATCCGCATCAAACTGCCCGCCAATCCCCAAATCGACATCGCCCCGCAACGGTTCAGGAAGCTGCCCGGCAAGGTCGCCCTGCGTTGCCAGAACACCATCAAGGTCAAACCCGATCCGGCTGTCATCCAGCCGAAGTCCCAAATCACCACCAAGCGTCATCAGATCACTTGCCGCAAGTTCGATCCGCCCTTTCCAGCCTGTCGCCGGGCCATCCCCCTTAAGGCTGATCGTGACATTTGGCGCATCTTCGGGTGCCACCCCGGCAAGGGTCATGACCAGCCCTGCACGATCAAGCTTGCCGTCAATGTCGGCTTTCAACCGCTGTTCATCGCCGTCAAAATCAATATCGGCCTTCAAATGGTCGATGCTGTCATCTAGCGGTTGCAGATCAAGCGACAAGGCCGCTTCAAGGTTTTCGCGAATTGCCGCACTGGCGCTTAGACCATATTCAAAGCTTTTGCCACTGGCCGGGTCGGAAATGCGCACATTGCCAAGCGCCAGCTTGCCAAGTTCAATGGCAAGCGGCGGCGCAAAACCGCCCGACGTACTCTCTTCTTCCTCGGCCAGGTCTTCGGTGCCTGACATATCGGGCAAAACGACATCAATCGTGGCACTTTCAACCCGATCAATCCGAAGCGTCCCACCCAAAAGTGCCAGCGGCGACCAGTCAAACCCGAACTGGCTGACCTCCACAGCCAGGCCATTTGACGGCATCGACATCGACAGCCGGTCAAGCGAAAGCCCCGTCCAAAGGCTGCCCTCGATCCGGCCCAGTTCGAAATCGCCCTCTATCGCCTCTGCCACCGTGGTGTTCAGCCACGGCGTTATCGCACGCAATACCGGCCCGGTTCCCGCAATGCCGACAATCGAGATCATCAGCAGCAACAGGCACGCAAACGCAATCGCGCCACGTCGCGCCCATTTGGCAACCTTTCCGCGTTTGGTGGTTCCGGATGGTTTGGGATCGTCAGGCAACGTCAAAATGCTTGTCCAAGGCTAAGATAAATCTGGAAATCGTCGTCAACATTGTCACGCTTATCAAGCGGCACTGCGAAGTCAAAGCGCAAGGGGCCGACCGCCGTGTAATAACGGAAACCAAGCCCCGCCGCCCAAAGCAGATCAAGGTCGTCGGGGTCGCTTGCCTCAAAGACATTACCGCCTTCGACAAATGGCACGATGCCAAAGCTTTCCGTAACCCGTGCCCGGAATTCCAGCCCGGCCTCAAGCACCGAACGCCCGCCAAGCGGATCGCCATCTTCGTCAAGTGGCCCGACTTTCTGATATTCGTAACCGCGAACCGATCCGCCGCCACCGGAATAGAACCGTTTGTTGGCCGGAAGATCCGAACGATCTTCACCAATAATCATCCCGGCACGCCCCCGACCTGCAAGGACATAATCGCCTTCTTCGTCAAAGGCGAAATATTGCGATCCATTCAATGAAACGGATGTGAATTGTGCGCTCGGGCCGCTCAGACTGGTATAGGGCGACACGTTAAATTCAAGCCGGTTGCCTTCGGTCGGATCAAGCGGGTTATCCGTGCTGTCACGCCGCAAAATACCCCGCAAACCACCCAGATAGAATTGCTCGTTGGGCAAATCAGCCCCGGTCAAATCGGAATATTCCGCCGTCGGGCCCAGCGTGACAGACCAGTAATCACCAATCTTGCGTTCAACCCCGACAAAGGTTTCGACCAGTTCGCCGTCATAGGCATCCGTGCTGTAATTCTTGGCCGATCCATCCGCCACAAGCGCCTGACGACGCTTAAGGAATTGCGGCTTGCGGAATGTCGCTTCAAGCCCCTGGCTTTGTCCCGATCCTTCGATACCAAGTCTGAGCCGTTCCCCCGCCCCGAACAGGTTGCGGTTTTCCCAGAACGCATTCGCCCCCGGCCCGTCAGCGGTTGAAAAATCAACCCCGCCACCGATTGTACGATGCTTGCGTTCGCGCACTTCGATCTCGACGGGGATTTCACCATTTTTGGCGACCGGCCCGACCGGCTTGACAATCACACTGTCAAACAGGTTCGATTGCGCCAGATCACGGCGCGTTGTCCGGACTTCTTCGGGGGAATATTTCTGCCCCGGTTTCCAGCTGCGATAACCGGCGATGAAATCCTCATCAACGGTCTCGGCTCCTTTGACACTGACCTTGCCAAAATTGGCTTCCGGTCCGGTGACCAGCTCGTACGTCACGGAAATGGTTTTTTCCGCCGTATTGGCAATGACCTTGCGCTTGCCCGCTTCCACCAGCGGGAAACCGCGATCTCGCATGAAATCAACCGCATATTGCTCGGCCAGAATGATCGGGTCGGCAGCCGCACGCTGCCCAAGATGCAGATTGGTACGTTCCAGTTCCTCGTCCGTGGCTTCGCGGCGCGTTGTATGATCCGGGCGGACAATAACCAGTTTCACTTCCGACAGAAGATAGGGCTGATTGACATCAATCTGATAAACCAGATCAACCGGATCGGGTTGTTCTGCACTGTCCGGCGCGCCGGCTGCCGGTTCGCTTGCCGCACTGACAATGTCATCGCTCTCCCCGCCATTTTCACCGTTCGGTGTATTCGGATCATCGGGTTCGGCTTTGCGGATATTGAAAGATACCTGTCCGTCATAGAACCCGAATGACCGCAAAACGGTTTCAAACCGTTCCACATCATCCTCGGCACGGCGTTCAAGCCCGGCAAGCGATGGCGTCGGGCGGGATTGCAGCCGGATCGACGTGCTGACATCGCGTAACGCAGCTAACAGTTTTTCTTCCTGCGGGTCGATACCTTCGATCTGGACTTCATAGGGGATTTTCGCGCCCAAGGCGTCCTGTGCGGCACTGTCGCTGTCCTGTCCGAAACCAAATTCGGATAAAACATTGTCGCCCGAACAGGCCGAAAGCGCCGTTCCCATCAGCAAAACAGACACAACACCAATGCCGCGCAATCTGGATTTGCGGTTGTAGCGTTTATCCGTATTCACCAACGACGTCCCCAATATCTTCACTCGGTCCCGATAGACTTATGTAACGTCCGGCCGCATTCATCGCACAGGCCGATCCGTTTATTGTTTTAAGGCACTTGCCAAGCGTCTACCATATTTTCATTCTATACGCAGGTCGAATGCACCAACGATCAAACAGCATGAAAAAATGGCATGGCTGTGATCGGTAATCGCACTTGTCAGAAAAAACTGTTCCGCTTACTCGAAGTTGAAAGCAATCTGTTTGCTGTTGCCACCCAAAAGCCGGAGGCCACCCATTGACTCCAAACGTGACTTCAACCCCGTCCCTGCCCGTCATCATCCGCAACGCCACCCGTTCTGATCTGGATGGTCTTTGCGCCCTTGAAAGCGGCAGCTTTACAAGCGACGCGATTTCGCGGTCCGGCTTTTCGCGCTTCCTGCGTCAGGCATCCGCCCGTCTTCTGGTCGCCGATGCCGGCGAAAGCGGCAAACCCGACATTGTCGGCTACGGCCTGCTTTTGCTGCGCGCCAACACGACGACCGCGCGCATTTATTCGCTGGCGATTTCCGATAACTGGCGCGGCAAGGGTCTGGGCACGCAACTTCTGGCCGGTCTTGAAAACCTTGCGATGGATGCCGGATGTGTCCGTATCCGCCTTGAAGTGCGCGTTGAAAACAGCAATGCCCGCAATCTTTATGACCGCCACGGCTATCAGCAGATTGCCGACCTGCCCGGCTATTACGAAGACGGTGCCAATGGCATTCGCCTGCAACATGATCTGTATGACATCCCGACTGAACGGTCGCCAGCGGTCGCAACCGGTGCGCCGCTGATCCTTGTTGACCGCCTCAAAGACCTGCCGTTTCAGGTGCCCGGTGCGCGCATCATGCGGGTGCGTGAATATCTTGCGCTTGATCACGGGGTGCGAAACCGGCGTGTCATCAACCTGTGCCAGTCTTATGAATATCTGTCGCGGGGTTATTATTGCAGCTTGCTTGCCGCCGCACGCAGCGAACGCGTAATCCCCGAGGCCGACGTGCTTCTGGATCTGAACTGGAAACGGCTGCAAAAAACCGCGCGTGCAGAAATGAGCCCGCAAATCGTCGAGGCACTGGCCAAACCGGGCGATCACCCGACCAAGATCGACGTATTCTTTGGCCGCACCGTCGATAAACGCTTCCGTGATATCGCCCAGCGCGCCTTTGATCAGTTCCGCTGTCCGATCCTGCGTCTGCATCTGAACCCGTCGGACAAGAAAATCCTGCGCGAAATCGAAGCCCCGGCACTAAGCCAACTGGGCGCTGAAGACCTGCCTGCATTTGAAAGCGCCATCCGTGCCTATCTGCGCGGTCGCGTGCGCAAACCGGCGGCTGGTGGCAACCCGCCAAGCGCGCTGGTGGCAATCCTGCATGATCCCGATGCGGTCCTGCCGCCATCCGATAGCGATGCACTGGCCCTGTTCATTCAGGCCGCCTCCGACCTTGGTGCGAAGGCCGAACTGATCACCGCCAAGGATTTCCATCACCTGTCGGAATTTGATGCGCTGCTGATCCGCGAAACCACCGCCCTTGATCATCACACCTATCGCTTTGCCAAACGGGCGCGCAAGGAAGGCATTCCGGTGATTGACGATCCGGACTCAATCCTGCGCTGCACGAACAAGGTGTATCTTGCCGAATTGCTGCGTACACACCGTATTCCGGCCCCGCGCAGCATGATTTTCGATAAACGCCGCATTGCCGAAATCGGACAGCAATTCAGCTTCCCATCGGTGCTTAAGGTACCCGATGGCTGCTTCTCGCGCGGGGTGCGCAAGGTGAAATCACCCGAACATCTGGCCGAAGTTGCGACCGAGATGTTCAAAAATTCCGAACTTCTCGTCATTCAGGAATATGTCGAAACCACCTTTGACTGGCGTATTGGCGTTCTGGGGGGCGAGCCACTCTTTGCCAGCCGCTATTTCATGGCGCCGGGCCACTGGCAGATCGTCAAACACGAAGATGACGGCAAATCGTTCGAGGAAGGCGGCTTTGAAACCGTCGCCGTCGAAGATGCCCCGGCTGATATCGTTTCCACAGCCTTGGCTGCGGCCCGCCTGATGGGCGATGGTCTTTATGGTGTGGATATGAAAGAAACCCCGCATGGCCCGATGGTGATCGAAGTCAACGACAACCCCAACATCGATGGCGGGGTCGAGGATGTCGTGCTCGGCATGGATCTGTATCGCCGGATCATCGCCCATCTTCTGGGCAAGATCGCGCGTCCGTGACGCATTCCATTCAAAATGACAAAGGGCCGGTTTATCCGGCCCTTTTTTCAATGAAGACTGCTGCCTGAAGCTTGTCGCGGCCATAACGCACCATAAGGTCAAACTCGTTGCGCAGGATCGGCGTTGATACGCAATCGCTGCCGCTGAATGGTTCGTGATCATCGCCAATATCCGGATCGGTGACATAGACATACCGGTCATCAAATCCCGAAACCACAACCCAGTGCGGGATTTTATCGCCGTAAATACGATACTGGCTGATCAGGACAAGCGCGATCTTGCCCTGTTTTGACCGTTCCTCGATTTCTGCAATGCTGAACGGCCCGGTGGTTACCGGAATACCGGCCTCGCGCGCCTGACGGGCGAAATCATAATGCACCAGTTCCACGACTTCGCGGTTCTTGGGTTTACGTACCGTATCAACAAAAAGCGGCCCGTCACGGCTGCTTAAAACCTCGACATCAAAACCGCGTTTGTGCGCCGCCAGTCCAAGGCCAAGCGGCCCGCACCCGCCATGCCCCGATGTCATGAAAACGGTCGTTGCCTCACGCCAAAGCGCAATTTCCTGATTGCGATCCATTTCGACATTGGGATCAAGCGCGTTCATCGCCATCATCAATGCCGCTGGTCCACAGGTGAATGGCATGGTCTGGTGATAAAAATGGATTGGCGATGGCCGACGCAGGGATTGCGGCACCAGAACACGTTCCATGCGCAGCGCGTCGGAATGATCGGGATAATAATCGGGATAAAGGGCAAACTCGCGATATCCCGCCGCCTTGAACAATCCAATCGCCGTTTCGTTACCCGGATTGACTTCAAGCCGCAGGATCGGGGCCCCGAAATCAAGGCTGAGTTCCTCGGCCCGGGTCAGGAGTGCCCGGCCGATCCCCTGCCCACGCTGCGTCTCCAGAACCGCCATGGAATAAAGCCGTGCCATCGCAACGTTGGATCGGAAAATTACCAGGGCATAGCCGACAACCGCACCATCGCGTTCAGCAACACAAAGGCGCGCCGTCTCGCTGCCAAGGAAACGCTTGAAAGCGCGGCGTGACAAACGGTCAATATCAAATGAACTGTTTTCGATCTCGCACAGGGCATCAAGGTCCCCATCTGTTGCGATACGAAGGTCAAGTTTGGTCAAAAGGCACCCGAAGCATCAATACTTGCCGATCCCATAGATCAAGGCGGTTTCACCCATTTCGCCATGAAACGGATGAAACCGGAAGTGCATTTTCGGCAGGTTAGCTGCGCGCGGCAATCCGGGGTGCCAGAGGCGACATGTCATATCCCGCCCCCGCAGCCGTTTTGACAATATCTTCAACCGGCAAATTGCCAGCACTGGCAAGCGACCAAAGGATCGTGCAGCGCGTGCCACTACGGCAATACGCGAATACCGGTTTTTCAGCCTCGCTCAGAACCTTGGCAAAGGCATCGGCATCGGCATCCGAAACATTGCCGCTTGCAACCGGAAGAAACACGGCGGCAAGACCAAGGCTTTTTGCCTTTGCCTCGACTTCTGCGAATGATGGCTGACCGGGGTCCTCGTTGTCCGGACGATTACAGACAATGGTCTTGAAACCGGCCCCGGCGATGTCATTAACAGCATCAAGGGGCATCTGCGGCGAGACGGTCAGTTCATCATTCAGGCGTTTCATTGTTGCGGGTCCGTATTTCTGGGTCACAAGGACCGCTTATGCGCTTGGAACGTAAAAGCGGAATACCAGGATTACGGATGCCACTATATCCGTCGGCTGACAACTCCCCGACATCATAAAAGTCGATTATCTGGCGGATTTTGTATCAATCGGGCATGTCCCGATACCCAGAATGCGATAAAGCGGGCAAAACCGCATCCCACCGGTCAGGATCATGATTGCACCGGCAATCATCGCCACCCAGCCAAATCCGCCAAGTGCTGCAAACGGGCCGGTCTCCGTCGCAACAACAAACGGCAGCGCAATCAGAACGACGCCAAGAATTACACGCAAAGCACGATCAATTTTTCCGACATTGGATTTCATCGGGAACTCCTGTTTCTGAAAACCACGGGATCAATATCACCCTGATAATATATAATATTATAATTAACAAATGTAATTTTATCATTTATTTGTGTTAAAACTGATCTATCGCAAGGAATGCGGCACATGATCCGGTTGCAGGCCGTGAAAACGCGTGCTACGCCCTTGTTTGATTTGCAGGTAAAGGGCCCCGACATGACCGATAAATTCGCATCCGTTGCCGATTGGCCGATCTGGCACGATCAAAATCCGGGCAACACTTTTTCCCAATGGCTAAAGGCATGTGTTGCCGATGACTGGCACAAGGTCACCCATCATCCCTTTACCGATGCCTGGGGCAAGGCCGCCGTTCCTGACCGCAACCTTAAAAACTATCTGATTCAGGATCACCGTTTTATCGACCGGTTTGTCGCTCTTCTGGCTGGTGCCGTATCGCGTGCCCCGACCCTTGCCGACAGGATTCCGGCCTGCCAGTTTCTCGCCCTTCTGACCGGACCGGAAAACACCTATTTCGAACGCTCACTTGATGCGCTTGGCGTCACCGAACAGGAACGCTGCGAAATGCCCGACTGGGACGTCACCGCGGACTTCAAGGACCTGATGCGCACCGCCATGGAAAGCAACGACTACGCCAGCATGCTGGCGGTTCTGGCTGTCGCCGAAGGCACCTATCTTGGCTGGGCGGACCGGGTTCACAATGAAATCGAAAGCCACCCCAAAGAGTTCTGGTACGCCGAATGGCTTGATCTGCATATCGGGACCTATTTCGAAAGCGTCGTCGCCTTCCTGAATGATCAGCTTGATAAAACCGGACCGACACTGGATGACGCTGCCCGCGCAAACTGTCTTTCCTGTTTCCGCAAGGCAACCGAACTTGAAGTCCGGTTCTTTGACGCGGCATGGGGTTCACAAACGTGATCACCATCCGCCCGTATCGCGCAACCGATGCATCGGTGCTGACCGAAATTTATACCCGTTCTGTTACGGAACTGGGATCGCGTGCCTATAACCCCGATCAGGTCGGCATCTGGGCAACCCTTGCTCCAACCGCAGAACGGTTTGCCGAACTGATGGACGATGGTCGGCTGCGCCTGATCGCGGCGGATGAAAACGACCAGCCCGTCGCCTTTTGCGATCTCGAAGCCGACGGACACATCCATTTCCTGTATGCCCTGCCCGAACTTGCCGGGACCGGTGCGGTCACGACACTGTATGACGCCCTCGAAAAAGCGGCACGTGACCGCAACATCGCAAAGCTTTATTCCGAAGCCAGCGAACTTGCCAAAGGCTTCCTGTTAAAACACGGTTTTCACGTGCTTGAACGCCGGGATTTTGAAGTCGCCGGTGTCCCGATCCATAACTATGCCGTCGAAAAACGCCTGCGGCCTGTGACCTGATCGCGGGCAAAATCAAAAGGCGGTCATTTTCCGACCGCCTTTTTGTTTCAGCTATCCTTGATCGCCCGCCGTGCGGTTGTCACCACCCGCTCGACATAGCTATCGGCCTGTCCGATATAGTTCGCCGGATCGCGCAGCTTGGCCCAGTCAATCCCGACATCGGTCATTTTGGGCAACTCATCAAACAGATTGCTTTGATTGGCCGCAGATCGCGACAACGCGTCTTTCACCAACTTGTCTGCCACATCACGCCCAAGATGCTCGGCAAGGGCAAAGGTCGCGGCTTCCGCCAGCATCGCCCCGCGTGACAGTTCAAGATTGGCCGCCATCCGGTCAGTATTGACCTTAAGGCTCGGCACCATATCAACCGCCTGCGCCAATCCGGCCCCGGTTGCCATGATCATCTGCGGCAATGTCAGCCATTCCAGCAACCAGCTTGCCCCGGATCGTTCATGTTCATGGATCTGGCTTTGCGCAAATGTGCCAAGCTGCCCGGCATTGAACCGCGCCAGCGTGATCAGCATCTCGGCCTGAACCGGGTTGGATTTATGCGGCATGGTCGATGATCCGCCGCCCTTGCCCGGCTGGACTTCGGCAATTTCGGATTGCGCCAGCAACACCAAATCCAGCCCCATCTTGCCAAGCGCACCGCTAAGTGCGGTTAACTGTGCAGCAAAATCGACCAGAACATCGCGCTGGCTGTGCCACGGCATATCGGTTGGGGGCAGTTCAAGTTCATCGGCCAGATTGCGTTCAACCTCAATCGCCTTATCACCGATGGACGCCAGCGTCCCGGCCGCCCCGCCAAAACTTAACCGGAACAAGTCAGAACATAACGTATCAATCCGCTGATCAATCCGCACCAATGGTGCCAGCCATCCGGCGGCTTTAAGCCCGAATGTGGTCGGCACGGCCTGCTGGGAACGGGTGCGTCCGATCATCACCGTCGCCCGGTGGGTTTCGGCCTGTGCAATCAATGCCTTGATCAGCTTGCGCGTCCGGCGGCGGATAATCGCCACCGCATCGCGAAGCCGTAACACCAGCCCCGTATCAAACACATCCTGACTGGTCGCGCCAAAATGGACATAGCGCGCATCATCCCCGCCAATCTCGGCCTTAAGCGCCTTGACCAATGCCGGAACCGGCACACCGGCACTTGCCGTACCCGCCGCAAGCGACGCCGGATCGGGGCGAAATTCGCGGCACACATCGGCAATACGGTTCGCACTTGCTTCCGGGATCACGCCTGCGCTTGCTTCGGCCGATGCCAATGCCGCCTCAAACAGAACCATCGATGCGATCTGCGCATCATCGGTAAAAAGCGCGGCAATTTCCGCATCGGCAAACAGATTGCCAAGCATCGCGGAATCAAAGGGCGAAATTGTCATCTGGTTTGGTCCACCGTTTAAACAGGTGTTATTTCAGGTCGTTAGTGTCGCGCCGCGACTGCGTTCGGTCAACAACACAAAAGAAGCCCCTGCCCGTTCTTCAACGGCACAGGGGCCCTTTTGAAATCAAACGATCAATCAGACCGCTTCAAGCACAATGGCAATACCCTGTCCGACGCCAATGCACATCGTCGCCAGCGCATATTTACCACCGGCACGTTTCAGCTGCATCGCAGCCGTCCCGGTGATACGTGCGCCCGACATGCCAAGCGGATGACCAAGGGCAATCGCCCCGCCATTCGGGTTCACACGCGCATCGTCATCGGCAATGCCAAGATCGCGCAACGTCGCCAGCCCCTGCGAGGCAAACGCCTCGTTCAGTTCGATCACGTCAAGCTGATCGGTCGTAAGGCCATGACGCGCCAGAAGCTTCTTGCTGGCCGGTGCCGGGCCAAAGCCCATGATGCGTGGCGCAACACCCGCCGTCGCACCACCAAGAACCTTGGCAATCGGTTTCAGGCCGTATTTCTTGACCGCCGCATCCGATGCAATGATCAATGCTGCCGCACCATCATTCACACCCGATGCGTTGCCTGCCGTTACCGAACCACCTTCGCGGAACGGGGTCGGCAGTTTGCCAAGCTTTTCGGCCGTGGTGCCCGGACGCGGATGTTCATCCTTGTCAACGATGATCGGGTCGGCCTTGCGCTGCGGAATGGTGACCGGCGTGATTTCCGCGGCCAGATTGCCGTTTTCCTGTGCGGCCACCGCCTTGTCCTGCGAACGGGCGGCAAAGGCATCCTGATCAGCACGGCTGATCTTGAAATCCTCGGCAACGTTTTCACCGGTTTCCGGCATGGAATCAACGCCGTACTGCTTTTTCATCACCGGATTGATGAAACGCCAGCCAATCGTGGTGTCATAGATTTCCGCATTG
The DNA here is from genome assembly GCF_032921865.1 of Thalassospira lucentensis. NCBI lineage: Bacteria > Pseudomonadati > Pseudomonadota > Alphaproteobacteria > Rhodospirillales > Thalassospiraceae > Thalassospira > Thalassospira lucentensis. Next base: position 4,114,737 of record NZ_CP136684.1, read on the forward strand.
CGCGAAAAGGCCGTTTCGGCCTTTGGCATCACAAACGGGGCACGCGACATGCTTTCAACACCGCCCGCAATCATCAGATCGGCCTCGCCCGATTTGATCGCACGTGCGGCCATGATGATCGCATCCATACCCGACCCGCACAGACGATTGACCGTCGTGCCGGTCACATTTTCCGGCAACCCGGCCAGAAGCGACGACATGCGCGCCACGTTGCGATTGTCTTCACCGGCCTGGTTGGCACATCCGAAAATCACGTCATCGACATCGCCGAAATCGATATTCGGGTTGCGTTCGATTAACGCCTTCAGCGGAATGGCACCAAGGTCGTCCGCACGGACCGACGAAAGACTGCCGCCAAAACGGCCAATCGGGGTGCGAATAAAATCGCAGATATAAGCATCAGCCATATTCAAAGTCCTTACTGCTGGCCTTCATGGGCCTTGGCGGTGCGGGCATGCAAGTCACGCAGGACCTGAAGCTCGTGCGCGTCGGGCACCGGAGTTTCGGCGACTTCATCCGCAAATTCAACAGCCCAGCCGGTGTTTTCGATAATATCTTCGCGCGTCACGCCCGGATGGATCGATGTCACGATGAAATGCTTGCCAACCGGATGCGGTTCCATGATGCAAAGATCGGTAATCAGCCGCGACGGACCTTTGGTATCGACACCATAAGATGCGCGGTCATCACCGCCCTTGCCATGACCAAGCGAGGTCACGAAATCGATCTTTTCAACAAAGCCGCGCTTGCTCTGTTTCATCACCAGAAACACCTCGCCACAGCTCGTCGCGATTTCCGGCGCGCCACCACCACCCGGCAGGCGAACCTTGGGATCGTCATAATCGCCGATCACGGTGGTGTTGATGTTGCCGTATTTATCAAGCTGTGCCGCGCCAAGGAAGCCGACGGAAATCTTGCCGCCCTGCAACCAGTAACGGAACATTTCCGGCACCGGCACGGTATTGACAGCCGTTTCGCAAAGCTCGCCATCACCGATGGATAACGGCAATACGTCTGGCTTCGTACCAATCGTGCCGCTTTCATAAATAAGGGTCAGTTCCGGCGCATGCGTCAAACGCGCAAGGTTGCACGCTGCCGACGGCATGCCGATGCCGACAAAGCACACATCGTCATTCTTGAGTGCGCGCGAGGCAGAAACCGTCATCATTTCGGTAGGGGTATAGTCAACCATGATCTTTCCTCCGCTTACCCTTTGTTCGCTTCGCGCTTGGCGGCGAAATCTTCGGGGCCGCCCTTCATGACATGCTCATCGATCCATGCGGTGAAACTGTCGCGATCATTGGCAATCTTGTCCCACGCCTTGTAAAACGCGTTGTCACGCTTGTAATAACCCTGGGCATAAGACGGATGTGCGCCACCGGGCACCTCGACAATCGCGGTCACCGCCCAGTTCGGCAGCATCACGGCGTTGTAGGGAACATCATCGAAATTATCGACAATGTCCTCGACCGTGATGATCGATTTTTTCGCTGCCAGAACGGCTTCCTTCTGAACCCCGACAATACCTTCAAACAGGACATCGCCCTTCTTGTTGGCTTTCTGGGCATGGACAACCGCCACATCCGGTCGAATGGCCGGAACCGCTGCCAGACGTTCACCGGTGAACGGGCATTCGATGAATTTGATGTTCTTGTTCACGCGCGGCAATTCCGCCCCGCGATATCCCTTGAACACCGCACAGGGCAGACCCGCCGCCCCCGCGTCATAGGCATTGGCCATTGCCGCGTGGCTGTGTTCCTCGATCTCAAGCTTGTGCGGCCAGCCTTCCTGAACCGCATCGCGCAACCGGTGCAACGACCCGACACCGGGGTTGCCGCCCCACGAAAACACCAGTTTCCTTGCACAACCGGCCCCGATCAGCTGATCATAGATCATATCGGGCGTCATCCGGATCAGGGTCAGATCACTGATCCCCTGACGGATGACCTCGTGCCCGGCGGCATGCGGGATCAGATGCGTGAAACCTTCCATCGAGACGGTATCGCCATCCTTGATGCAGGATGCGACAGCCTCTTTAAGCGACATGAAACGTGCAACCACGGTAAAACTCCTGTGGTAACCAGAACAATAAAACGCGGCATATCTCAGCCGGATGCGTTGGAATGATTTGGATGGCTGTGACCACCGGCTTTCCCCAAAGCAGCGAACACAGCCATCCAGACCGAAGCGACTTACACGTCGAAGAACACGGTTTCCGCGTCCCCCTGCATATGAATGTCGATCCGGTATTGAACCCCGGTACGGGTTTCGACACGCTTGGCAATCAGCGTGTCACGGCGATCGGCGGGAACTGATTGCAGGATGTCGTCCTTGGCGTTCAATGCCGCCTCGTCATCGAAATAGAAACGGGTAAAGGCATGAACCAGCATGCCGCGCATGAACACGATGACATTGACAAACGGGGCCGTGCCATCGGCAACAACCCCCGGTTTGACGGTGTCAAAATAAAAGCGGTTCTGCGCGTCCGTGCCGGTACCGCAACGGCCAAGGCCCCGGAAACCCGATGATGCAACATCCACCGGATTTTCGGTATAGGCGCCGTTGGCATCGGCCTGCCAGATTTCGATCATCGCGTCATTGACGACATCGCCATTGCCATCAAGAACACGACCGGTGATGCGGATATGCTCGCCTTCGGCATCCGGTCCGGCGATGGTTGTGTCTGCGATATCGGTAAAATCATAACCATACTGCCCGGCCGTCAGGCCATAGGCGAAATAAGGGCCAACCGTCTGCGAAGGGGTTTCACCATATGCCATGACTTAGTCCTCCATCGGGGTGGCATTACGTCCGCGAAGGACGATGTCAAACTGATAACCAAGGGCAAAGCCTTCCTCGGTTTTCTCGATTGAAAATTTGGAAATCAGACGTTCGCGGGCGCTCGCATCCTGGGTTTCAAGGAAAATCGGATCAAGCTCCAGCAACGGATCACCCGGGAAATACATCTGGGTCACAAGGCGCGTGGCAAAGCCCGGCCCGAACAGCGACAGATGGATATGGTTCGGACGCCATGCGTTGAAATGGTTGCCCCACGGATAGGCCCCCGGCTTGATCGTATAGAAAACATAATTGCCATTGGCATCCGTCATGCACCGGCCCGACCCGCGGAAATTCGGGTCAAGCGGCGCGTCATGCTGATCCACCTTGTGCACATAACGCCCCGCCGCATTGGCCTGCCAGACTTCGACAAGAATGTCGGGCTGCGGGCGGCCATCGGTATCCATGACCTTGCCATGCACCACAATACGTTCGCCCAGCGGTTCACCATTGGTGATGCCGTTCTTGGTCAGATCGAAGTCAAGCTTGCGCACCGATGCCGGGGCAAAACGCGGGCCGGTGCCCTCGCTCAATCCTGACTTGATCGCAAGCGGTGCCTGCGTCGGGCCGCGCAGGATGGTGGACTTGTAACCGGGTGCGATATAGGGGGCGTGGGAACCCCAGTCGCGCGGTTTAAAGGTGGACATGGCGTTTACTCTCCCTTGGCGGCCGCATCGATCTCGGCATAGGTTTGTTTGGCAATGCGGAATGCCGTATTGGCGGTGGGAACACCGGCATAGACCGCAACATGCATCAGAACTTCACGGATATCTTCGCGTGTGGCACCGGTATTGAGCGTTGCACGGATATGCATCGCCAGTTCTTCTTCATGGCCAAGCCCGGCCAGAAGCGCGATGGTCACAATACTGCGTTCGCGTTTGGTGAACGCATCGCTGGTCCAGACACCATTCCAGACATTCTCGGTGATGTAACGCTGAAAACCGGCATCGATTTCCGTGACATTCGCCGATGCACGATCCACATGGGCATCGCCCAGAACGGAACGGCGGGTTTTCATACCGACTTCATACCGGTTCTCAGACAAGGTTCTTCTCCTTGATAAATCGGTCGATCAACCGGGAAAGCAATTCAGGGGTTTCAAGGCACGGCAAATGCCCGACCCCGTTTATAAGTTCGAATTCGGCACCGGGGATCATCCCGGCCATCTCGCGCACCACATCGGGCGGTGTCGCCAGATCGTCCGATCCACAAACGCAAAGGACCGGCACCGAAATCCGGGTCGCCGCATCGCGCAGATCACCATCGCGAAGGGCAACGCACGTTCCGACATAACCCTCGACCGTGGTGCGCACCAGCATGTCGCGATACATCGCGGTTTCAACCGGCCGTTCGCGGCGATATGTCGGCGACAGCCAGCGTTCGATGATGGCATCGCCAAGAACCTCGATACCACCTTCCCTGATGGCATTGATACGCATGTTCCAGCCATCCGCATCGCCAAGTTTCGGCGCGGTATCACACAGGATCAGGCCGCGAACGCGGGCGGGCACCAGTTCCGTGACCTTCTGCGCAATCAGTCCACCGACCGACAAACCGCAAATAATGACGTCTTTGACGCCCAGATAATCCAGAAGCCCGATCAGATCATTGGCATGCAGGTCGATATTATAATCCGCCCCGCCAATGCCCGATAAACCATGTCCGCGCTTGTCATAGGTTATGACGTTGAACCGGTCGGCAAAGGCCGGGGTAACATCGTTCCAGATACGAAGATCCGTACCCAGCGAATTTGAAAACACCAAGGCCGGGCCGTCTTTCGGGCCGGTCTGGCAATAATGGATATGTGTCCCGTTGATCGGGGCGACTTGTAAACTCATGTTATTTCCACCCTGATTTGTTACCCATAATCTGGCAGGCAGATTTGGTTATGTAAAATGAGGATTTGCGTTAATTGCATAACTATACAATTATATAAACTTGCAAGATTTGATTTCTGGAATGGTACGCATGCTTGATCAACGCATTAAATTCCGCCATCTGACCTGCTTTCTGGAGGTCGCGCGCCAGCGCAGCGTCGTCAAGGCCGCCGACACATTATCCATCACCCAGCCGGCCGTTTCCAAAACCATCCGCGAGCTCGAAGAACATCTTGATGCCCGTCTGTTCGACCGCTCCAAACGCGGCGTCACACTGACCGATTTCGGCAAGGTGTTCCTGCGTTATGCCGGTGCCAGTGTCACCGCCCTGCGTCAGGGTGTCGACAGCATCAGCCAGGTCCGCATGCAGGGCGGACTTTCGATCAATCTTGGTGTTCTGCCAACCGTCGCCGCCAGCGTCATGCCAAACGCCATCCGCCGGTTCAAGGCGCTAAGCCCCGATACAACGGTCAAGGTCGTCGCTGGCCCGAACGTGATGCTGATGGGGCAATTGCGCGTCGGCGAACTTGATCTGGTGGTTGGTCGTCTGGCCGAACCCGATCAGATGTCGGGTCTGTCCTTTATACATCTATATTCGGAACATATCTCGCTGGTCGCACGTCCGGGCCATCCGTTACTGGCCGATAAAAACCCGGACATCACCCGCATCCGCGAATTCACCGTTCTGGTACCGCCCAAACAGGCGATCATTCACCCGACCGTCGATAAAATGCTGATCGCGCATGGCATCGGTGCCCTGCCCGACCGGATCGAAACCGTTTCAACATCCTTTGGCCGTGCCTTTACCCGCGAAACCGATGCGATCTGGATCATCTCGAACGGGGCTGTGGCATCCGACATTGCCGAAGGACATCTTGTCGAACTGCCGATTGATACCAGCGATACCTTTGGCCCGGTGGGCCTGACCACCCGCATCGACAGTCCGGTATCCCCGCCGGTCGAAATGCTGATCAATGCCGTCCGCGAAGAAGCCACCCGGCATCATTCGACCCATTCCCGACACGATACATAATCATTTGGTTATGAAAATGTGCGCCAATATCATTATACATAACCATGCGGGGACGATTAGATTGATTACAAATTGGCATGGCAGCTGTGCATAAACGGCAACCATCCGAACAAAAAGAACAATAAAAACAACAAGAAAAAACTTCTGGAAAACTTCGCAGATAAAAAAAACGCATCATGGCTGAGACGTTTGATGGCGTTTGGCTACGCCAGGGGACGTTAAAAGGAGGAAGAATGAAACACATTACAAAATTGCTGGCAGGTGCCGCCGTCGCGACCATGGTGTCGTTCGGCGCACATGCACAGGAAGTAACCCTGACGATCCATCACTTCCTGGGCCCGAAAGCACCGGCCCAGGCCCAGATGATGGAACCGTGGGCGAAAAAGATCGAAGAAGAATCAAACGGCCGTATCAAGTTTGAAATCTTCCCGTCCATGTCGCTGGGCGGCAACCCGCCGGAACTGTATCGTCAGGTCCGTGACGGTGTGGCCGACATTGTCTGGACCCTGCCGGGTTACACCCCGGGCGTCTTCCCGCACACCGAAGTGTTCGAACTTCCGGGTGTCCATCTGGGGGATGCACGCGCGACCAACCTCGCGATCTGGGACATGATGGAAGACATGGCACCGGATCTTAAAGACATTCATCCGCTGGCCGTTCACGTCCATGCCGGTCAGGCCATCCACCTGACCGAAAAAGAAGTCCGCACCGTTGCCGATGTCAAAGGCCTCAAACTGCGTACGCCGACCCGTACCGGTTCCTGGGTGATTGAATCCTGGGGTGCAGAACCGGTTGGCATGCCGGTCCCGGCCCTGCCGCAGGCAATGTCGCTTGGCGTGGTTGACGGCGGCCTTGTACCGTTCGAAGTCGTCCCGCCGCTGAAACTGGCTGAACTGGTTTCCTACTCGGTCGAAGGCCAGGGCGTTAATTCCCGCTTTGGTACCTCGGTCTTCCTGTTCGCCATGAACAAGGATCGTTACGACAGCCTGCCGGACGATCTCAAAGAAATCATCGACCGTAACTCCGGTCGCGATTTTGCCGCCCAGATCGGTGACGTTTTCAACAATGTCGAAGAAGTCGGCAAGAAAATGATCAACGATGGCAAGGGTCAGGTTGTTGAACTGACGCCTGAAGAAAAAGCAACCTTCGACGATGCATCCGCATCGGTTGTTGATCGCTGGATCGAAGAAGCAAAATCGAACGGCATCGACGGTGCCGCACTGGTCGAAAAGGCCAAAGCCGCCGTTCTCGCCAATACCAAACAGTAATCTTTTCAAGTTACTGGCAAATCTGACGGGGTCACGTATCATATATTTACGTGACCCCTCATTCCCGCAAGATTGTATGACACATGAAACACGTGCTGAATAAGGCCGCATCCTGGTTTGCCGTGGCTGGCGGTTTTTTGGCCCTGCTGATTGCCGTGGTCACGATCGTGAACGTTACCGCATTCGGCCTGGACAAAATTGCGCGCCTGTTTGGTGCCAATTTCCCGGCAATTATCGGCTATGAAGACTTCGTCAGTATGATTGTCAGCTCGGCAGCCCTGATGTTCTTCCCCTATTGCCAGACCCGCTACGGCCATGTCGCCGTCGATGTCTTTATCAAAATGTTTCCCCAATGGTTCGCGCGCGGCGTGGATATCATCTCGGGCGTCCTGATGACGCTTCTGGCCCTGTTCCTTGGCTATATGATGATCCACGGCCTGATCGAAGTACGCAGCGACAATACCCTGTCGGCAATTCTGGGTTGGCCGATCTGGCCGTTCTATGTGCCGGGCATCGTATCGATGTTCCTGTGGGCGCTGATTGCCGCAAGCCAGATTTTCGAAAGCGAGGCCCCGGCCAATGTCTGAACGCGAATTAATCGGCCTTGGCGGTCTCGTCGTGCTGTTCTTTATTCTCGCACTGCGTGTTCCTGTCGGCCTTGCCATGATCGGTGTCGGAATTGGCGGCAACTATGTGCTCAGCCTGTTCTTCCCGTTCCTGCGCTTTGAACCCTATCTGCAACAGTTCAAATCCCTGTTTTACGGGATTGTCTCGAACTATGAATTGTCGGTCGTGCCGCTTTTCGTCCTGATGGGCTATCTCGCCAGTCAGGCCAACCTGTCACGCGATCTGTTTCAGGGCGTAAACGCCATTCTCGGTCGTTTCCGCGGCGGTGTCGCCATGGCTGCCATCGGGGCCTGCGCCGGGTTTGGGGCGGTTTGCGGATCATCGCTTGCCACCGCATCCACCATGGGCAAGGTCGCCCTGCCGGAATTGCGCCGCCTGAATTATTCACCGCGCCTTGCCACCGGTACGCTGGCGGCGGGCGGTACGCTTGGCATTCTGATCCCGCCGTCCGTCGCACTTGTGATCTATGCCGTCACGGTCGAGGCATCCATCATCCAGATGTTCCAGGCGGCCATCATTCCCGGCCTGATCGCGGTTGCATTCTTTATGGGGGTGATTGCCATTCAGGTCCGCCTGAACCCAAGCCTCGCCCCCATCCCCGAACCGATGGAACCGGCCGAACGCCGCGAGGCATTGCTGCGCCTGATCCCGGTCATGGTGATTTTCGGCTCGATCATTCTCGGTCTTGGGGCCGGTCTGTTCACCCCGACCCCGGCGGCCGGTGTGGGTGTGTTTGCCATTCTGGTTTACGGTGCCTATATGCGCCTGCGCGGCAAGGGTGGCCTGACATTTTCCGGTCTGAAACAGTCGCTGCGCGATACGGCTGTCACCACCTCGATGATCTTCTTCATCCTGCTGGGTGCCGAAATCCTCAAGGGTTTCTTCAGCCGTGCCAACCTTCCGGCCTATATGGCCGAGGCCGCCGCCACCAGCGGCCTTGATCCCTGGCTGATCATGGTTCTGATGCTGCTCGCCCTGATCGTTCTGGGCTGCTTCATGGAAAGCCTGTCGATGATCGTGGTGGTCATCCCGTTCTTCTGGCCGGCCCTGGTCGATATCAATGGCGGCGACTGGGCAACGGCGGCATCCGCAGCATACGGCATGGGGGCCGAGGACCTGAAAATCTGGTTCGGTATTCTGGCCCTGATTGTCGTGGAGCTTGGATTGATAACGCCACCGGTGGGATTGAATGTGTTCATCATCAACGCCCTTGCCGATGGCGTCCCCATGAGCCAGACCTTCCGCGGTGTCATGCCCTTCTTTGCCGCGGAAATCCTGCGCATTCTGCTGCTGATCTTTGTGCCGGTGCTAACCCTGTTTGTCCCGACATTGCTCGGCGGTTAGCGACGCGCATCATAAGCTTCCGAAAAGCCCGCCCGATCTGGCGGGCTTTTCTTTTGGTCAAACCCGAAAACCGCTAGACTGTCCCAAAGCAAACAGCAAAACATGATCATGGTCGCAACCCGCAACAGCATTCCGGTCTACAAGCTTTACGGTGAAACCGGCGAAACCGCACCCGGAACCGCCGAACAGATTGCCATTTCCGAACCGGAATTCTTCCATCTCGAAAGCATCCCGTCGCGATCCAAACTGCATGACCTGCACATCCAGCCGCACCGTCATGCCAATCTGTTTCAACTGCTTTACATCACACGCGGCCATGCCGGGATCGAATTTGACGACCGGCAATTCACCATGCAGGTCGGGCAGATCCTCACCATGCCGCCCGGCACCGTTCACGGCTTTCGCTTCAGCCCCGATATCGATGGCTGGGTCATTTCACTGACCGATTACCATTTGCAGGAAATCCTTTCCCCCGCCCCCAAACTGCTTGCACGCCTTGACCGGCCGCTTTGTGTCGATGGATCGGGAACCGCCGATCAGCCAGGCCCCACAGATTTCCTGATCCGCCAACTGGTCGCGGAATATTACGGACATAATACCGGGCGGTTATATGCGCTGCGCAACATATTGGGGTTGCTGTTGCTCGGCATCGGGCGCGATGCTCCGTCGGGTGATCCGGCGCGCCTAAGCCGCAAGGAACAGAAAACCGCCAAGTTCCGCAAATTCCAGTCGCTGATCGAAACCTTCTACAAACAGCACAAACCGCTGGAATTCTACGCCCGCGAAATCGGTATCACCACGACACAGCTTAACCGCATCGCCAAGGACATCTATGGCATGACTGCCATCGAAGTCCTCCATCACCGCCTGATCTTGGAGGCCAAACGCACCCTGATCTATACCGACATCGCGGTTCAGCAGATCGCCGATGAACTGGGCTTCCGCGATGCCGGATATTTTTCGCGCTTTTTCGCCAAAAAGGCCGCGATGTCACCGATGCAATTCCGACAGGACCATCGATAACATCCCGGCCTTGATATACCGTTTATGGATTACGGGTTAAAGCCAGCCACCCGTCCCGCTCAGATGCTTGGGCAAGTCATCAAGCGGTATCTTGGTCAGGTCCTTGACGATTTCCCCATCAAGCGCCTCGGCCAGGGGTTTTGGCATTTTATTGCGCACCTCGCCCATCACCTTGGGCGGGGCAATCACGATCAGGTTGTCGAACTTGCCATGCTTGCGCTTGTCGGTCAGGTAATTGACCACATCATCGACAAATTCCATCTGCGCATGTTCATGGGGGTCGGTCGATGGTGGCATGGCGTGGCGCTGCTGGTTGCCGCCGGGATTGTTAAAACCGCGTCCCGGTTTGTCACTGGCGATTTCCCGGCTCGACCTGTTATCGGCCTGCATTTCCGTGACCGTTTCCAGATGCCGTCCTTCGGCATCAAACGTGACGGCCACCACATGGGCGCGACCGCCGTCGGCAACAAGTATCCATTGGTTTTTATGCATATTAACCTGCTTTTCTGTTGCGACTGTCCCCGGAACGTCCCCCACCCGATCAAGGTTCCATAAAAGTCATTTTCAACATCAGGCCACAGAACAAAAAGGCCGGTCCGCATGTCCGAACCGGCCTTTGATATCATCGATCAGGATCGGCTTATCGCCATGCCAACAACCAGCGATCAAGCCTTCCCAGAAGCCACGAAACACACAACCCCAAAAGCGATAAAACCACCACACCGGCAATCAGTTGATCGGACTGATACAGGTTCCCTGCTGCCAGAATAAGCGCCCCGATGCCGTATTGCGCCCCGATCATCTCAGCCGCAATCAAAAGGATAATCGCGATCGAGGATGAAATACGGAACCCCGACAGAATGGTCGGCAACGCACCGGGCAGGATGATCTTGCGGATCACCGACCACATCGGCAGATCAAAGCTCTGCCCCATGCGGATCAGGTTGCGCTGCACATTGTCCACCCCGCCGAATGTATTGATCACGGTCGGGAAAAACACGCCAAAGGCAATGGTGGCAAATTTCGATGGTTCACCAATTCCAAACCAGATGATGAAAAGCGGCAGAAGCGCAATTTTCGGGATCGGGAAAAGGGCCGATACAAACGCCACACCGGGCGACCGCGCCCAGCTAAACATCCCGACCAGAAAACCGACAAAAAGCCCGGCCACCGTCCCCATGATCCAGCCGCCAACAAGCCGCTGCAACGACGCGCCAAGATGAAGCCAAAGATCACCCGTGACGATCAACTGCCAAAGCGCCTTGGCCACCGCAACCGGGCTTGGCATCGCAAGTTCGCTGATCACCCCGGTGCTTGATCCCAATTGCCAAAGCGCAATCACGGCCACAAAAAAGCCCCACGCCGCAACCGGATTGGCCTTCGGGTTAAACCCCGTCGCGCGAAACCGCACCTGACTTGCTGGGGACGCTGCACTTTGGGGTTCTGCCCGGACTTCGCTGATATCATGCGACATTTTCAAGCTCCTTATCGGCCGCAATCGCCTCATCCCGGATCAGGTTCCAAAGGGCGCTCTCATGCGCGATCAGCTCCGGCATGCCTTCGCGCCGCTCTGCTATCGGAATATCGATTGTGTGGATTTCCTTGATCGTGCCGGGGCGACGGCGCAATGCCACCACCCGGTTGGCCAGCCGCACGGCTTCGTTCAGGTTATGCGTCACATAAACCGCTGTCATGCCGGTGCGCGCAAATAACGCGGCAAATTCATCCAGCAGCAAAATCCGCGTCTGCGCATCAAGGGCTGATAACGGCTCGTCCATCAGCAAAACCGCCGGCCGCACCGCCAATGCACGCGCAATCCCGACCCGCTGCTTCATCCCGCCCGAAAGCTGTTTGGGATACGCATCACGGAAATCCCACAGATTGGTCTGCTCCAGCACCTCGGCCACCCGCGCATCACGGTCCGCCTTGGATAATCCGTGATCTTCCAGCACAAGGCTGATATTGCCCGCCACCGTCCGCCACGGCAAAAGCGCGAAATCCTGAAACACATAAGTCAGCGGGTTAAGGCACCCCTCGGGCGTCGCCTTGTCACAAATCAGAATCTCGCCGCGTGTCGGGGCCAGCAACCCGCCAATGATCGACAGCAATGTCGATTTGCCGCAGCCCGACGGCCCGATCAATGCCACGACCTCGCCCGGTTCGATCCCGAAATCGATATCGCGCAGCGCCTCGACCTGATCATATGAATGGCAAATGCCCTTGATTTGCAGCCGCATGGCACAATCCGTTTATCTGAAATCTACAAATGAAACGACCGGGCCAGAAGACATCGCAACTGGCCCGGTCGGGAAAATATAGCCTTACTCGGTCAAGGCCGGGATAAAGCTGGTATCGATGAATTTCGCCGGATCGGCATCGGCGGAAACAAAGCCGCGATCCTGATACCATTTGACCTGCGCCTTGACATCGGCAACGTCAAGTCTGGCTTCTTCGGTGATGAACATCGCGCCATTGCGGATTTTCGGATAGGCCTTGTCCGCCGGATCGTTGGCATAGACATATTTATGCACGATCTCGAGGATCTCCTGCGTGGTGTCGCTTTCGGTCAGCTTGCCATCCGCATCCGTCGCCAGAAGGGCCGCACGGTAATCCGCCACACCCTTCTGATAGGCACGCACGAACTTCTCCACCATCTCGCGGTTTTCTTCGACATTCTCGGTCGATGTAAACAGACCACCCACCTGATAAGGCACGTAATCCTTCACCCAGCCGATAATGTGTGCTGCCCCGGCATTGGCCAGCGGCTTTGCGATATGCGGCACGATGATCATGCTATCAACCTGCCCGCTTTTAAGCGCACCGATCATATTGGGTACGGACTGCAACGGTTTAAGCGACATGCTTTCCGGGTCAAACCCGGCCTTCTCGGCCACATTGCCGATCATGTAATGGAAGCTTGATCCGACCTGCGAAAGCGCAAAGCTATGACCGGGCAATTTATCAACCGATGTCAGACCGGCCTCAAACGCCGCATTGGATGCCAGAATGGCCGACCCGTCATAACCCGGATCTTCATGCAACTGCGCACCGATAACCTTAAGCGCCCCCTTGGCCGCAAGGTTAAAGAACCCACCCGTGAACGCCGTCACGCCAAAATCGGCATCGCCCGATGCAATCGCAACCGCAACCGGCTGGGCCGCCTGAAAGATCGAAATCTCGGCATCAAGGCCCTCGTCGGCAAGATATCCCTTTTCCTTGGCAATAAATAACGGCGCGCTTGAAACAAACGCCAGTGCCGCAATATCGACCTTCTCATTGGCCTGTGCGCCAAACGCCACAAGGGCAGTCGCCCCCATCGCCAATGCCGCAACCGATCCACGCGCCAGCCGTGCCGCGCCCGCCATTCCCCTAATCGAAAGCATGTTTCCTCCACAGGATCATTTTTTTGAATGCATTATAACCTTCGGAATTTTGTTAGCCGATTTATCGACAAATTGCCAATCTTTGCCGCATTTTTCCGCCAAAAGGGTCGATTTCACCCTTAATGCGCAAGTGACCCCGCCCCCTATTTCCGTCAAGGTCGAATTTACGCGGGTCTCCCGACATTGCCGTACCACGCTCTCCCATCTTTCTAGCACCCCTCTACCGTCGTTCCAGCGAAAGCGGGACCCCATCGGCCCGCAACTTCCATCACCGAAATCGGAGAAACCCGGGACCACAAACTGGATGCCCGCCTTCGCGGGCATGACGGGGATGGGTCATACGCCCGACACCTGCGCGCACAAAACCACCATCACCCCACCTCTCTATCGTCACTCCCACGGAGCTTACCCCGCCTCGCCCCCTTTACCGTCGCCTCGCCCCTCTACCGTCACTCCCGCGAACGCGGGAGTCCATCGTGCCGCCTGCTCCCACGCCGCCGCCTGTAATCCCGCAAATTGCCATCCCCCGCCAAACCGGCTAAAACCGCCAGAGACAAACCCCGCACTCAAAGGCCCCGCATGTCATCAAACCCGGATACCCCAGCCCCAAAACCAAACGGCAAAACCGCGATGATCATCGGGGCGGGTCCGGCGGGGCTGATGGCGGCCGAACGCCTCGCCGGATCCGGTCATGCCGTTACGATCTTTGAGGGCATGCCAAGTGCCGGGCGCAAATTCCTGATGGCGGGGAAATCGGGGCTCAACATCACCCACGCCGAGGACCTCGAAACGTTTCTGTCGCGCTATGGCACCTCGCGCGCACGGCTCGAACCGCACTTACGCAAATTCGGCCCCAACGGAATCCGCGACTGGTGTGCCGGGCTTGGCATCGAAACCTTTGTCGGCTCCTCTGGCCGCGTTTTTCCGACCGCGATGAAGGCAAGCCCGCTTTTGCGCGCCTGGTTGCGTCGTCTGGATGGGCTGGGCTGCAAAATCCATTACCGCCATTACTGGACCGGCTGGGATGAAACCGAAAATGCCGTTTTCAAAACCCCGGACGGCGAAGTGACCGCCAAGGCTGATATCACCGTTCTGGCATTGGGCGGCGGAAGCTGGAAACGGCTGGGATCAGATGGCAAATGGATGGAAATCCTTAAGTCCGCCGGGATCACCTGCAACCCGTTCAAACCGGCCAATTGCGGCTTTGACGTCGCCTGGACCGACCATCTGATCGATAAATGCGCCGGTTCCCCGGTCAAGGCCGTGACGCTGACGGTCGCAACAAAATCCGGCTCGCAAACCGTGCGCGGCGAATTCGTGATTTCCAGAACCGGGATCGAAGGCAGTGCCGTCTATGCCATCTCGGCCGCCCTTCGAGATCAATGGCTTGAAACCGGCGATGCTACCGTGACGCTCGACCTGACGCCCGACCGCGACCTGGCCGACGTCACCACGCGCTTAAACAAACCACGCGGCAAAAACTCGCTTGGCAATCACCTGCGCAAAACACTCGGTCTGGACGCCACCAAAACCGCGCTCGTTTTCGAAGTCACCCCACGCGAAACCCTGAACGACCCCGCCAAACTCGCAACCGCGATCAAGACGCTCCCGCTTAAAATCACCCAACCCCGCCCGATTGACGAGGCGATCAGCACGGCGGGCGGTGTCGCATGGGAAGAACTCGACGACACCTTCCAACTCAAAAAACGCTCCGGCACCTATTGCGTGGGCGAGATGGTCGATTGGGAAGCGCCTACTGGGGGGTATTTGTTGAGTGGCTCAATGATTATATTAGGTAATCATACTTAAAAAACTAACGGAAAACAAAATGCGAAACGTTGACTTTCCTCTTGAAGATGTTCGCGATGACCTTCTGGGCAGGAAAATGTTTGCGTTCAGCTTAGCCACGGCATTGATGAATGTTGACCTAACAAAAAATGGATTTGTAGCATCTATCACTGGGCCATGGGGATCAGGAAAATCGTCAACAATTAACTTTGTCAGACACTATGTTCAGCAAATTTCAATAAAAACCGCAATGGAGAAATCCCAAAGATCAAACATAGATGTAATAAAAAATCTAGACGAACTATATTATCAGTACATAAAATTCAAACCATACATAGAAAACCTCATCGCAGATGGTAAGAATCCATACATTGTTTCAAAAGAATATCTAACATCAAAGATGGTTGAATTTGACGTAGATACCAAAAAATTGGATGATGTCTACGAATACATATTGCTTAAGAGAGAAAATGAGATAAGACCAGATACTACTGTAATCAATTTTTCTCCTTGGTCTTTACAAAACAGATCTGAAATAACTCTTTCACTTCTTTCAGAGATCAATCTTGCTATTGGGGATAATTTCGACTCCGAAACATACGAAACGTTTGCAAAATACATTGAAAAATTTGGTGAACTCGCAACAGCTACGGGATCGGATGCTGGTATTGGGAAGTTCATATCAAAATTGGTCACACTTCCTCTAAATAAAAAAAGAAAAACACTGAACGAAATCAGAGAGGAGCTATCCAAAAATCTACTTTTAGATAAAAACAAAAATAAAAGAATTATAATTATAATTGATGATCTAGATAGATTGACTCCATTTGAAGCATCTGAAACAATCAATGCTTTAAAAGGCGTAGCAAACTTACCTAAGATTGTTTACCTGCTATCATATGACAGGCATGAATTTAGTAGCTTAATATCACGTGCGATTTACGATCAAGAAGCTCCTCAAAAAGGGGAAATATTCTTGGAAAAAATAATCCAATACACAAAGGAACTTCCACTTCCAAGAGAAGAGGAGAACTCCGAGATATTCAATAAGAATTTTCTCGAAATATTATCTGATTTCAATGTTTTCCCTGAGGAAAAAAGAGCTTCATTAGCTTGGTTTTACATACTTCATAGATATTTAAAAACCCCCAGAGACACTATCAGACTATTAAACAACTACAGTGTAGCATTTTCCGTTACGCATGACATAACAGATCCTATTGATCTGCTTGTATTGACCTGCCTAGAAACCTTCGAGCCAAGCGTATACACAGCTTTGAAAACCTACGTTCAAATTTCAAAAAAGATATCGATAGATGAGGATAATCAAGAGCTGATTGAAAACTCATTGGAGAGCGCTCGCGACAAAAAAACAGCAAAATTCGCGCTTGGTTTTCTAGATCAAAGTCTGAAATCGGCAGAAAAATATCTCAACCCTCCTCCTCCTCAAACATTTAAGAATAGGGCACATTTATTTTCCAACCCAAGCTCCGCCGAGGTCTACTTTGATTTAGATCCAAATAGATCACCAATTCACAAAATTGTTCTAGAAAAATTAACACCTCTAGAGGCACCAAAAGGCCTGCTGCGACAATCAATTAGTGAATTAATCTCTTCAAGTGAGCATCGACAATCTATTCGCCCCACGCTTGAAGCACTAAGCAGCTATTTCTTTGAAAGAGATACCTGCCTTAGCATTGAATGGGCAGAGGAACTCCGAGATGTTGCCGAAATCTTAATAGCTCAGGCCCCTCCGCGCTCCTCAGCATTACTTAGCACTAACGACGAGATTATAGTCTCTATGTTTAAAAACGGATTATCCCGTTGCGATAGGGATGACCAAATTGAAATATTAACTTCACTTATCAATAAAGGCGAAGATTTATCCTTTGCATGCAAAATTATACGTGACTTAATTGGAGATCTAAAATCAGAGGGATACAAAACAAGTTCAATTTTTACATTGCCTCAAGAAGAGAGTTTCCGCGAAATATTAACCTATCGAATTCGTAAAATTGCTACAGAGCACAAAATATTCAATCAACTCTCACCCAGCAACCTAATATGGTTTTGGTGGGGAGTTGACGAAAAAAATGAAGTTCGCGACTTCATCTCGATGACGTTAGATCAAGAAGAAAGTACCCTATGCGCGTTACTGCAAATGCTTATAGGTAAAGTATTTACTAGCGATGGGGTTTTTGAAAAAACAAGCCCAAGATCACTTGAACTTCTCGCTAGCACCAGTTCATTTTTATGTGCCGCCGAACGCTTATCAAAGTCAGCGATTGAGTCTCATAGAGAGGTAGCAAATCGCTTCAAAAATGCGGTTAAGGTGGGAGAAAGTGGAGATTGGTGAGGCTTTATCTTCGGCATGAGTTCAAACATAAAAACAAACACACGCCCGAAAACAAGTTGACAAAATCAACCACATTTTATATTGGTTGATAAAGTCAACCATATAACCGTGCCCGCAACCGCGATATCGGGTGGCATTTTGCCCCGTTTGCCCGCTCCTCGCGCCACCTTGCTGTTGCACGCTTTATTTTCGGAATGTTGCCCCACATGAAGATATCAAAAACCATCCACGCAGACGGATTGCCGCAGCCCCAGCGGTCATTCGCCATGATCGCCGTGTTGCTGACCGTCATGATGGCCGTGCTTGACGGGTCGATCATGAATGTCGCCCTGCCCGCCATCGCGCAGGATCAGAATGTCAGCCCGGCGCACGCCATCTGGGTCATCACCGCCTATCAATTGGCGGTTGTCGTGGCCCTGCTGCCGCTATCCGCCCTTGGCGAGGCGATTGGCTTTCGCAAGGTCTATCTGGCCGGGATGGTGATTTTCGGCATTGCATCCGCGCTTTGCGCCTATTCCCCCAATATCGAATTCCTGACCTTCGCCCGCGTGTTGCAGGGTCTGGGCGGTGCGGCGCTGATGAGCATCAATGCGGCGCTTATGCGCCATAGCGTCCCGCAGGCAAAGCTTGGCCGCGCCATCGGGCTGATTGCCATGGTGGTGTCGATCTCCGCCGCCGCCGGGCCGACCATCGCCTCGGCCATTCTGGCGGTCACGACATGGCACTGGCTGTTTCTGATCAATATCCCGATTTCGATCATCGCCATTGTTCTTGGCACATTCGCCCTGCCCTATACCAAACCGACCCGCACCCGGTTTGATTACATAAGCGCGTTTCTGAACGTGCTGGCCTTTGGCGGGCTGATTTCGGCGCTCGGCAATGTCGGCACCCAAAGCCACCCGATGCTGATCGCGGGCCAGTTCGTGATTGCGATTACCGCCGGGTTCTTCCTTGTGCGTCGCCAGTTTTCGCGCGAACGGCCGATGCTGCCGCTTGATCTGCTCGCCCGTCCGGTCTTTGCCTGCTCCATTGGGTCGTCCATCGCGGGCTTTTGCGCGCAATTCATCGCCTTTGTCGCACTCCCCTTCTATTTCCATGACGTGCTGCATTATAGTGCGGTCGATACCGGCCTTCTGATGACGCCGTGGCCCGTCGCCACCGCCATCATCGCCCCCATTGCCGGGCGGCTGGCTGATCGATATTCACCGATCCATCTGACCGGGATCGGCATGGGAATTTTTGCCATCGGTCTGTTTGCCGTCACCCTGATCCCGGCCGGAAGTCCCCATACCGCACTTGCGATCATTGCCTGTCTGATGATCTGCGGGGTTGGTTTTGGCCTGTTCCAGTCGCCCAATAACCGCCTGATGATGACAAGCGCCCCACGGGACAGAAGCGGCGGTGCCGGCGGGATGCTCGCCACCGCCCGTCTGACCGGGCAATCGGTTGGTGCGGCCCTTGCCGCCATCCTGATCGGCACGGGTGGCGCGTTTGATCTGACCGCGATCATGGGTGTTGCGGCGGGCTTTGCCCTGATCTCGGCCGCCATTTGCGAGGGCCGCAAATATGCGATCCGCACCGGCATCATCGCCCCGCATGGTGCGGATGCCGTCGCCAAGCAGTCATGACAACCCCCGCAACACCTTGCGCACCGGCAAGACAGAAACATATCGATGAGTAAGCCAATGGAAACGCCAGAAACCAATCTCGCAAATGCGCATGTCCCCGGCGAAACCCTTCACCGGCTTGTCCATGCCTTCAAGCGTGCCATGCGCGAAGGTTTGCAGGATGCCGATATGCCCTTGCCAATCTCGCAGATGCGCACCCTGAAATGGATCATCAAAAGCCCCGGCGTCACCGCACAGCAAATCGCCACCCGCACCGGACAGGACAAGGGCCGCATCACGCGGCTTATCAAGGAACTCGAAGAAAACGGATTGATCGAACGCCGCCCCCATCCCGAAGACGGGCGAAGCCAGACCCTGCATTTGACGCCAAAGGGCGATGCGCTGATGGAAGAATACCGTGCCGTAGAAGCCAAAATCCGTACGCGCATGGCCAATGGTTTAAGCCAGAAACAAATCACGGATTTCAACGAAATTGCCAGCCTGATGGCCGACAATCTGGAATCCGAAAACAGATAATCCCTACAGGAGCTTGGAATGAACAGACCAGCACCCCGCGATCTGACCGTGATCCGCAAAACCTATGTCACGCCCAATATGCTGCGCGTGACGCTTGGCGGTGACGGCATCGCATCCTTCCCCGACGATCAGGAAAGCGCCTATGTCAAACTGATCTTCCCGATTGACGGCGATGAAAAGGACCGCGTTCTGCGCCGGACCTATACCGTGCGCCATGACCGCATCACCGATCAGGGCCGCGAGATTGACATCGATTTCGTCATGCATGGTGATGGTTCCGATGATAACGATCACGGCGGCCCGGCCTCCAACTGGGCGGTGAATTGCAAGCCCGGTGATCAGATCACCATCGGCGGCCCCGGCCCGAAAAAGCTGGTTGATCCCACCGCCGACTGGTTCCTGATTGTCGGCGATATGACGGCCCTGCCCGCCATTTCTGTCAATCTGGAAACCTTGGCCCCCGATGCGCGCGGTTACGCCGTGATCGAAATCGCGTCCGAGGCCGACATGCAGGATTTGCAAAAGCCCGAAAACGTCACCATCGAATGGGTGATCAACCCGCATCCGGGCGAAAATGCCAATGCCCTGCCCGATGTGGTGAAAAAACTGCCCTGGGCCGATGGCCGCCCGTCGGTCTGGGCCGCATGTGAATTTACCGCGATGAAAATGCTGCGCGATCATTTCCGCAATGACCGCGGGCTTGGCAAGGATGATCTTTATATCTCAAGCTACTGGAAACTCGGCCTGAACGAAGACAACCACAAGGTCATCAAGGCCGAGGATGCGCAGGCCGCCTGACATGCGGGCTATGCGTCGCGGCCTTCCTGATGGCAATGACGCAGAAAATCAATCAAGGCACGAACAGCGGGCGGTGTCGCCCGCTGCTTCGGATAATAAAGATACCAGCCCGGAAAGGGCGGCGAAAATTCTTCAAGAACCGGCACAAGCGACCCGTCATCGATCATCGGCTGCATCCAGCGCGACGACCAATAGGCAAACGCAATCCCCACCCCCTGTGCCGCCGCTTTCAACGCCGTATCACGGTGCGACACGATCAGTGGCCCATCAACCGCAACGCTGATCCATCGCCCGTCAACGCAAAACTCCCAGTTATAAAGCTTCCTGCGCCCCGGTTTGCGCCAATTGATGCATTTATGCCCGTGCAGATCGGCTGGTGTTTGCGGAACCCCATATCGCGCCAGATAATCGGGCGACGCCACGGCAAGCTGATGGATATCCGGGCCAAGCCTGACCGCAACCATATCCTTTTGCAGCAACTCGCCCAGCGTAATGCCAAGGTCATATCCGGCATCCACGATATCAAGCGGCGCATCCTCGATCACAAGTTCCAGAACCACATCGGGATATTTTTCGTGAAACGCGCCAAGCCACGGTTCGATCTGGGTCGCAAGCGCAAGCCTTGGCAGCAAAAGCCGCACCGTCCCCGCCGGTCGCCCCTGAAACTGCATGATATCTTCCACCGCAAAGGCCATTTCGGCCATCGCCGGGCGAAACCGTTCAAAAAGCCGCTTTCCCGGCTCGGTCAGCGACGTGCTGCGCGTGGTTCGCTGCAAAAGGTTCACACCCAGCCGATCTTCAAGATTGCCAATCGTCTGGCTTAACGACGATGCCGAAATGCGCAGCCGTGCCGCCGCACGCCTGAAATTGCCTTCTTCGACCACGGCGACAAAGGCTTCAAGTTCGGCATATTCCCGCCCGCGCATAATGCATTCCTTTTTAAACAGTCCATGCAGACTTTAACCCATATACCAAACAATCAGATATCACTAGCCTTGGTCATCACATCACGTCCCCACACCCAAGCCTGCCCCGCATGGCTTGCCCGATTGCACAAAGGACCATCACGAATGACCACGAATACAAATTCGAAAAACATCCTGATCACCGGCGTCAGTTCCGGCTTCGGCCGCGCCTTTGCCACGGCGGCAATTGCCGAAGGCCACCATGTCATCGGCACGGTCCGCAAACAGGCCGACCTTGCCGCCTTCACCGCCCTGTCCCCGGCACAGACCACCGGCATCATCCTTGATGTCACGGATTTTGACGCCATCCCCGGCGCGATCAGGCAGATCGAAACCGATATCGGCCCGATTGACGTTCTGATCAACAATGCCGGATATGGTCACGAAGGATTGCTTGAAGAATCCCCGCTTGCCGAACTCGAAGCCCAATTCCGGGTCAATGTGTTTGGCGCGGTCGCGATGATCAAGGCCGTCCTGCCCCATATGCGCCAACGCAGACGCGGCCATATCCTCAATGTCACCTCGATGGGCGGCTTCATCACCATGCCCGGCATTTCCTACTATTGCGGCAGCAAGTTCGCCCTCGAAGGCATCAGCGAAACACTGGCCAGCGAAGTCGCCGGGCTGGGCATTCACGTCACCGCGATTGAGCCGGGATCATTCCGCACCGACTGGGCCGGGCGTTCCATGGTCCGCTCCGACCGCAGTATTTCCGATTATGACACCCTGTTTGATCCGATCCGCGATGCCCGCCAGAAAAAAAGCGGCAATCAGGCCGGTGATCCTGCCAAGGCCGCAAAGGCGGTGATGGATATCCTGAATGTGCCCAACCCGCCGGTTCACCTTTTGCTGGGGCGCGATGCGCTGGGTCTGGTGCGTGAAAAGCTTGATCACCTTGGGCGCGAAATAGCCACTTGGGAACATCTCAGCACATCAACCGATTACGACGCCTGATTGCCAGCCCGGCTTCACGCCGCCAGCGCATTCACGCCATACCATGTCAGGCCCGCAATCCCGGTTGCCGTCACCCCGCCGACCAGAATCCCGGCGGCAATCGCCACCCCGTCCGACAGAATAAGCCCCAGCCCGACAACGACAAGGCACAGGGCCGGGATGCTATTCGCACCGGGAACCGGGATCGGGATGGCAATGATAAAGGCAATGACAAGACAGATCAGCCCGATAACCGGCATGCGTGGCCCCGGGACAAAAAACTGCCAACGATCCGACATCCGGTTTTCAAGCCAGATCAGCCGTGGCCGCATATGCCGGTAAAGCCCGCTCAGGCGACGGCGGCCAATCCTGCGGCGGCGCATCCAGTCAGGCAGATAAAGTTTTTTCCGCCCGATCACCAGTTGCAGCGCCAGAAACGCCAGCGGAATGGTCAGGATCGCGTTCGGTCCCGGTACCGGCACACAGGCAATCAGCGCAAACAGGACAATCAACGCCCCCTGGCTTTTTTCACCCATCGCATCAAACAGCGCGCCCAGGCTGATATCGGGGCTGATGTCATTTGCTTCGCCCTGCGCGGGCACCACACCGGAATCATCATTTAACATTGCATCAAAGATCGATGAAAGCCTTGCCCCGTCTTTGGGAAGCGGATCGTCGGTTCGTGTCATGATATTCCGTAACTGATTGCGATCACCCCTGATATGTCCAACGATTGTGATCAATCCGTGGCGATATGATGAAATGGCTGGCCGGGATACCCCTGCCTTTTCCCGGCTCAGATATATTGCGAATGCAGTCTGCCCATCTCGCGCCGGGCGAAAAAGCCGGTATGCTGTGTGGTTTTGATTTCTTCGGGACGCAGCCGGAATTCCCGGTCATAGACAAAGGCTCGGCTGGCCCCGATCACACCCTTTTCGGAACTGTAAACACCGATCACGATGATCTCGATCCGGCAATCGCGATCCCGGCCTAAGAATTTCTGTTCGTTATCGTCCGATGTTCTTGCGATCTGGCGGCGCACCCGGGCCAGCAGACGATTGACCGAACCAAGTTCGATACATTTCCCCGGCGGCAATGGCCCCTGCAGGGTAACATCGTCAAGCCGTTCGGAAAGCGCACGGCTTTCATCCATCCCGTCATGCGCCCCGTCCTCGTTCCGGGCATCATATCCCTCGCCGGGTTCGGCATCGGTGATAACCTGACAGACACGATCATTGCCGTTATCAATGCACAGCAAAACCGTTTCGATATGAATGGCTTCCTGGCTCATATTGCTGATCAGGAACCGCGCGGTTTGCGCATGATCAAGCAACTGGTTGATCACGATTTTGGGGCGTCTGGCCCGCCGATAGCTTTGAAAAAGCAGTTGGGCATAGAAAATCCAGACCAGCAATGTCGCAAAGCTGATCAGTATCTGAAGCATTGTGCCGTGCTGCTCTATCCATGCGATCATCGATACCTCGTCTAACGGTGGCGAAATGTGCAGGCTGCACGCGGGCCCTCGCGGCCCCGTTAACGAACGTATCAGCGGGCATTTTGTTTCAAACCGCGCCATGCCCAAACAAAAACGCCCCGGCCATGATTGGCACAGGGCGTTTTGCAGAACCTTTTGGCAACCGGTCTTAGGGGGCCGGCGGCAGGTCTTCTTCAAGGATCACGATATTCAGCGAATAGCTGACTTCGCCTTCGTCCTCGTCACGATGCACAACACCGACAAATTCGTCGCCAACGCGCATTTCAATCGGGTGGCCTTTGCGCTTGGGCGCATCGACGGCAATTTTCGGATTATCAAAAGTACGGCGCAGATAATCGGTAACGCGCGCGATTTCGGTCGGTGTCATGTAACTGGTCCCTTGCTTCTGTCAGGTCGGCTTTGGTCTCTTTGAACCGTGTTCGGGGCAAACGGCGCGGCATGCGCGCCAGCACGTCCCCCAACGGGTCTTGCGAAATAAATGACGGGCATTGTCCTTTCACAAACTGTGCCATGAAATCAACCCCGCTTGCGCAAAAAAGGGGCGTTTGACCCAAGTTTTTTGCCTTAACGCTTTCGGGCGATCCCGTTTTGCCCCTGCCGCGAAATGAATATCCCGTCTTTCCCTTTCCAGAACATGGGAAGGCTGTGGGTGAATGTCTAACGCATGACAATGGAATTTGTGCCCGATAAGCGGTTGCAATGCGGTGCGCCAAAGGCTAATCGGGTAATATGAGCAAGCAAACAGCATGTCCGGTTTTATACAGTTTCCGTCGCTGCCCCTATGCGATGCGCGCCCGCATGGCTCTGCTGGCCAGCGGGATGGATGTCGAACTGCGCGAAGTTGTCCTGCGCGACAAACCCCAATCCATGATCGATGCATCGCCCAAGGCCACCGTGCCCGTGCTGATCCTGCCCGATGGCAGCGTGATCGATGAAAGCCTTGAAATCATGGTCTGGGCGCTGGCGGAAAACGACCCGGAAAAATGGCTCGAACCCGAAAGCGGCACGCTCGAAGACATGCTGGCCCTGATTTCGCAAAATGATGGCCCGTTCAAACATCATCTCGACCGCTATAAATATTTCAACCGCTACGAGGATGCCGACCCGGCCGAACATCGCCGTGATGCCGAAAAAATCCTTAACCGGCTCGATGGTCGTCTGGCGGTTGGCAAATATCTGTTTGGCACCCGCCCGGCCCTGGCCGATTTTGCCATTGCGCCCTTTGTCCGCCAGTTCGCCAATACCGACAGGGATGCGTTTGACGCGGCCCCGTTTGTCCATCTGCAACGCTGGCTTGATGATTTCCTGAATTCCCGCTGGTTTGCGAACGCGATGGTCAAATATGACCAGTGGCACGAAGGCGACGAACCGGTGATTTTCAAAGCCGCCTGACGGGTCGCCGCCTGCCTGTTTCCATCTGATGAAAAAGCCGTCGTATAGTTATGCGCCCTGTTGCACAATCAGGGCGCGCAACAGGGTATGAATTTTACGGGATTATACTTCTGTTACCATTCACGGGCTGGTCATGGGGGGCGGCTTGTGATAGCAAGCGGGAAATCATCCCATAACGCTTCAGGACCGAGATTGATGGCCGATTATGATGTCAAGCCGCTGATAACGGCGGACGAAATTGCCACACAGATCGATGCGCTTGCCGCCAGGATCAATGAAAACTTCAAGGATACCGAAAAACTGATCGTTGTCGGTCTGCTGCGCGGATCGTTCGTTTTCATCGCCGATCTGGCCCGCAAACTGACCGTTCCGGTCGAAGTCGATTTCATGGTCGCCTCAAGCTACGGCGATTCCACCGAAAGCTCGCGCAATGTCCGCATCATCAAGGATCTTGATGGTCAGATCCGCGGCAAGGACGTGCTGCTGGTCGAAGACATCATCGATACCGGCTATACGCTTTCGGAAGTTGTCCGTTTGCTTAAAACCCGCGATCCGAACCGGCTTGAAATCTGCACGCTGCTGAACAAGCCATCGCGCCGCGAAGTCGAAATTCCGATCCATTATTGCGGCTTTGACATTCCCGATGAATTTGTCGTCGGCTATGGCATTGATTACGCTCAGGCCAACCGCAACCTGCCCTTTATCGGCACGGTGCATTTCCACGGCGAATAAGGCTTCGGCAATCTGAAATGAAAATGGCGGGAACCATATGGTTATCCCGCCATTTTTGTATCCGTTTCTGATGCTGGTGCTGGACGACCCGCATCGTCATTACCCGCCGTATTGGGAAAATCAAACGCGCCAAGATCGGACAAATCCCGCGCCAGCTTGTCCAGCCCCGCCTGCATGCGTTTCGGGTCGCCCTGCCCGGTGGCATAACCGGCGGATGCCGCATGGATCAGCATATCAAACAGCATCGCATCCTCGCTGCGTGCCGGTGCTTTTGCAGAACCACTCTGCCTGGCCACCGCATCGCTCGGATCACGCTGCATCATGACCGCAAGTGCGACAAGGCCAAGGGCGATCAAACCCGCACCAATGCCGGTTGCAGCCGCAATCGCCCCGAACTTCGCGGCAAGCCCGACATAGGCCGCCGCCAGCAAAAATCCGATACCGGTCAGAACGATCAGGCCGATCGCGGCAAAAGCCGCAAGCTTGATTGCCGCGGCTCTTGCCATCTCACCGATTGCGTCGGTCAGTTGGTCGATCATTTCTGCAACAGACGGCCGACCAGCATGCCGACACCAAATGTCAGGGCAACCGTTGTCAACGGGCGTTCACGCACCTGATCCACCGCGACTTCGCGCGCATGGTCAAACTGGTCACGTGCCTGGCCCGATACTTCACGGACACGTTCGGCTGCGGCCTGTGCCTTGGTTCTTGCGCTTTCGTTACCCATCGCCTTGAGCGTCTTGGTAACCTCCGAAAGATCCTTGCGCAGGGCATCAACATCAGCCTGCAGTTTGGCATTGTTGGCGGCAGTTTCAGTATTGGCAGCCATTTCGTGCTCCTGTCTTCATTGGGATATTCGTTTTCAACACCCCTTTAACGGCACAGGCACCCTCATGGTTCCCCAAAAGATTATGATCATTTCGGGGCAGGCCCGGCAAGACAGGGCGCAGGCTTTGCCGCACCTTTAAAAAACAGAACGGCCCGTCGTGGGAACGGGCCGTTCATCCCTTGCAGAAATCTGGGCGGATTACGGAGCGTGGGGCTCCGAACCATGCCGATCAGTAAGGCAAACCGACATAGTTTTCTGCAAGCGTCGTCAAACCTGCCTTGGATGACAGGATATATTCCAGTTCGGCGCGGCGGATGCGACCGTCAAAATCGTGATGGTCATCAAATGTGTGCAGCATCGATGTCATCCACCAGCTAAACCGCTCCGCCTTCCACACGCGCGCAAGTGCTGTATCGGAATAGGTCTCAAGCAAATCATCACGGTTGTTCTTGAATTTCCCGATCAAGGCTTCGGACAGGTAATGAACGTCACTCGCCGCAAGGTTAAGCCCCTTGGCCCCGGTCGGCGGCACGATATGCCCCGCATCGCCCGCCAGGAACAGACGCCCGTGGCTTAGCGGTTCGGCAACAAAGCTTCGAAGCGGTGCGATGCTTTTTTCAAACACCTCGCCCTCATTGACCAGTTCCGCATCGGCCTCGCCAAGGCGGACCCGAAGCTCGTTCCAGAACCGGTCATCGGACCAGTCTTCGATTTTCTCGCTGCTCGGCACCTGCACATAATGGCGCACAACACTCTCGGATCGCATCGAACAAAGCGCAAATCCCCGATCATGGCTGGCATAAATCAGCTCGTCCGCCACCGGCTTGGCCTTCGCCAGAACACCCAGCCAGCCAAACGGATAAACCTTTTCATAAGTCCTGAGTTTCGATGACGGCATCGTCTGCCGCCCAACCCCGTGGAACCCGTCACAGGCCGCAATATAATCACAGCTCAGTTCAACCGGATTGCCATCCTTGACATATCGAACACGCGGCTTGCTGGCATCAAAGTCATGCAGACTGACATCCTCCGCCTCGAACACGATCTCGCCGCCATGATCAAGGCGGGCCGCGATCAGATCCTTGGTCACCTCGGTCTGGCCGTAAATCATCACGGTCGCGCCACCGGTCAGTTCTTCGATATTCACATGCTGGCGCTTGCCATTGACGCTGATATAGATCCCGCCATGAATGATGCCCTCGCGCTTCATGCGGGCATCAACGCCGACCCGCTCCATCAGGCCAACCGTCCCCATTTCAAGAACACCGGCCCGGATGCGCCCCTCGACATAGGCGCGGTCCTTGCGTTCAAGGATCACACTGTCAATTCCCTGCACATGCAGCAGATGCGAAAGCAGCAACCCCGAAGGACCGCAGCCGATAATGGCGACAGGGACATGCATGACGTAATCCTCACTCGACTATTCTTGTTGGTTTTCTGGAACAAGAACCGTTCCAACAAGGAAAGAATACGCCTGATTTCACACGGGAAGAATGGATAAACCGGGAAAAGGATGGGACAAATCGAACATCTATATCCGAACGATTATATCAACATATCGCAACGGTTTTACAAATCTCAGTTCGGCACAGACTGATTTTCGCCGGATTTTTTGCAGACACCCCATCTGCGGCACATCGACTGCCCGTTCGGCGTGTCGAGAAACCGGTCGAAGGCATCCCGCAAGGCCGGACCCATCGGATGATTTCGGGAAAACAGGATGAACATATCGTCCGATTGCACCGGCTGTGTGGTGGTGTAATTCGCCACGGCCTCCTCGCCCAGAATGCGTTTCATGTCCAGCCAGCCGACCTGCTCCTCCTCGAAAAAGATATCCGCCCGGCCGGCGTCAAGAAACCGCCACGCAGCTTCCGATGATGTAACAATATCCGCCTCAATCCCGTGGCGGCGAAACTCCACCTCGTACCAGTAACTCGCCACACCGACCGGGCGCAGCCCCAGCGGATCAAGATCGGCAATCCGGTCTATCTCCAGTCCATCGGGAAAACGGGATTTTTTATAGAACCCTTTTTGATAGGCCCGTGCGACCGGATGGTCGGGATAAATGATTTCCGCCGAACGTTCCGGCGTCCAGATCCAGCTGAAGGTGGCGGCATATTCGCCCCGTGCGGTCAATTCATACGCCCGGCGCCACGGCAAAAAGATATAGCGCACCCGATACCCCATCGCGACGAATGCTTCGGTTACGCGCTCTGTATGGATGCCAAAACCCGGTACGTTTTCCGTGATCATCGGGGGCCATTCGCCAACCGCAAACAGCACTTCCGGTTTTGGCTGTGATCTTTCCGGGCCTGCGTTCCCTTCCTGCGCAACAGCCCCGGAAATGCCCCAGACCGTCCCCCAAACGATCTGCAACAGCATCACCAGCCACCGTGGCACGATAACGCCCGTCTGTCTTTTCCCCACGCCCTGCTCCTGCATGGTTACGGCATTGAATGCCGCCTCACCCCGATAAGTCGATTTTATTGTTTTTCGGCATTTGTTTATGTTGATACGCCGTGCCTGACATTAAACGACAGAAATCACAGTTTTTATAGCGTCGAATTAAAATGCATTTAATTTCATCAACATGAAACATCGCATAAAATTTAATCTTTCGGCTGTCGCCCTGCCCGGACCTGTGTGCTAAGGTAACTTCCGGTCACTGCACCGGCCCCGTCAAAAGCCTTCTGAAACCAACCAAACGGGACGATGACAGAACACAGTCACTACGTAATCTTCACCGATCTTGACGGCACCCTGCTTGATCATGACACCTATTCCTGGGCCCCGGCGGCCCCGGCGATTGCCCGCGTAAAAAAGCTTGGCATTCCCCTGATCGCAATCTCGTCAAAAACCCTGGCCGAACTTTCCCATATCAATACCACCGATCATCTGTTTGATGGATTGATTGGCGAAAATGGCGGTGTCATCCGCCTGGGTGATCAGACCGAACAACCCGGCCCCGCCACCGAAACCATCGATGCCGCCCGCGATGCGATCCGGGCTGCCCTCTCCATTCCCGTCACCAGTTTCCGCAGCACATCGCCCGAAATCATCGCCGCCCAAACCGGCCTTTCCCCCGATGATGCGGCGCGCGCCGGACTTCGTCACTGCTCCGATCCGCTGATCTGGGCGCCGACGGACAAAGATATCGCAACCGCCCGAACCATTGCCGAAACATTCGGCCTGAAACTGGTCAAGGGCGGGCGCTTCCACACCCTTTGCGGCCCGACTGACAAGGGGGCTGCAATGGCGCGCATGGTGGAACTATTGGGCCAAAACGGCGTTCTTCCCTCAACGGGTTTAACGCCGCGCACAATCGCCCTGGGGGATTCCGCCAATGACGCGACCATGCTGGCCGCGGCCGATTTCCCGATCCAGATACCGCAAAAACATGCTTCGGTAACAACCGCATTGATAAAGGATCAGAAACTGATCATCGCCCCGGAACCCGCCCCTTCAGGCTGGAATGCGGGCGTCAATTCCCTTCTCGATCAATTGACCAATACCAATAACAAAGGCGAGGTACTTCATGGCTGATTTTCATCAGGGCGGGCCGATCACGACCCTGCACCGCATCATCGACCGCAACCCCGAAGAACTCGCTTATGAAATGACCGCCTTCGCCCGCCAGCGTCGGCAAACCCTGATCCTGCCCTGCCTGTATTCCGAACTTGAAACCCCGGCCATGACCACGATCCTCGAAGGATTGAAACAGGCCACCTATATCGATCAGATTGTCGTCGGGCTGGACCGGGCCGATGCCACCCAATACGCCTATGCCCGGGAATTTTTCAAGGATCTGCCGCAACATGTCCGCATCCTGTGGAATGACGGCCCGCGCCTGCGCAGCGTCCATGATCGTCTCGCCGAATATGATCTGGCCCGCTATGAACCGGGCAAGGGCCGCAATGTCTGGTATTGCCTTGGCTATACGCTGGCATCGGGCCGAAGCTCGGTGATCGGTATCCATGATTGCGACATCGCAACCTACAAGCCCGATCTGCCCGCCCGCCTTATGTATCCGATTGCCAACCCGGCATTCAATTTCGCCTTCGCCAAGGGGTACTACGCCCGCGTTGCCAATGGCACGCTCAAGGGCCGGGTCTGCCGCCTGTTTGTAACCCCGCTGATCCGCGCACTTAAACAGGTCGTCGGCAAAACCGAATTTCTCAATTACCTTGATTGCTTCCGCTATTCGCTTTCGGGGGAAATGGCCATCCGTACCGACGTTGCCTATGGCCTGCGGGTTGCATCCGACTGGGGCCTTGAAATTTCAATGCTCTCGGAAATGTATCGCAACCACACGGTCCACCGTCTGGCGCAGGTCGATATCGCCGATATCTATGATCACAAACACCGCGAATTTGATCCGGCCGAAAAGGATGACGGCCTGTCACGCATGGCAAGCGACATCGCGAAATCCCTGTTCCGCAAACTCGCAACCCAGGGCACCGTCTTCTCGCACGAAACGTTTCGCACGCTCAAGGCCACCTATTATCGCACCGCCCTTGACCTGATCGAACAATACCGGGCCGATGCGCTGTTTAACGGCCTTAAAATCAATCGCGACGAAGAAGAAAAATGTGTCGAGGTCCTGGCCGAAGTCATCATGAGTGCCGGTCAGCATTACCTTGATAACCCGCTCGAAAGCCCCTTCATCCCAAGCTGGCAGCGCGTTGAAAGCGCCATGGACGATATCTTCGAACAGCTTTCGGCTGCTGTCGAAGACGACCTGAACGATGCCAGCATCGGCACATAATGCCAGCGCCGATCAGCAAAGGTCAGATATCATACTGGTATTCATAGTCGAACCGGATGCCAAGTATCTGGTCGACAGGATAGCCATCCCGGTTCCGCGTACGCACCGGCAGAAGAACGCGCAGCCAATGCTGATCGGCGCGCACGGCAAGGGTAACATGGTAAAATGTCGGCTGCCCGCACATCATGGTATTGAACAATGCCGCCGTCAGGCAGGACCCGTATTTCATATCGATCTCGCGCGGGCTGGCACGCTGAAAGCTTTCGCCGTTCAACGCCACAATCGACGGCGCATCAATCCGCACAACGAAATCTTCCTTTAACGGCATATATTCATAGATGGTGATATCGTCGATCCACGGGCGCAATCGCTCTGCGGTCAGAATGTCGCGCGACGGTACAATCTGCTCCGGATCTTCTGCGCGCGCCTCATGCCAGACCCTGACCAGATCGGTGACATGCAGTCCGATATTTTCGGGTAATTCATCAAGTTCGAAATCTGTCGTCTCGGCCATTCTGCGGTGTGACCTTCTGCCTCTCCCAATATTAGTAAAATTGGGAATACAAGGTAAAATAACAAGTCCCGGCCGAAAAATCGGCCTGTCTCATACCTTATAAAGAAAATGCACTACCAGAACCTGAATGACCGGCGCACCCTTCCGGCACCGGGTGCGCACCGGCAACATCAACCGCAGCCAGTTTTCCCACTCTATGCGCTCAACCCCGATCATGTGAATTTGCGCCTGCCCGGTTCTGACCACCTCGCACAGGGTCGGATAGACCGCCGTTCCGAAATCCAGATCAATCTGGCGCGGGGTTGACCCCTGATAATTCTCGCCACTGGCCGCGATCATGTTCGGCGCATCAATACGGATCAGGAAATCGTTGCGATCAGGCTGATATTCATAAATCCCGATATCGTCCCGCCACGCCGACAGAACCTCGCAGCTTAATTCACCCCGATCGGGAATATCCCCGTCTCGACAGGCATCCTGCCAAAGCGCAAGCAATTGCGAAACATGCCCGTCCACATCGTCCGGCAAGTCATCCAGCCGAATTTCCTGCGCATAGGCCATCACGCAACACGCTCCCCGACACGTCCATTCACTCTGTATCGATCATAGGAAAGCATCACGCGGCATTGCAAGGCGCAAACATCAGGACTTTCTGATTTTAAGTATTACAGCGTAGCAACCGGGCCGAAAGCCTTCCTCAAACCGGCATCGCATCGCGATAGCGTTGCAGCAACCGGCTATCAATGCGATTGCGCCCGTCGATATTTGAAATCCACACGATCTGATAGGGTGCCAGCGCAAGGATACCGTTGAAATCCTCGATCACCTGCTGGGACAGAAGATCGGTCCAGCCCTCCGTCATGATCAGGTTGATCTTCGAAAGATCAAGGTCCTGCACCTGATCGGTCAGGTTGAACACACAGAAAATGCTTTGATCATTCAGATGGCTTTGCCGCCAAACGCCCAGCAATTCCGGGCCAAGGTTCAGGGTATATTGCGTTGCATTGGGATGGAATGCCGGCTGCCCCATGCGGATCGACATCAATGCGCGCAACTGGCCAAACGCCCGCTTGGCGATGCCTTCCTGTGATAACCGTTCCTCGGCCTCCTCAAGCTGCCAGATTTTGCGGTTTAGTCTGCGCGGAATGCCGGTTTCCTCATATCCCGCCTGATCGTTTTCGGTGGCAAAGATCGACTGCACATAAATCGCCGGAACCCCTTCAAGCGACATGGCAATCGCCTGGCTCATCACAAACCGTTCCAGCCCATATGTGCGATCCCCGGCAAAGTTCTCGGCCAGCATGCTAAACAGCGTGACGTTAAGTTCATAAGCCTTCTGCCCGCCGCCCTTCAGCGACCGGTAACTCACCTGCCCGCCCATCCTGCGCGCATGATCGGTCATGGCATCGATATCCGCATCCGGGATCAGGTTTTCGGCCGGGCGCAGGCCAATGCCATCATGGCTGGCAGTAAAATTGAAAAATGTGCAGCCCGCCGGCGCCGGTGGCATCGACATGATGCATTTGCGAATGCAATCACTCCGCCCCGATAACAGCGCATGAATGATCACCGGCGGCAGGCTGAAATTGTAAATCAGATGCGCCTCGTCCTGATTGCCGAAATAGGACAGGTTTTCAAGCAGCGGCAGATTGGTTTCGGTAATAAACAGCACATCCGGATGCACCGCCGTGGTCGCCAGCCGCAATGCCTTGATGATCTTGTGCGTCTGATCCAGATTGATCGAACTGGTCCCGGCCACCTTCCAGATAAAGCCGATGGCATCCAGCCGCACGACCCGCACCCCGTGTTTAAGATATTCCAGAACGATCTTCAGGATTTCAAAAAACACATCCGGGTTGCCGTAATCCAGATCGACCTGATCATAACTGAACGTGCACCAGACATGCTTTTCCCCGTCCGATGTCGTGACCTTGCTCAGCAACGGGTGGCTCCGCGGCCTAACCACATCGGAAAGATCATCATCGGGGCTGGCGGTCTTGATGTAATCGACACCGGGCTTGTCGCCTGCAAGGAACTGCTGAAACCACACATGGGACGCCGAAATATGGTTCGCCACCAGATCGGCCATCACGGTGGCATCTTTGGACAATGCCTTCACATCATCCCACGTGCCAAGTTCCGGTCGCAAGCTGCTGAAATCACTTACCGAAAACCCATCATCGGACGTAAACGGATGAAACGGCAGGATATGAATGCCCGTCAGCCAGTCCTTAAGCCATGTGCGATAAAAATCGCCAAGACTTTGCAAACCATGATGCCCACCACGCGAAATGCTGTCGCCATAGGTGATCAGAAACGCATCGCGCTGATCCCATTTGCGCAGATATTCCTCGCACGGCTCCGCCCCGTCCCCCTCAAGCGGCAGGCCCAGCACTTCAAACACCCGGCGCACCAGATCGGCGTGATCATGTTCCGGATACACATCCGCAAGCAGATTGCGCATTGCACTTGCGAACGCAATACGCCCCGAGGTTCCAATAGCGCGATCCATGCTGGCTCCTTTGGGCAGGCAAATCAGGAATTCACCTTAATCAAATAATGATTTTGCCTATGATGCAAGCAACGATTTCAAAGTGCTAACAAAGCAGGCAATCAAACCCTTTAGAAGCTTATACCGCCCTAAAGACGGCCAATTACGTCGCAGGAAAACCTACCCGGCACATGGCCGGGTAGTGATTGAAATCCTTATATTCCGCATCCAACAAAAAGCATCCCGACTATTTCCGGCTATTCGGCAACCGCCCCTGCAACAAAGTCGGCAGACGGCACAACCGATGACCGACGTTCAAGCTGACGGCGCAACACCGGCCTCACGAACAAAATCGCAACGAACAGCCCGGCCGCCAGACAGGTGCCATAAAACAGCATGAAGTGCTGGTAACCCAGCCACGGCGCAACCACGCGCGCGGCCCCGAACGCAGATGCACAAAACCACGACACGGAACTTACCGCACCAAGGATCGTGCATATCAAAAGCCTGACCGATGACGCTTTTCCCTGTTTGTCGGCAAATACCGGAAAAGCATAAAGGTGAAGGAAAATGCCATTGATCGTCAGGATAGTGACGACCGTAACCTTGGCAAATACCTTGCCGTTCGCGGTGATGGCGGCAACATCAAACCCGATACCAAGCCCGATCAATGCCACCCCGGACACCCAAAGCAGCCCCAACAGCCAAGCCGTGTAAACGGCATCCCTGCCCAGGTCATACCTGCCTTCCTGATACTGACCACGCAGCATCGCAATATCTGCCCGCGCCACCAGAACAAACGCAAATGCGAACGCAAACAGGTGCATCATCAAAACGGACTGCCGTATCAACGGCACTAAAAATTCATGGGGATCAACGCCCAGCACGATCTTACACTCCTTGTGCCCCTCCCCTATTTCGCTCCTGCACAAAATTTACGAGTGTCAGACCATAAAAAAAATTCTATATTTATGATTATCTCATTCAAAAAAGTTGAAGCCTCATGTCCGGCATCACCCTTGATCAATTGCGGGTCTTCGTCACCATTGCCGACCTCGGAAGCTTCGCCGCCACCGCGCGGCATCTGAACCGGACACAATCATCGGTCACCTACACGATCCAGAAACTCGAAGAACAGACCAATCTGGAACTGTTTGACCGGACGGCCTATCGCCCGACCCTGACCAAGGCGGCACATTCCCTGCTGCCCCACGCGCGCAAGGTCATGGCGGATATTTCCAGCTACCGCCAACACGCCAAAGGCATCGCTGACGGGCTCGAAGCTTCGATCACGATTACAATCAGCCAGTTTGCATCAAACGCCCCGCTGATGGATGTCCTTGCGGTTCTCGCCCGGAAATTCCCGACAGTCCGCGTAAGCCTGTCGACGGTCACGATCCAGACAACCGAAGTCCTTGATAACGGCGCGTCCGATCTTGCGATTTTGCCGGAATTCATTCCCTTTGGCTCCGACTATGCCCGGGCCGCCTGCGGGCAGGTCAGAATGTGCGCCGTGGCACGACCGGACCATCCGCTCGCCTGGTTTCCGGGAAAAATCCATATCGATTCGATGCACGCCCACACCCAGATCATCACATCCGCGCGCGATGCCCCGACCCTGCAACGCAATCATGCCGTTCAGGCCCTGAATTACTGGAAGGTCAATGACCTTGAAACCAAACTTGCTATGATATTACGCGGGATTGGCTGGGGCGGCATGCCCGAACATATGGTCGCGGATCATATCCGCAACGGAACCCTCGCCCTGCTTGATCCCGAAAGCTGGGACGGACTGGATCACATGCCGACACTCGACATTGTCGTCGCCCACCGTCAGGACAGGCCGCTTGGCCCGGTTGCACAGTGGATTTTTGACCAGCTAAAAGACACACCCCGGTAATCGACCGCACCGCACCCACGACCACCTTGCGACCACCTTGCAAAATCAGTCGTCGCCGGATGGGTCTTCGGGCTTGTAGATCACATTTTCCGCGCCCTCGGCCCCCATGAAGACGACAACGACACGTGCAGGCACATCACCGTCATTGATCCCTTCATGCCAGTAATCCATCGCCTCAAGCACGCCTTCCCCGGCGCGATAGGTGGTTTTCCCGGCATCGCCGTAATCAACCGTAATCTGCCCTTCAAGGATATAGCCATAGGTCGGCACGCCATGCTTGTGCCAGCCGGTTTTCTGCCCCGGCGCCATCGTCGCCAGCACCGATTTGATGCGTGCCTTGCCCGGCGGATAGGAAACCTGCTCGCCGACAAAATTCACACCACTATCAAGCAGCTTTACGCCGTCATGGACATCCTTGGCGGGTTTGGATGCCCCGGAATCCTGACTGGCTATCTTTATGTCTGAATTGTCGCGCTTCGTGATTGCCATAACCGTCCAATGACCTGTTTGTTTTTACAACCTGCCAGCAAATTACACATGAATATCAGGTAATTCATACAGCATATCGGGAACACACTATCTTGCGTGGCGCAAAGCACCCAGGATTTTGGTTCGGCGATCACATCCAAACAGCACGCGTAAAATCCATGGCCGGAACATAAGAACAACCAAACCATAGCTCGCAGAAAATGCGATATGAAAGAATGGGATAAAGTACGCTGGCCCTTTCTCCAGAACCACGGGATGAACAACCCACATAAATGGGATAATAGCTAGAACATAAAATGCCCCATACCCTGGAAAGGGGTGAATGCGTCGCTTTACATGTTTTTCAAATTGCCGAAGATACCGACCTCTAGATGGCAGAAAGCTGAGAAATAATATCGGCAAGATGGCATAAATGACCAACTCTAAAACCGTCAAAGACCATAAGCCGCCGTAGATTAGAAAACCGACAATGATCGGCCAAACAAGGAATGCCAGAACCCTGATGAGCTTTCCATTTTTCAGTCGATACAGACGAACAATGATTCTTGCAAATTGATACACAGCTTCTCCCGAAATACTGTACGGCATTTACAATCATAACGAGAACTGCACACAGCAACACAAAAAACGGACGCAAGCATTCTGACGCCCGAAAACATTCCCCTTTGTGTAAAGCTCCTTTCTGCGTGACTATTACTTCCACCAACGCAAAGATGTCACTTTATCACCCCAAAAACCTTTGTCCGCTTATCAAAGCCTAACAGCACCCTCAGAATAAGGGGGCGCCAGAACAACAACGGAGGAGCAATAGCTAATACACCCAAAAATGCAAATGCTGGGAGAATGAATTGGGCATCGTGTTGCGATAAACCAAAATACGCAAATATTAATCCCGGTCCCGCAAAATGCATAACAACCAAATGCAACTTCGGATGAGGACGGCGCCTCCACCCCCAAACAGTTGGCTTGAAAGCAATAGCGCGAAGCCCCTTCCGACGATTTGGAGAAAGCGGCACTAACACCGGAAAGACAGAAGGAATACCGAAATTCAACCAATCTAAATTTGGTAACAACTGATTATAAATCAGAAATCCTGCAATTATTGGCCAGAAAAACAAAGTGATCAACACGCATTTGCTGCGTTTCAACGTAGAGAAACGAACATACTTTCTTAGTGTTGCATACTTCATCTTGCGCCCCAATCCGCCACCAAGGTATGCAACCTAAAGTAATTTATCTGATTTGCCAAAGAATTAGGGTGCCGGTTTCACGACACCCTGTCAAAAAATTCTCCTGCCTGTAACGACTTACGGCGCAATCGTCACCTCAACCAGCGCATGGCTGCGGTTGGTGTCGATATGGGCAATCGCACGGCGCAGGATTTCCGGCAAATCGGTCGCCCGTTCGGCCTTCGCCGTCCATGCCCGGCTGGCTTCCGCGACCTTGGTGAAATCGGGGCTGGGTTTAAGGCCGGTCAGGGGCATCTGGTTGGTTTTCGCCGCATAACCATCGGGATACATCCCGGTCACCGACTGACGCACGGCCCCCCATTCATTGTTGTTCAGAACAAGGATCAGGATCGGAAGCTCCAGCGCCTCGGCAATCTGATGGCACGCCGTCGGATTGGCAAACATATATGATCCGTCCCCCATGGTCGCGATCACAAGCTTATCCTTATCGGCAAGCTGATAGCCCATCGATGCCGGGAAGGACCAGCCAAGCCCGCCGGAATGCGGCTCCTGATACCAGCTACTGTGTTCCGAAAGCGAAAGCGGCTCCAGCGGGCAGCCAAGCTCCGAAAACACCGTCGCCGACCGTTCGGCAATCGCCTCCGAAAGACACCGCGAAACAAAGGCCTTGCTCATCGGATCAACCGATCCGGCATCGGCCGCCGCCAGTGCCTTTTTGCGCGTGGCGGCATTGATCGCCGCGACCTTTTCACGCCGGTCCGCGCACGTTTCGCGATGATCGCCATGATGGCGATCCAGCGCGTCGGCCAGCGCCACGATCACATCTCCGGTTTCCCCGGTAAGCGAGAGGTCGGCGGCAAAATTGCGCCCCGGAAAACGCGAATAAAGCGGGTTCTGCCCGATCTGGATTACCTTGCAATCGGAACGCAGCGTATGAATATCGGGCG
This sequence comes from Thalassospira lucentensis, assembly GCF_032921865.1. NCBI lineage: Bacteria > Pseudomonadati > Pseudomonadota > Alphaproteobacteria > Rhodospirillales > Thalassospiraceae > Thalassospira > Thalassospira lucentensis. The sequence continues at coordinate 4,153,858 of NZ_CP136684.1, forward strand.
ACCACGGGGCCAGACAATCAATCACCAGAACCGCATCGGCATCTTTAAGCCACGGCGCCGGATCCATCCCCGCCATCATCGGATGATCGGTGCCAAGGGCAAGCTGGATCGCCCAATATTGCACCACCGGAATGCCCCACTGATCCACCAGTGACGACAGGCGATCAAAGGCCTCGTGGGTGCCCGCACCGCGCTGGGCAATGATCACCGGGTTTTTGGCATTGGCAAGGATCCGTGCTGCATCCTCAAGGCTTTCGCTTGGCGGCATCACCCGGACCGGCTGCATGCGAAGCGGCGCGTCAATCGCATCCCCCGGACAGGGTTCGCACAAAACCTCGCGCGGCAGGGATACATAAACCGGCCCTTTAGGCACGGACGATGCGATTGCATAGGCACGGTCAACAACGTCGGGCACCTGTTCGGGGAATTTAAGCTCGTATTCCCATTTCGATGCCTCGCGCACCATCGCCGCCTGATCGCGCATTTCCTGGCCCCAGCCAATGGGAACCGTGCGCGCGCCAAGCCGCCCCTGTTCCATCACCGGTGTTCTGCCCGACATCAGGATCACCGGCACATGCTCGGTCGCGGCATTGATTGCGCCAATCGCGCAATTGGCCAGCCCGACATTGGTATGCGCCATCACCGCCTGGGTTTTGCCGGTCGCAAGGTAATAGCCATGCGCCATGCCCATCGCGGCATTTTCATGCGGCATGACAAGCGCATGAGGAAGCTCGATATCCTTGGCATTGGCTTCGGCCAGCCCTTCGATAATCGGCGGAAAATCGGTGCCGGAATTGGCAAAGATATAATCCACCCCGATCGCCTTCATTCGCGCCAGAACGGCCCCGCCTGCGGTGAGCGTGATTTGCGCCTTGTCATTTTTCATTTGACGTTCCTGCCATATTTCTATATTTGAAATTTGATTTATAATATAGTTTATTATCGAAATCGAGCATGCGTCAAGGCACCGCGATGCAAAATCATGCGCGTGCAGCACAAAACCACCAGACCAAAGGAAACATGATGCCAAGCCAGCTTAACGGATCGGTGCTCAAGGCCTTTCGCATCCTCGAACTCTTTGCCGAGGGACGGTCTGAGCTGACCGCCAGCGACACCGCCGCGGCCCTTGGCATCAACACCATCACCGCGCATCGGTTCCTGCATACGCTGGAACAGGCAGGTGCGCTTCGCATGGTTGCGCGCGGGGTCTTCCGGCTGGGTTATGTCTTTGCCGATCTGGGGGATCGCGTACTGCGCGACGGCAGCCTGCCCAACCTGATCCAGCCGGTGCTGGACGATCTGGCGCGCAAGGTGGGCGAGGCCTGCATGGCCACCGAATTTGATCGCGACATGGCGGTCTGCATCGCCAAGGCCCTGCCGGATCGTTCGCTTTATGTCGATATCCGCATCGGATCGCGCCTGGATGCCTTTTGCACCGCCCATGGCAAATTGTGGCTGGCTTTCATGGGCCCGGATCAGCAGGACCGCTATTTCGATAGCATCCACCTGACCGGCATGACCGAACGCACCATCACCGATCTGACAGCCCTTAAATCCGAACTGCGCACCATCCGCGAACAGGGTTTTTCAACAAATAACGGCGAACGCGAAAGCGACATTTACGCCCTCGCCGTCCCGATCCTGACCCAGCATGGCCGCATGGTTTCCGCCATTTCGGTCTTTGGCGCCTCCCCGACCCTGATCGAACAGAAACGCGATCACGTTCTGGCGGCCCTGCGCGACGCCGCCGAAAACGGCACACGCGCCCTTTACGGGCATTTCTGATCGTCACAATCGTTCAAGACGACATCCGGCAAACCATGCGACATTTCCGGCGATGGCCCCAAAAACCGAAAAGGCGCGCAACATGGTGATTGAAAATCTGCTGCTGCTTTGGCTGGCGGCCCTGCCGCTGATGGGCAGCCCCGGCCCCGCGACCATAAGCCTGGCCGCAAGTGGTTCGGCCTTTGGCATTCGGCCAAGCCTTGGCTATCTCGGCGGGATCATCATCGGCACGATTGCGGTTTTGCTGATGGTCGCCACCGGCATTGCCGCCGCCCTTCTCGCCCATCCGGTTGCCGGTCAAGTCCTGACGGCAATTGCCGCGATCTATATCCTTTATCTGGCATGGAAAATCGCCACCGCCCCGATCAGGCCCGCCAGCAAACCAGCACATCAGACCCAAGCCAGCCCCGAAACCACCCCTGAAGCCAAAGCCCCCGATTTCCGCGGCGGCGTGATGCTGGCAATCGCCAATCCCAAGGCCTTCGCCGCCATCGGTGCGGTCTATGCCGCCCATGCCATCGCGCCACATTCCTTATGGCTTGATAACACCCTTAAAATCACGGCTCTGGCGCTGGTGATCGTGCTGGTCAATAGTCTGTGGCTGGTTTTCGGGGCGGGCTTTGCGCGCCTGCTATCCGATCCGCGTTTCGGGCGGCTGATCAATATCCTGTTTGCTGTCCTGCTGGTCGCATCCCTCGCCATGGCCCTGCTGTCGCTATCCTGACGGCAACAGGAATCTTCTACGTCATTTACGCGCGGGCACCCGGCTCGTTTAAAAAAAGCTGCATCGTCACAAGATCAAGCCACCGGTCAAACTTGCGCGCAACCTGCTTGGCACGGCCGACCTCGACAAAACCAAACCGCTCATGAAATCGAATGGAATTGACGTTTTCCGCATCAATGCCGCCAATCATCACATGCATACCGGCCTCTTTGGCCATCGGGATCAGCGCCGTCAACAGCGCCCTGCCAATTCCCGCCCCACGATGATCGACATGCACATGCACGGAATGCTCGACCGTAAAGCGATATCCCCAGCGCGCCCGCCACGGGCCATAGGACGCAAAGCCCAGAACCTTGCCATCGCCCTCCGCCACCAGAACCGGAAATCCCTGCTGATTGCGCCCGTCGAACCATTCACGGCGCTCCTCAAGGCTGGATGGCACGTCATCGTAAATCGCCGTACTGTCGCGAAGAACCTGATTGTAAATTTCAAGAATTTCCGGAAGGTCCCGTTCCGTCGCACCGCGCACAAGCATCATCGTCTCCGTTTTTTCATGCCGATAATCTCTTGCCGACGATAATCCATTATAGTAGACAGTCAATATCGATTTTACGGAAAACAAACATCACTATGATCATTATAGAAGACGAAACCACTGCCACCCTTGCTGCCCGGCTTAAGCGCGAACGCGAAATCCGCGGCTGGTCCCTGGGTCAATTCGCCGATAAATCCGGCGTCTCCAAGGCCATGATCAGCAAGATCGAACGCGGCGAAGCCAGCCCGACAGCAACGGTTCTCGGCCGGCTTTCCGGGGCCCTGTCGCTTACGGTTTCGGCATTGCTCTCGTCAGCAAGCCCCGTCCATCATGGTGTACGGAAACAGGCAGAGCAGCCATTATGGTCGGATCCCGAAACCGGTTATGTCCGCCGTCAGGTGCTTTCGGGGCAGAAAATCCCGCTCGAACTTGTCGAAGTCACCCTGCCCGCCGGAAAACAGGTCACCATGCCCGCCTCCGCATACAGCTTCATTCAGCAGGCGATCTGGGTGCTTGAGGGAACATTGCTGTTTCACGAAGGCGACAGGGTGCATCACCTCGACACGGGCGATAGCCTTGAACTCGGCCCGCCGCAAGATTGCATATTTGAAAATAAAAGCCCTGAAAACTGCCGCTATCTGGTCGCCGTCGTACGCAACTCGTACTGACGGGAAACCGCGCGGCTGGCTATGCCGCCCGCATGGTGCCCGGTGATTTGCCGGTTGTGCGTTTGAAGGCCCGGCTAAATGCCGCCTGCGAGCCATAGCCAAGCCGTTCGGCCACCACATCAATCGCCATGCGATCACGTGTGATCCACTGGCTGGCAAGGCGCATGCGAAGTTCCGTGACATAGCGAAGCGGCGTCACCCCGGTGACCTCAAGGAACCGTTCGGCAAAGACCGAGCGTGAACTGCCCATTTCCGATGCCATCGCCTCGACGGTCCAGTTGCGGCCCGGATCGCGATGGATGGCGGCAATCACACGCCCCATGCGCGGGTCGCGCAATGCCTCGACCCACCCTTGCGCATCACCACATCCACATTCGACCCAGTCGCGCACGATCGATGCCGATACCACATCGGCAAGCCGCGTCAGGATCCCGGCAAAACCGGCGCGCTCGGTCGAAACCTCGCGCGCCATGGCTTCCAGCACCGGCAAAAGTTCGGGGTTTCGATCAATCAGGGTGCCGACCTGCATCACCTCGGGCATCATGCTGACCAGCGGATGCATCCCGCCAAGGTCAAATTCCATGCAGCCGCTGAAAATCAGCGTATCGGTGCTGCGGCACAGCTCCGCCTTGCAGGCATGAATGTCATCCACCCGGCGGCAGATCGTCGTCACACTGTAATCGGTCACGTCAAGGCACGGGATCGACGGGTCCGACAGCAGCGCATGAATGCCCCCGCGCGGCAAAAGCACCGCATCACCGGCCTCAAGCGTATGGACAACCCCGCTATCGGTGCGCAGGTAAACCCGCCCGCGCGCGATGAAATGGAACTGTGCGCGCGTCGGATCATCGCCAAATCGCACGCCAAAGGGCGGGGAAATCTGGATGCGGTTGTAATGCAGCCCGTCAAGCCGCATGCCGAGCAAAAGCTCGCTGATCAGGTCACTGGAAAGCATCTGCATGTCATCAATTCCGGTATCTTTCGGACGATTGATCAATAATCAAGGAGAAACTGGCATAGCCCGTCCGGCAAGTCCACTCTATTCTGTTTGCAATGCACAAACACTCTATCCGAGAGGACATTCGATGACTGAGACAGTAAATAAGCCCACGGCTGCTGCTGCGCAAGGCGCGCCGGCCTGGTGGGCGGTTATTTCCATGACATTGGGGGTTTTCGGGCTGGTCACCGCCGAATTCCTGCCCGTAAGCCTGCTGACCCCGATGGCCGATGACCTGCGGATTACCGAAGGCCTCGCTGGTCAGGCAATGTCAACCACCGCCATTCTGGCCCTGATCACAAGCCTTCTGACCGCGACCGTAACCCGCAGCATTGACCGCCGTTATGTCCTTCTGGGCTTTTCGATCCTTCTGACCATCTCGAACATCATGGTCGCCACAGCACCCAGCTTTGCGGTGCTGCTGGCCGGTCGTGTTCTGCTGGGGATAGCGCTTGGCGGTTTCTGGACCATGTCGGCCGCCACCGTCATGCGCCTTGTGCCGGAAAAAAGCATTCCGCGTGCGCTCTCCATCCTGTTTAGCGGCGTTTCGGCCGCCACCATCTTTGCCGCCCCGCTCGGAAGCTATCTTGGCGATGTGATTGGCTGGCGCGATGTGTTCCTGCTGGCCTCCCTGCTGGGCGTTCTGGCCCTTGTCGTGCAGTTCCTGACTTTGCCGAAAATGCCGCCGCGGGGCCGTGCGACGCTGCGTACACTGGTCGAGGTCATCAGCCGCCCGCGCATGAAATTCGGCCTGTTTTCGCTCGTGCTGATCATTACCGGCCATTTCGCCCTGTTCACCTATGTCCGGCCGTTCCTTGAAAACATCACCGGCGTTGCCACGGCGGGCGTTTCGGGCATTCTGCTCGGCTTTGGTCTTGCCAATTTCATCGGCACCTATGTCGGCGGCGCGCTGGTCGCACGCTCCCTTCGTATGACGATTGCCCTGATGCCGATGATCATGGGGCTTGCCGGGATCGGCATGGTCACCATTCAGGGCGCAATTGTCCCGACCACCGTTCTTGTCGCGATCTGGGGCATGGCCTTTGGCGGGGTGCCGGTTGCCTGGTCCACCTGGATCACGCGCACCGTCCCGGACGAAGCCGAAAGCGGCGGCGGCCTTCTCGTCGCGGGCTTCCAGCTTGCCATTGCGACGGGCTCTGGCGTTGGCGGCCTTCTGTTTGACGCCAGCGGCGCACTTGGCGTCTTTACCATCGCCGGCATGTTGCTGGTCGGCGCATCGATCATCGTTACACTGGGTCTGCGGACCAGCCCTGTTCCCGCAACCGAACAGGCCTGAGGTCAGGACCGAGGCATCGCCCCACCCCCACCCTGATGCCTGATCAGGCGGGCCCAGTGCACCCCGGCAGTGTCACCACTGCCGGGGTTTCTTTATGCCAATTCACTCGGCTAATTCACTCTGCCAATTTACTCTGGCAGCGGGATAAATTCATCCCGGTCATCAACCGGCAGGTCAAACCGCCCCTTGCCCCAGTTTTCCGCCCGCCAGTCGGCCTTGGCTTCCTCAAGCCGTTCTTTGGACGAGGCCACGAAATTCCACCAGATATAACGCGGGCCTGAAAATGTCGCCCCGCCAAGGATCATCAGCCGCGCGCCACGCTCCCCGGCGACAACCGTAATCCTGTCACCGGGGCGGAACACCATCATCTGCCCGGCGTCAAAATCCTGCCCCGCGACCGAGATCGAACCCTCGACAATATAAATCCCGCGATCCTCGTGATCATCGGGCATCGGCAACATCCGCCCGGCATCCAGCTTCACATCGGCATAGAAGGTTTCGGAAAACATCGTCGCCGGGGCCACCTCGCCATAGGCAGTACCAAGGATCAGGCGCACCGAAACGCCGTCTTCCTCGATCACCGGCAAGGTACCCTTGCCGTGATGGGCGAATGTCGGGGCGATATCTTCCTGTGCTTCGGGAAGGGCAAGCCATGTCTGTATGCCAAACAGGCTGTTGGGGCCGCTTCGCGCCGTGGCGGATGTCCGTTCGGAATGCGAAACACCCCGCCCGGCCACCATCCAGTTAAGCTCCCCCGGCTTGATGATCTGATCGGCCCCGGTGCTGTCGCGATGATGGAAATCACCGCGAAACAGATAGGTCACCGTGCCCAGCCCGATATGGGGATGCGGCCGGACATCAACGCCCTGCCCGGTCAGGAATTCGGCCGGTCCCGCCTGATCAAAAAAGATGAACGGTCCGACCATCTGGCGCTTTGGCGCGGGCAAGGCCCGCCTGACCTCAAACCCGCCAAGATCGCGGGACCGCGGAATGATCAGGGTCTCGATGGCATCACTATCGACAATATCGGGGCAGCCGGGTTCAAGTGCGGGGTTCCAACTCATGGGCGTCATCCTTTTGCGGGTCTTTGGACGGGTATGGCGACTTTATCGGCCCTGCCGGTGCGACGGCCCGATGGCGATGATGCAGACTGGCGCGCGCACGGCCATCCGGCTAGTCCCCCGAACCGCCACGCTGTGTCGCCAAAAGCGGAACACAGAACGGAGCCCAAAGCAAAGCCCAAGGCCGAACACACAGCTTGCACCCAACCGCCCCGCAAGTCACCCAGAACCGCCACGCCATGCCATGCCGAGCCGAGCCAAACCAAGCCACCCCACCCCGTCATTCCCGCGAAAGCGGGAATCCATCTCGCAAAGCGCGCACGGTCCAAAACAAAAAAACCGGCTCAAATTCCTGAACCGGGTGCCAATCTCAATTATTCAACAAACACTACAGAGAACTAGCACGTGTCCGTCAGGGTAAAACGGGGCTCCGAGAGAAAACATGAATTGATCGGGCGCCTCGTGATAGGGCAACATACAAATGCGCTCTGGACATTGCGTTGCCGGGGCGGTCTGCATCAAGGATTACAGCATGATGAGCTTCTAAGCCTTTGAGCAACAAGGTCGAACCCACAGCTTTAGTGGGAACAATACGTCCCGCATGACGCCTCTGCTCTCTTAACGCAGCAATTGTCTCGACTAAACCCTTATCAGCTTGCGTGGCAACCATGAGCCCTTCGAGCAAAAGATTGAATGCACTATAGCGATATACCCGCCTATCAGCATCAGCTCTCATAGCCTCCAAAAACGCTATCGCATGTGGATAGCCTCCACCATTAACAAGCGCAATTGCGGCCAGTTCAGTATTTGTTGCCGGCGTTCGATTCCTTTTAGCTTCGATAGTTTTAATTCGGTCTAACAACCGCTTCCCTTGCACATTCGTCATCACACCACTTAAAAATGCGAGACATATTCTCAATAGTTCCTGACCAACTTGGCCATTCATCTGATTGGCAAACTCAACTACATCCCCGAAATCCACGGGTTCCACGACACCTACTCCATGCACTCGACTAGCATAGTTATGCCTAGACTGAGCCTGTATTGAGTCCCCAATGAATAAAATGCTTTCAGTCGGATATTGTCTGGAAATCTCGTACTGAACTCTAACCTGTTCGCTGATTAACGCATTGGGATCGCGACCAATAGAATGCCACACCACCCGGTTCCGACAAGTTCGCAAGTCAAGAGATTGCCCCTCCCTCAGAATTTCACGAGCCTGCAAAAGCCACGCACCAAGATCATTTGCCCCGAGGTTGTTCCACCGCCACGGGACGGTTAGTTGCCCGATTAGAGGGAACGCTGCAGTGACGTGGTCACGCCAATTGGCTAAAGGATCATTTGCGTTAAACCCGAAAATAGCTTGCATAGGATCGCCGAACACCACTGTCGGAATAGCGTTTGCTATCCCATTAACAATTGCGTGTTGGCTCACAGAGCAATCCTGATACTCGTCTACCAGCAACCGCGCATAAGTCGCGTGTAACTCGCGACTTATATTACCCGACACGCAAAGCGCTCCGACAGCCGCCTGTATCGCTGGATAGTCCGGAGCCAAGAGCGGATCATGCCTTAGCCCTGCTCGCTCAGGAAACATAGCAACGATCTTTAGTGCCCACCCCGCAATCGTGCTCAGACGATAGTTAGAAGTCGGCACACTACGCAGCTTTAAGCGCTGCCGAAGAGCGGCCACTCCAGCAGTCGTGTGCGTTAGGATCAAAGTAGGTTTCTGAGTCTCTCGACCTACACTCTCGACAATAAGTTGCGTCTTACCACATCCTGCCGGAGCTTCAACATGACCTCGCCGCGCCTGAATAATATCGCTGACCTCAACCATACTTACTCAAACACGTTGTGCGAAGGAGGTGGAGGTGGAGGTGGAGGTGGAGGTGGAGATATCCAGCGCCAAAGCCCATTTAGTGCGGAAGTAAGTATAGGGAGGGTTTGATGCCAATTAGGCGCCACGACATTGCGAAATGCTATTTCCGCAGGCTCTATATCTTTAAACCATTTTCCATCATTCGCACACCGGGCAAGTATCGGACGCATTTCGTCGACAAAACTCTCACGACAACTTGCAAGCGTGTAACTATTGCTGCTGGCATTCCTAATTCTATGATCTACAGAATCTGTCGACCGCCACTGGCAGGCGATGTCAAGCAGCGTCGGAATTTGGGCGGCAGCAACCGAAAAAAATAATGCCTGTTCAGTCGAATATCCGTCCGGCCAACGAAAAACGCTTATGCCTGCTTCCTGTAATCTTGTGTATTCAGTGGCAGGGTAAGCTACATCTGAGTCCATAAACAACGCAGTCCTATACCCCATGCTCGCGAAAATATAGGCACGCTCAAACATAGTAGAACCATCTCCATCCGCCCAATGGCATCCGAGAGCTAAAATACTGGTACGACCATTATCCTGATCGCAGAGATCCAACCCACGAATAACACCAATTTCCGTCTTACCTTCACAGACGATAACGCTAGGTGCCAGAAACGCCTCAGCGCATACTCGAAGGGTTTTCTGGGCCTCAAGACTACCACCAAGGGGATTTAGTCGATTCCGGATGATCTTACGTGCAGCTGGCTGTACGCCATCACCAACTTCAGCCGTCGGCAACGACTCTCGCTGCCCCCCAACTCTGAATAGTTGAGCCGACGACAGTTCCCTCAGAACAACAGGTGAATGAGTTGTCAAAAATACTTGCTGACTCTCATCATTCCTCTTAGCTCCCAGCAAATCCAAAAGCCGCACGATACGATAAGGTTCAAGCCCAAATTCAACCTCATCCACGATGAAGATTGAAGAGCGCCCAACCTCCTTCTGAAGTCCCGTCACCAGCAAACGAGTAGAGCCTGATCCAAGATTTTTCATCGGAACCTGGTCTTGGTCGTGCAACGAAATCGTACTTCCCGAAAGCATCATCCCTTTTACATCGAGTAGTGCCTTAACCTCATCAACACGGATACCCATATCATTTGAAATGCGCTTCGAGGCAGATAGGAGCGTTTCAATACCTTCGCACCCTTGGTCAGCAAACGTTTGCCTAGCCTGCCTTGAGGCTGATGCCAAAGCAGACGCCGCTTGCGCCACGTCGTCCGACAACTTACCGAGGACTGATCTCGGGCCTAGAGCTAAATGGTGAGCAGCAACAGCACCAAGACGAACCGGAGCAATCCTCTGCCGGTGTTTCCACTGTAAGTTTTTTTCTCTATCCTCGGCGGCTGGCCCAGGGGAAAACAGAAGCCATTGCGGCTCGAGATCATCTCGCACGATCAGTCGAAGTGTGAGAACTGTCTCCAATGCGGCACTTGTTTCGTCATATAATGTGCATGTCCCACCTTCCCAACCTCTGAAAAAGTGCCCATAAACTTCAAGGTTGAGCAATGCATCATCAAGTTCCCCAAGCGTCACATCTATGATTACGGGGTCTGAAAAGTTGCAGAAATGGAAGTCGGCGTCTGTGAACGTGAAGTTCTGTCGACTGCCAAGGCATAAATCAATGGCATCAAGTATTGTAGATTTTCCGGAATCCCCCGGGCCGATCAAGCAATTTATGCCGGGATTAGGACACCATTTCAAATAAGAGATCCCACGAAAATTGCGAATCTCCACCTCACGTATGACAGCCAAAACTCGCCTCCTTCGTAATTTCCCCACTTTCTAACCAGAAAAGAGGACAGGCTACCCTCTGTGAAACCTACGGCTCCCAAAAGATACTTTAGAAGAGCACGATTTACACCCGAACCACAACCTAAAGTTAAAAAACAAAACCCCGGCCCAATAAATTGAGCCGGGGTAGTTGATTCCCTGAAGGAAGGAGGGCTTTCATCGCTGCTCCCTTGGTAAACCTGAGCGCTTTATCTGTCCGACCTGAGCACGAATTGCTCAAATTTCGCAGGCCGTGAACTTATATTCCACCTACGAGATCAGTTAACGATTTGTGAGATTGACACAATTGACCACTACCTATAAATGCAAAAATCATCTGAAATCAATTGAGAATAGAAAATGCACCAAACTAGAATAATTTTAGAATGCATCAGTTCCATACTGAAAATTGTTCCTGTAATTTCGCTAGGAACTGGAGCGCTAACAGTAGCATTTTACTGTTTGAAAATTAATTTTTACCCTGTCGGCATATCAGTATCAGATACGATATTCATGATATTCATAACACTCGGATTACTCATAACTTTAATAATTGGAATTGCGACAGGATATCTATCAACTGTATTTATTTTTCCCGTTATAGCAAAAATAAAAACAAAATTTGGAAATGAAACAAAAGAAAATCCATTCGGAGAAAATTATCACTACGACAAAATAGACAAAACAATGACAATATTATCATCTTTATTTTGCATAACCATAATAATATTTATATTGGCAATTATATTCGGACATCAGGATTTAAATCAAAAAACATTAATTATCAAACTGATTCTAAGCTTCGCATTAGGGGGATTGTGCTTAGGGTATGGAATACATATTCATCCCCAGATGGCAGACGGAAGCGTATTGCCTTTGCAAAAATCCAAAAGCAATATCATCATGATCTGCGCGGCCTTTATTACACCAATGGTCATTGGTTCCCCCAGCATGATAATACAATTTCCCTTCTCATATTTCGGAATCAGTGACCACAATGCAACCGTATCCATTGATACTGAGTCATGGAAAAAAATTGAATATGTTGCTCAATTGTCAAAGATTGAACCCGACGCCTGCCTAAATGGTAAAGATCTAGTAATCTTGAAAAACGCAGAAATTCTTTGGTCAAAAATCGGGAATCAAGCGCTACTCCGTGTATTTGGGAAAGATAAACGTCATGACACGGCCTTCATAGAGATTGAGCTTCCTTCAAAAAAAGTCTTTCCAATCAAAGTTGGCAATACGCAAATAGATTGCTCCCTTAAAAATCCCCAAAAACAAAACCCCGGCCCAATAACATGAGCCGGGGCACGAAGTGCTCTGGAGGGAGACGGGGCTTTTATCGTGGCCCCTTGGTAAAACCCTGATATCCCTTGGGCGTCAGATCGATCCGGTCAATCAGATCGACCTGATCGTCACCTTGCGTTCCGCCTGCGTTTTAAGCCGGTTGCGAAGCGCGCGGCCAAACGGGGCAGCCTCGATCTCGAACTCGTCGCCATCCTGCGTTTTGATGCCATCGGCAAAGGAAAGCGTCGCCGTGCCAAAGAAATGCGCATGCACATCGCCCGGGCGGCAGAACAGATCATATTTGAAGTGATGATATTCAAGATTGGCGAGAGAGTGAGACATATTGTCCTCGCCACTCAGGAACGGTTTTTCCCAGATCACCTTGCCATCGCGATAAAGCCGTGACGTGCCTTCAACATGGCTTGGCAGATCACCCAGAAGCAGTTCCGGCCCCATCGCGCACGCACGCAATTTCGAATGCGCCAGATAAAGGTAATTCTGGCGTTCCATCACATGATCGGAAAACTCGTTGCCAATCGCAAAGCCGATGCGCACCGGATTGCCTTCGGGGTCAATCACGTAAATCGCGGCAATTTCGGGTTCCTCGCTGCCATCAAGGGCAAAGGACGGGCTTGGGATATCCGCGCCCGGATTGGCCACGACCGAGCCATCCCCCTTGTAAAACCATTCCGGCTGCACGCCCTGTTCGCCTGCTTTTGGCTTGCCGCCCTCGACCCCCATGCGAAACATCTTCATGGAATCCGTTTCGTCCGCCGCCTTGTTATCGGCCTTGTGCATGTTGGCCCGGGCCGACGCAGAGCCAAGGTGGGTAAGCCCCGTGCCGGTGACAAGGAAATGCGCCGGATCGGCATGGGTGATCGGCGGCAACAGACGGCCGGATTTGGCGACCTCGTCATAATCAACATTGGTGTCGCCCAGGCGGGCCTTTGCCGCCTCGATCATCGTCACCCCTTGCGAAATCGCGATGCTGGCAAGCTCGCGCGTGGAGGCAACCGCCTTAAGCGGGATCAGGGTTTTGGCATCCTCGACCACGGCCACATGCTGCGCGCCGGCGGTATCCTTGTATTGAACCAGTCTCATGAAATCTGTCCTGATAATGTCTCTGTTCGTAAAATCGGGGGTATTTTCCGGCCGATCAGACCGCGATCAGACCCAGCCGCCATCAACGATAAAGTTCTGTGCCGTCACCATGCGGCTTTCATCCGAGGTCAGGAAAAGCGCCATGCGCGCGATGTCGCTCGGCATCACCCTGTTCTTAAGGCACTGGCGCTCGTCAATTTCGCGCTCGGCAGCTTCGTCGACCCAAAGGTCAAGCTGGCGCTGCGTCATGACCCAGCCGGGCACAAGCGTATTGACCCGGATGCCGTCCTTGCCAAGGTCACGCGCCATGCCGCGCGTCAATCCATGGGTTGCGGCCTTTGCCGTGGTATAGCCCGGCATGCCGCCCTGCCCCATCATCCAGCTCACCGACCCGAAATTGACAATCGCCCCGCCACCGGCCTTCTGCATCATCGGGGCGACCGCCTGAATGGCAAAAAACGACGGGCGGATATTGATCGCCTGGCGCTCATCCCAATATTCCGGCGTCACGTCCTGCCATTTATGGCGGGTGTCATTGGCGGCATTGTTCAGCAACGCCGTGATCGGGCCGTTGGCCTTGGCAGCCAGCGCCACCGCATCCTGAAGCGCCTTGATATCGGTAATGTCGCATGTGATGAAAAGCGGCTTGTTCTTGGCATCCTTGCCCAGCTTTTCAACAAGCGCGTGGCCTGCTTCCTCGGCAATATCGACAAAGGCGACTTTCGCCCCCTGCTCGACAAAGGCGGTTACAAGCGCCTCGCCAATGCCCGTGGCACCGCCGGTAATGAAAACCGATTTATCGGCAAGGCTGGTATAGTTCGTTGGCATGCGATCGGACATGATCGTCGGCTCTCCCGTCATCTGGTCTTTGTGTGCCGATCCCTGATCCAGGTACCGGTTCCCTCCGGCACGCCATGATCGGGGATCAGGGTTCAAACTGGCAGGATGCACCCGACAAGGGGTACGTAAGGGGCATCGCATCACATCACGTCAGGTGATCGGGTAAATGCAAAACATCTCGCCCGCCTGCCCGCAAATTTTGCGAAAATCCACCATCGCGCATCTTTCGGGCCGGATTATGATACCCGTTTACAATACCCGTTGCCGCACGATGGGGCGCTTCCTCCTGACAGTCTTGTTCTTTTATTCTTCATACAATAACATTAATTATCAGGATGTGGCTTGCTGTCAAGCCGCAAACCGGCAACATCCGGGTCCGGGACAATGCCAAACTCATTGCTTCTTATTTGGTGATAAGTGGTCTATAAAAATGACACCTCCGATAGGGTGCAATCGCACACGGCGCAGAGCCACCGAAATAAATATATGCGTTGCAGCACAAGGCATTATCGGGCGCACGGAAGTTGCCCTTAAAATAAATTCATATTATATGAATAATGTCAGAGTGCGGTCACACATCGAACCACCGCTTTCCACAGATATCAAAAGACCGCACCGGAGGAATTTGAATGCCATCGTCCATGTCACGAACCTATGCCAAACGCAGCCTGCACAGCATCGTTGCCCATGATCTGGGATCACGGATCGTTTCGGGCAAACTGGCACCGGGCGATGTCCTCCCGACCGAGGCGGCCTTGAGTGAATCGCTTGATGTCTCGCGCACGGCCCTGCGCGAGGCGATCAAGATCCTTTCGGCCAAGGGGCTGATCGAAAGCCGTCCGAAAACCGGCACGCGCGTCAAACCGCGCACAAGCTGGAACCTTCTGGACCCCGATGTTCTGTCCTGGCATTTCCCCGATCCCGATCCGGCGTTTCTGTATGGCCTGTTTGAAACCCGCATGATCATCGAGCCCAACACCGCCGCCATGGCCGCCGAACGCGCGACCGAGGAACAGCTCGCCACCATCGAGGCCGCCTATACCGGCATGGAAAATGCCGAACTGGGTACCGAGGCCGTCTATATCACCGACCTTGTGTTCCATCAGGCGATTTTGGATGCATCGGGCAATGATTTCATGAAATCGTTCGGCATGCTGATTGAAACCGCGCTGATCGGCTCGTTCCGCCTATCGTCGGGCGGGCCAAAGGCGCATGTCAAATCCCTGCCCGACCATTTCGCGGTCTACCGCGCCATCGCGCACCGCGAACCCGGCGACGCCCGCGAAGCCATGCGCAACCTGCTCAGCCGCACCATGCTGCAACTCCGCCAGCAGCTCGGCATGAAAAGCGAACATGACTGGGACGTGATTGGTCTTTGATACTGCTTTGACCGGTCTGTGATATCGCTTTGGATATCGCTTTGATCCCGCCTTACAGGCCCGGCGCTGTCATCGCGCCCACACAGCGGCAAAAGACAAAAACGGGGCTGTCATCAGGACGGCCCCTTTTGCATTCCTCATACAAATAAAAAGCCGTTTTTCGTCTCATAACGGCCAAAACCCGTATTCCTCACACAAATAAAAGCCGGTTTTTCGTACCCGAAACGCAGGGTCACGATCTTCGCCACGCCGCTTCCCGATCCATTATTCACCAAAAATGAAAAATCGGATCGATTATGAAAAATAACTTCATAAAAAACCGGATCGCAAAGCCGCATTCTGGCCGCCGGAATGGACGGCCCGGAAAACAATTCGGGCCGAGGCAGCCCTGCCGCCCCGGCCCGAATTTTACGCTATGACGTGACCAGTTTCAGGTCACCCCGCCCCGGCCCGCATGCCCGAAAATGACCTTGTAATCAGGCGTTGCAGCACGATAAAGCCAAACAGAAGCGCCCCGATCATGATCTTGGTCCACCAGCTATTGAGTGACCCGTCAAACGCGATCAGGGTCTGGATCACCCCCATGATGATCCCGCCAAAGAAGGTGCCGACCACAAAGCCCATGCCCCCGGTCAGAAGTGTTCCGCCAATCACCACCGCCGCAATTGCGTCAAGCTCCACCCCGACAGCTGCCAGCGGATAGGCCGACGCGGTATAAAACGCAAAAACAACACCGGCCAAGGCACTGAAAAAGCCCGACAAAGTATAAACCCGGATGATCGTGCCCTGCACCGGAATGCCCAGCAATTCCGCCGATTGACGATCCCCGCCAATCGCATAGACATTGCGCCCGAACCGGGTGTAATGCGCAATCACCACCCCGGCAATCACCGTCATCAGCATCAGCAACGCCGCCGCACTGATCCAGCCGCGACCGGGCAGCGGGATTTTAAATCCGCTGAAATCGGCGACAAACGGATGATCAATCGGCACGGAATCAAGGTTGATCAAAAAACACATCCCGCGCAGGAAAAACATCCCCGCCAGGGTGATGATAAAGGGCTGGATATCGAACTTGGCGATAATCACCCCCATGAAGGCCCCGAAAAGCGTGCCCACCGCTATCGAAATCACCACCGCCACTAGCGGATGCATGCCAAACCCGGTCACAAGTTCGGCCATCAATACGCCGACAAAGGCAATCATCGACCCAACCGAAAGATCAATCCCGCCCGACAGGATAACGAATGTCATGCCGACCGCGGTAATGATCAGAAACGCATTATCGGTCAGAAGCGCACCCAGAACATAGGTATCGGAAAACGCCCGATGTTCAGCAATCCCGTAACCGTAAAGCAGGGCCAGCACCGCCAAAGTGGCAAGCAACGGGTAATAACGTTCATTAATTTTCATCGGAATTCCCCCGCACCTTCCGGCTGCCGATCTTTTCCCACGCCTTGCCCGCCAGTTCGCGGGATTTCGGCGCCTGCACCAGCAGAACCACCATCACCACCGCCGCCTTGACGATCAGGGTATATTGCGACGGCAAACCCGACAGCAAAATGCCCGTGGTCAGCGACTGAATGATCAGAACCCCGATCACCGTCATGCCGATAAAGAACCGCCCGCCCATCAGCGACGCGCCGCCAATAACAACCGCCAGAATGGCATCCAGTTCAAGCCACAGACCGGCATTGTTGGCATCTGCCCCGCGAATATCGGCGGCAATAATGATCCCGGCAAAGGCCGCACAAAGCCCCGAAATCGCATAAGCCAGAAGCTTGATCCCGCGCGCATCAATGCCCGCAAGACGGCTGGCGCGTGCATTGCCGCCAACCGATTCAACAAACAGGCCAAGGGCTGTTTTGCGCATCACGCCGTAAAGCGCCCCAATCACCACCGCGGCAATGATCACCCGCCACGGAATACCCAGCAGATAACCGCTGCCGATGCCTTCGAAAAACGCCCCGTGGAAGGTCACGATCTGGCCATCAGTGATCATCTGCGCAATCCCGCGCCCGGCCACCATCAGGATCAGGGTCGCGATGATCGGCTGGATATCAAGATAGGCCACCAGCATCCCGTTCCACAGCCCGCAAAGCACCCCGGCGCCAAGGGCGGCCAGGATGATGACGGCGGGATGAAGATCTGTATCACGGATCAGGACCGCCATGACGGCTGCTGAAATCGCAATCACCGATCCGACCGAAAGATCAATGCCCCGCGTACCGATGACCACCGCCATGCCGACCGCGACAAGGGCGGTTGACGCCCCGCGATGCACCACATCAACAAGCGATCCGTAAAGATGCCCGTCAACGATGCGAATATCAAAAAAGTCCGGCGATATGATCCCGATACCCAGAATGATCAGCACAAGGGCCGCCACCGGGCCAAACCATTGCCGGCTCAGCAAAGAAGATGCAGACATGGTGCTGCTTTCCCGTAATTTCTTTTTGTCCTGCAAGCTGGTCATCGTGCAATCGCCTCGATGATCCTGTCCTGCGTGATTTCGGCACCCGTAAGTTCGGAAACCTTTTGGCGGTCGCGCATCACCGCCACCCGGTCGGCAAAGGCAACGATTTCCTCAAGCTCGGATGACGCCACCAACAGGGCCAGCCCCTCGTCACAAAGCTCCTTGATCAGCTTGATGATATCGGCATGCGCGCCGACATCAATCCCGCGTGTCGGCTCGTCAAGAATAAGGAAAATCGGCTTGGACACCAGCCACCGCGCCAGAATGACCTTCTGCTGATTGCCACCGCTCAGCTGCCCGACGGGCTTTTCGCTGTCTGGTGTTGCAATCCCCAGCGCCTTGATCATCTCATCGGCGGTTTTCTGCTGCTCGGCGCGTGCAATCGGGCGCAGCCAGCCGCGCCGTCCCTGAAGGGCCAGCATGATATTTTCACGCACACTCAGTTCGGCAACAATGCCATCCTGTTTGCGGTCCTCGGGGCAAAGCCCGAAACCCGACCGGATCGCATGGCGCGGGGATCGCAGCATCACCGGCTCCCCGTCAAGGAACACAAGGCCGCTATCGGCCTTTTTCGCCCCGAAAATAAGCTCCGAAAGCTCCGTCCTGCCTGACCCCAGAAGCCCGGCAAGACCAACAATCTCGCCGCCCGAAAGGTCAAGCGTCACGGGCTCCAGCACGCGTTTCTTGCCCAAATTCTTGATCTGGATCTGGCGGCCCTTGCCGGTAAAATTGCTTTCATCCTGATGGCGATGCGAACTGACTTCGGCCAGTTCCCGGCCCAGCATGTGATTGATCAGGTCAATCTGCGCCAGTTCTTTGGTCACAAACGTACCAACAAGCCGCCCGTTGCGCAGCACCGTGATCCGGTCCGTGATTGCGTAAACCTGATCCAGAAAATGGGTGACGAACACAATGCCAAGCCCCTTGGCACGCAGTTCGTTCATGATGCGAAACAGGGTGCGGATTTCCTCGGCATCAAGGCTTGCGGTCGGTTCATCAAGGATCAGAACCCGCGCATCAAGTGCTACCGCACGTGCAATCGCAACCAATTGCTGGATCGCCACCGAATAGGAACCCAGCGGCCGGTTGACATCAATATCAAGCCCCAGCGTTTCAAGCGCTGCCTTGGCGTCGCTTTCGGTTTTCTTCCACGAAATAAACCCGAATTTCAATGTCTGGCGTTCCAGCATCAGGTTTTCGGCAACCGACAGCGTGGGAACCAGGTTCACTTCCTGATAAACCGTCGAAATGCCAAGCGCCTGCGCGTCGCCCGGATGATTTGGATTGATTTCCTGCCCGTCAAGCAGGACCGTACCGGCATCGCGCGGATGAACCCCGGTAATCACCTTGATCAGGGTCGATTTCCCGGCACCGTTTTCACCCAGAAGCGCGTGAATTTCACCGGATCGCAAATCGAAATCGACATCCTGCAAGGCTTTGACGCCGGGAAAAAACTTTCCCGCCCCGCGTACTGACAGCACGGATTGCGTCTTCTCAGACATGGATAGCCCCTCTCCCTTTATGTTCACTGGCTTTGACACATCATACACGGCACGAAATTCATGCCCGGATGCGTCCAAACGCACCCCCACCATCAGACAGGGATGCGTTCAGACATCACGCCAGTTGCGTCATCCCAACCGCACGGTAAGGCGCACGGTTGCGGACAACGGCCTTACTTGCTGCGCATTTTGTATTCTTCGGCAGCGGTATCAGGCAGATAAAGCGGACCATTGGCCTTGATCCATTTCGGCACTTCCTGGCCGTCCATGGATGCCTTGATCGCGTCAAAGGCCGGTGCGCCCAGATGCGGGTTCAGCTCGATGGTGGCATTGGTATCGCCATCGGCCATCGCCTTGAAGATATCAGGAACCGCATCAATCGATACGATCAGGATGTCATCCCCCGGATTAAGACCGGCTTCCTTGATCGCCTGCACCGCACCGAGCGCCATGTCATCGTTATGCGCATAAACCGCACAGATGTTCTTGCCGCCATCTTCGGCTTTCAGGAAGCTTTCCATAACTTCCTTGCCGCCCGAACGGGTGAAATCGCCCGACTGGGAACGGATGATGCTGATGCCCGGGAAGTTGCCGACAACGGACTCAAAACCTTCCTTGCGGTCATTGGCAGCCGACGAGCCAACAGTGCCCTGCAGCTCGACAACATCACAAACGCCGTTGGTTTCCGCTGCCAGCCATGCGGCTGCAAGCGCGCCTTCCACCACGAAGTCGGATGCAACCTTAGTCAGATACAGGCTTTCATCGGCCGCAACCCCACGGTCGACCAGAACGACGGGAATACCGGCATCCTTGGCTTCCTGAAGCACCTGATCCCAGCCAGTTTCAACAACCGGTGCCAGCAGAATGCCATCAACGCCCTGGGCGATGAAGGAACGGACTGCCTTGATCTGGTTTTCCTGTTTCTGCTGCGCATCCGAGAATTTCAGATCAATGCCGCGCTTTTCCGCTTCGGCCTTGATTGATTCCGTCTCGGACGTACGCCAGCCGCTTTCCGACCCGATCTGCGAGAAGCCGATCATCATTTCGGCCTGTGCCGCAAAGGACAGACCAAGTGCAACACCAAGGGCTGCTGTCGAAACTGCAAGCTGCTTGAGACTTTTCATTATTTCCTCCCTAAAGGCTGTTTTATTGCTAAAAGCCATATAGTAATACAATATGATTTGAAGGAACTCAACGGCCTAAATGCGCCTCCCCACTTTCGCGTAGAAAGCGTGGTTGACAGCGGATGAAAAAACCGCAAAGTCTAAATAAAACAGCTATTTGCAGATAAAATGAGGCGACATGTCGAAAAACCCGACAGCAATCCCGATGAACCCGGCACCGGCAGGAACCCTGCAAATCAGGACCGCAAAAATGCGAATCCTGCTATCCCCCTATGGGGCACGTATCCGGGCGCTTTGGCTGCGTAATGACGACGGCACGGAAACCAATATCACTGTCGGCCTGCCCGATGATGATGCCTACGCCACCCATGACAGCTATATCGGCGCGGTCTGCGGGCGCTATGCCAACCGCATTGCCAATTCGGCCTACATCGCCCCGAATGGTGACCGGGTGATACTGGCCGCCAATGAAGGCCCCACACACCTGCATGGCGGCATCACCGGCTTTGACCGGCACGACTGGTCGGTTACGCAAAACTCTGATCACAAAATCGCGTTCCACCTCGAAAGCCCGGATGGCGATCAGGGATATCCGGGGAATTTCGCGGCCACCTCGACCTATTCGATTGTCGCTGAAAATCGCCTGCGCCTTGAAATCACGGCAACCTGCGATCAGACCTGCCCGGTCAATATGACCAGCCACGCCTATTGGAACCTGACAGGGCGGTTTGATAAATGCGCGGCCCTGCATATCCTGCAAATCAATGCCGATGCCTATCTTCCGATTGATGATCGCCTGATCCCGCTTGCCGGGCGCCGCGACGTTGCCGGAACCAGCTATGATTTCCGAAACCCCGCCGTGATCGCACAGAACCTACTGAATGCCGATCAGGGCTTTGATCACAATTTCTGCCTCAATGGCGCGCGCGGACCGCTTAAACAGATCGCAACCCTGTCCGATCCCGATAGCGGCCGGACGATGAAACTGTTCTCGACCGAGGCCGGATTGCAATTCTACCTATCGCAGCATTTCACCGATGCGATGAAAATGCCCGACGGCCAACGCCTTCACAAATCCGGCGGCATCGCCCTTGAACCCCAAACCTTCCCCGACAGCCCCAACCGCACGGATTTCCCAAGCCCGTGGCTCAATCCGGGCGAGACATACAAGCATGTGATCGAGTGGGAATTTTCATAACAAAGACAGTCCCTGCCTCCGGCTCATGGTCATTAAAATATCATCGAAAGTTGCATGACGCAGCGCAATAACGCGCTGGTGTAAAACAACTTTTATGATACCTTATAGTCATTCCATTTGAGAAACCCATCTGGAGGCACACCTCGCGGAATGTCCGCAGGGTGATCGTTGCGTGGAAGAAGAGCTTTCATTCGGCCCCTTCACGTTCTTGCCTGCCCGACGCGCTCTTTTGCGCGATGGCAAAGCCGTGCCTGTTGGCAGCAGGGCAATGGAAGCCACTAAACAGGCACCGGGCTTCATCACCAATATTCCCGGACGCGGATACATCCTCATTGCAACGCTGCAACACGGCACAGGATCGTCAGACAGCGATCAAGGCAACAATTCGCCCGCCGATAACATCACTACGCCGACATCCGATGCACCCCGCCCCGCCATCCTATGGCCATGCCAAGGCCTTTGTCGCCGGTTTCTATTCGCAATCAAAGGGTTGAAAACCCGACAGAACAGCAGCCCGTCTCCAGGCTGCTGTTCTGTCGGCCCGGGTGGGTTGGCAAAACGAACAGTCAAACGCGTTTTCGATGGAAACATCACGGCGAAATCTTCTTTTGGCGGGTGGGGCGGCAATCGCGGCCACCGCACTTCCCAAAATGTCCTTTGCCGCAACCAATCCAAACCCGACAAAATCAGGAGTACAGAGCATGTCGTTTATCAAAACCAAGGATGGCACCGAAATTTTCTACAAGGACTGGGGCAAGGGTCAGCCGATCCTGTTTTCTCATGGCTGGCCGTTATCGGCCGATGCATGGGATGCCCAGATGGTGTTTTTTGGCCAGCAGGGATATCGCGTGATCGCCCATGACCGCCGCAGCCACGGCCGTTCCACCCAGACCTGGGATGGCAACAATATGGACCAGTATGCCGATGATCTGGCCGAACTGATCGAATATCTGGACCTGAAGGACCTGATCATGATCGGCCATTCGACCGGCGGCGGCGAAGTGGCGCATTATCTGGGCCGTCATGGTACAAAACGCGTTGCAAAGGTCGTTCTGGTCGGCGCGGTTCCGCCCCTGATGCTGAAAACCGACAAGAACCCCAACGGCTTGCCGATGAACGTGTTTGATGGCATCCGCAAGGGCACGCTTGAAGACCGGTCGCAATTCTTCCGCGATGTGACCATTCCGTTCTATGGTTATAACCGCGAAGGCGCGAAAATTTCCGAAGGTGTGCGCGAAAGTTTCTGGGCACAGGGCATGATGGGCGGCATCAAGGGCCAGCTTGACTGCATCCGCGAATTTTCCGAAGTCGATTACACCGAGGACCTTCGCAAGATCGATAAACCCACCCTGATCGTGCATGGCGATGATGACCAGATCGTTCCGATTATCGCATCCGCGCTTGAAAGCTCGAAAATCGTCAAGGGATCGGTTTTGAAGATTTACGAAGGTGCCGATCACGGCCTTTCGCAAACCCATACCGAACGCTTCAATCAGGATGTCCTCGATTTCATTCGGGCCTGACATCCGTTTTCGATGATTGCCTGAACCGTTACGCAGAACAGACCCGCTTTCCGGGGCCGGATTGATGCACCCGCCAATCCATCCCCCGGAAACGGCCCGATCTGCCTTCGCCTTTTCAAGGACAATTCGCATTAATAGTTTCAAACCTCAGAAAGCAGGAGCCCGCTATGTCAAAGGGAACCGCACTTGTTACCGGTGCCTCTTCGGGCATTGGTGCCGTCTATGCCGACCGGCTTGCCAAACGCGGCTATAACCTTGTGCTTGTTGCACGCAATGCCGGACGTCTTGACCAGCTTGCCACCGATCTTTCCACGCAATACGGTGTCGCGGTCACAGCCCTTCCGGCGGATTTGACCAATCATGACGATCTTGAAAATGTCGCAGCCCGGCTCGCCACCGGCGACGACCTGACACTGGTTGTCAATTCGGCCGGTATTGGCCCGAATGCAAACGTTCTGGCTTCCGACCCGGACAGCCTGCTCCAACTGGTGTTTCTGAATGTCGATATCCTGCACCGGCTGACACTTGCCGCCGCCCACAATTTTGCAGATCGCGGTCGCGGCGCGATTATCAATATCGCATCGGTTGTGCCGCTGATGCCCGAACGTTTCAATGCATCCTACTGCGCCAGCAAGGCCTTCGTCCTGTCATTGACCCAGTCACTTGCCGCCGAAATCGGCCCGCGCGGGGTGCAGATGCAGGCAGTTCTTCCGGGCTTTACCCGCACCGAACTTTTCGAACGCGCCGGGCTCGATATCAACGTGATACCGCCAGAAATGATGATGGATGCCGGTGACATGGTCGATGCCGCCCTTTCCGGCTTTGATCAGGGTGAATTGATCACCATTCCGTCCCTTGCCGATCCGGCGATGTGGGATGCCATGGAAACAGCCCGCCATGCGATTGCCCCGTTCCTGTCCCTCGTCCAACCCGCACCGCGTTACGCAAACCGCGCCAAAACGGGTGAACCGGCATGACCCGCGCGGCATTTCCCCCGATACCAGGAACACCGAACGACTTGCAATCCTGCAGATGATGGGTGGGAATGCCTGCGCACAAACGACATCATATTTTTTGCCCATCCCGCTTGGCATTTTGGCTTTGACACAGCGCCGGAACAGGCCCTTGCCAACCGGCTGATGCTGCTTGACCGCGCCGCCTCGGAAAAAATCAAAATGCTGGGCTATCACTGGACCTATCCCGGCGTCGGCCACGCCGAACGCCACGGCAATGCCTACCGGTTTGTTAGGGCCTGAGTGATATGATCAAAGCCCCGCAACCACCCCATCCGCCCGCGGATCGGTCGCCCCTTCCATAACCCCATTGGCGCGCAGCAAAATGCCACCAGCATGGCCCATCATGTCTTCGAAATCGCCGACGACTTCAACCGCATGACCGGCTTTTTCAAGCTGCGTGATCAGGGCCGGGTCAAACCGGTTTTCGAGTTTGAGGGTCGTGGTTTCCGCACCCCATGTCCGGCCAAGCAGCCAGCGCGGGGCGGTAATCGCCGCCTGCAAATCCTGTCCGAACAGGACACTGCGGGTAAACACCGCCGCCTGGGTTTGCGGCTGTCCCTCGCCACCCATGGTGCCGTATGTAAGGACATCGCCGTTGTTCAGCCGTGCCATCGCCGGGTTGAGTGTATGGAACGGCAACCGGCCGGGGCCAAGCTGATTGGGGCCGTCATGAAGCGTAAAGCTCGCCCCGCGGTTCTGCCACAGGACCCCGGTTTCGGGCACGACAACGCCCGATCCGAATTCCCAGAAAATGCTTTGGATGTAGCTAACAACCGTGCCGTTTTTATCCGTCGTCCCCATCCAGATCGTATCGCCGGGCTTGGCGATATGCGGCCACGGCAATGCGGTTTTCATATCGATTTTTGCCACCTCGGCATCCAGCATCGCATCACTCAGAAGCGACATCGGATCAATATCCATCCGGCCCGGATCGCCGATATGGGCATCACGTTTGATAAAGGCGCGTTTGGTCGCCTCGATCACGCCATGGATATGATCAAATCCCTCGCCCGTTTTCACACCCAGTCGATCAAACAGGCCAAGGATCATAAGCGACGCGGCCCCCTGCGTTGGTGGCACCATGTTGAAAACGGTGCCGCTTGATAGCTTCACCGAGAGCGGTGTGGTGGTTTTGGCGTGATAGCCCTCGAAATCGGATAACCGAAGCGGACTTCCCGCCGCCTCAAGCCCCTTGGCATTGGCGCGCGCGATATCACCCCGGTAAAAATCATCAAGCCCGGCGGTGCCAAGCCGTTCCAGCGTTGCGCCAAGGGCGGGCTGCGTTAAAACGTCGCCAATTTCGGGCGCGCCATTCGCGGCATAAGCCGCCACATACCCCGGCGCATCGCGAAGTTCCGGCAGCTTGTCACGCGTCAGTTCATGCTGCGATTTCGTGATCGGCACCCCGGTGCGCGCATGATGCACCGCATCGGCAACGAGGCGTGCGATGGGCAATGTCCCGCCCAGTTTCCGTGCGATTTTTGCGGCCTCCATCCAGCCGCCAATCGCCCCGCCCACGGTCAATGCCGCCAACGGCCCGCGCGCCGGGATTTTGTCATGGCCAAGGTCACGGTAAAATTCCGGGCTCGCCAAACCGGCCGCCCCGCCACATGCCCGGATCGCCACCGGGTCCTTGCCCGGTTCCGCAATCAGCCAGAACCCATCCCCGCCAATCGCATTCATATGCGGATAGACAACCGCAATGGTGGCCGCCGCCGCAATCATCGCCTCGACCGCGTTGCCGCCATCGCGCAAAACATCGCGCCCGGCCTGGGCTGCCAGATGGTGCGGGGCTGTGACCATCCCGCCAAGGCTTGTTCTGGTTCTAAGCATTTCGGGGCCTCCTGATGGCGCAAAAATCTTTGGCATGCCGTGTGTCCGGCATGTCCTGTTGTTCTTTGAAATCTATCGTGAAAATGATCCGGGTATCAGGCGATTTTCACATCGTGGACAAATCGTCTGATATTTCGGATCAGGACCTATCTGTTGCTACCAGCCGATAAGATCCGGTAGCCAGCTTGTCAGTTCCGGGAAGATGAACAGCAGCACAAGGGCCAGCGCCTGAATACCGATAAACGGAATGACCCCGCGATAGATATCCATGGTCGACACCGATTTTGGAGCAACCCCCTTAAGGAAAAATAGCGCCCAGCCAAAGGGCGGTGTCAGGAAGCTGGTCTGCAGGTTCATCGCCACAAGGATCGCAAGCCACGCCATATCGATGCCGCTATTCATGAACACCGGCAAAAACATCGGCAGCGCGATATAGGAAATCTCGATCCATTCAAGAAAGAACCCAAGAACAAAGATCACCGCCATCATGAACAGAAGGTTGCCCATATCACCACCGGGCACCCATTCAAACATGGCATGCACCAGCCCCTCGCCGCCAAGCCCGCGGAAGGCAAGGCCAAAGGGCTGCGCGCAGATCAGGATGAAAAACACCATCGCACTGGTGATCAGGGTATCGCGCAACACATCGCGCATCACCCCGAAATTAAGCCGCCCGGTAAACAGCGCCAGAAGTAATGCGCCAAGCGCGCCCATCGATGCGGCCTCGGTCGGGGCAGCAATCCCGCCAACAATCGACCCAAGAACCGCAAAAACAAGTGCCAGCGGCGGCAGCACGACCTTGGCGATCTTCAGCATAAGGTCACGGGTCGCCAGCGCATCGCGCTCATCCTGCGGGATCGCGGGCACCATGTCGGGTTTGAAAATTCCCAGAAGGACAAGATAAAGTGCCAGCATCCCGGCAAGGATAAGCCCCGGCACCATCGCGGCGGCAAACAGCGTCCCGACGAACTCCCCCAGGATATCGGCAAGCAGGATCAGGACAAGGCTTGGCGGGATGATCTGCCCCAGCGTGCCCGATGCGCAAATCACACCGCACGCCACCCCCTTGTTATAACCGCGATTGATCAGCGGCTGTAACGACAGCAACCCAACCGTCACCACCGTCGCCCCGACCACGCCCGAAGACGCCCCCATCAGAACCCCGACAATCACAATCGCAAGCCCCATGCCGCCGCGAAGGCGGCCCATGGCATGGCCGATCACATCAATCAGTTCTTCGGCCAGTTTCGACTTTTCAAGCATCACCCCCATGAAGATGAAAAGCGGTAGCGCCAGAAGCGTATAGTTGGTCACAACCCCGTAAATGCGCGCGGGCAGCAGGTTAAAAAGCCCGGTGCCAAATCCCAGAATGCCAAAGGCAAAACCCGAAATCGCAAGCGATATCGCCACCGGCACCCCAAGCACGAGGAAGCCGAAAAAGCCGCCGACCATGCCGATGGCCAGCCATTCATTACCAGTCATGTTCGATTATTCCCCAGGCACGTCAGTGGCGGTTTTATGGGTGGCGTATCCGGCATCTTCCGCGGTTTGGGCCGCTCCGGTCACCTGCCGGAAATTGATCAGGGCCTGCGCGATTGCCTGCACGAAAAGCAACCCGAACCCGACCGGGATAAATGCCTTAAGCAGGAAACGATACGGCAATCCCCCCGGATCGGGCGATCCCTCGCCCATCATGATCGACTGGTTCACATAGGGAATGGCAAACCAGATGATCGCAGCCCCAAGAATGACCATCAGCACCGCCGAAAACAGATCAATCATCGCGCGTGCCCGGTCACTTAGCCGGTCATAAAGAAAATCGACCCGTACATGGCCGCCATGCCGCATGCCATATGCCATCCCCAGAAGGGCAATCGGCGACACCAGATGCCATTCAAGTTCCTGCATGGCGACACTGCCGGTATTGAACACATAACGAAGCAACACATTGCCGCCGACCACCAGAACAAGCGCAAGACCGCTTAACGCGGCCGCCCATCCGGCAAAATCAACGATATATCCCAACACACGGTCGGGAAGCGGTTCTGCCAGCGATTCAGTACGGGTCGAATTCATGTCAGCTCATCCCGTCTTTGGATGAAATGATGCCGTGATAGGGCTTTTCACTCACCGCCGCCCATTCACGGTGCGTATCGCGGAACGCCATGAATGCGTCATGGACCTTTTTGGTCAGCGGGTCCTTGGCGGCTTCGGCTTCCAGCGTGTCGTTGGTGATGCCTTTAAGCTTGTTGACGACATCATCAGGCAGGGTCTGGGCGATAACGCCCTCATTCTCGACCAGATCACGAAGGGCCGCGGCATTGTTGGCTTCACACCAGGAATGACTGTCAAGATTGCACGCCTGTGCGGCGTTTTTGACAATCGCCTGAAGATCGGCCGGAAGGCTTTCCCATGCTTTCTGATTGATCAGAAGCTCGGTCACGTTGGACGGCTCATGCCAGCCGGTGGTGTAGTAATATTTCGCTGCCTTCTGAAGGCCAAGACGACGGTCCTGATACGGACCGACGAACTCGGCAGCATCAATCACGCCACGTTCAAGTGCCGGGAAAATCTCGCCCCCCGGAAGCAGTTTCACCTCAACCCCGATCTGCTGATAGACCTTGCCGGCAAGGCCCGGAATACGCATTTTCAGGCCATTGAAATCATCAAGGCTTTCAATCGGTTCGCGGAACCAGCCGGTCATCTGAACGCCGGTATTGCCCATCGGGAACGCAATCAGGCCATAGGGCTGATACAGCTCATGCCAAAGTTCAAGCCCGCCGCCATGATACAGCCACGCATTGACACCCTGGAAGTTCAGGCCAAACGGAACGGTAGTGAAATACTGTGCGGCAAAAATCTTGCCCGCCCAGAAATAGGCATTGGCGGCATTCATTTCGACCGTACCGGCCTGAACGGCATCAAAGCCCTCAAGCGCCGGGATCAGTTCACCCGCGGCAAAATGCTGGATGTTCAGACGCCCGCTCGACATTTCCGTAACACGTTTGCAGAAATCCTCCGGGCTGCCCGGGCCGGTCACGTAGAACGGTGAACCCGGACCATAGGCATTGGTCATTTTCCAGTTAAAGCTCTCCTGGGCACGCGCGATATGTGGCGTGGCAAAAACAGCCGCCCCGGCGGCTGCCGTGCCAAATGCCGACTTCGTCAGAAAGTCGCGTCTTTTAAGGTTGGTCATCGGTGTCTCCCTGATAGAGAAAGCGCAATACGCGGATAATATCATCGAACGGATCTTGGCCCGCATTGTGTATACACCGTGCAACCGACGTGCCATTTATTTTATTTCAATAACTTAACTGATTTTCACCCCCAACATAGTCACTTTTATTGTTTATTTTTTAATCATATATAATTGCTGCACTGCATATATGCATATTAATTAAACATATTGCATGTGGTCGCCTGGGACGGAATCCCGCACGCGACAGTTGCGCTTGGATTTTACGGGAAATATCATGTATACATCGGTTGTATAGGGTGCCCCGAAAGAGCATCTGAATATCAATCGACAACAAGATCAAAGGGTCGAAACGGCACATGATCCATCTGCAGCAAGCCCCGCAACCTTCGCCCGAACCGGTCGGCATTGCGCAAAAACTCTGCCAGTCCCTCGAAGACGATATTGTTACCGGTGTGCTTGTTCCCGGTGCCCGGCTCGAAGAAACCCAGCTTGCAAAACGCTTTGGCGTGTCACGCACCCCGGTCCGCGAAGCCCTGCAATTGCTGACCGCGACCGAACTTGCCGAAAAAATCCCCAATCGCGGGGTTTATGTCTCACTGGCAACGCCGGAACGACTGACGGCGATGTTTGAAAGCATGGCCGAACTCGAAGCCACCTGCGGGCGACTTGCCGCCAAACGCATGACAAGCGGCGAACGTCACGCACTCGAAGAACTCCATCACGAACTGGCCCATGCCATGCGTGCAGGCGACAGCCCGGCTTACGAAAGCCAGAACCGTGAATTTCATAATGCGATCTATGCTGGAACGCACAATGACGTTCTGGTCGAAGTCACCCAGGCCGTGCGTCGGCGCGTCGCCCCCTTCCGCCGGGTACAGTTCAACAGCCTGCCCCGCCTCGCCTCCTCGCACGAGGAACATCAAGGCATCGTCGATGCCATCCTGCGCGGCGATCACAAGGCCGCCGAAGAACTGCTATATGCCCACATCATGTCAGTCCATGACGTTAGTCAGGAATATCTGGCGACACTCCGCGCCGAAAGCGACCATCAGGCCCTTCTGATCGCCAAATAATCTCATTCGTCGAGCGCGCGCCGCCCCAGAACATGATCAAGCGAAAATTTACCCGCCCCCTTGATCACCAGCATCAGCAACACAAAAACCCACAACATCCGCTGATCAATCAACTGATCAGGCAGCCCATCAAAAAGTGCGCCTGCCGCCGCACCATGGGCCGTGATATCCACCACACTCTGCACCACCACAAACCCGATCATGCCAAGCGCACCCAGACGGGTAAACAGTCCCAGAACGATCAGAACCGGCAAAATGAATTCCGCCAAGGTCCCGGCAATCACGATGATATGCCACGGGAAAAACGGAATGGCTGCGGTGTCATATAAATACTGATCGGCAATCGACGGCACGATCTGCGCAAACGCCCCGGCACTGGGGAAACTATCCCCCGCCACCTTGGTCATCGCGCTGTTGAAATAATAAGGCAGCAAAATCGCGGCAAACCACAACCGTGCCGAAAGCCCGATGAACCAGCCATCGGTCCGCGCCTCCAGACCACCAAACAGGCTGGCATGCAGGTCGGTCATTCTTTTGATCGCTGTTTGCATTTTTCACTCCCTCAAACCGGCAAACGCACCGACCGCTATCAGTTGGGCGAACGCGGATGTCACATCAAATTGCGGATCACGTTCGATTGCCGCGCCATAACCCTCGGCAACCGTCATGCCGTCCAGAAGGCATCGGGCAAATACCGCGCCCGCGTCATCCAGCACGATCTGGCGCACCGTCATACCGGGTCGGGTAATCAGGACATTTTCCGCCTGCTGCACAATCGGTTCGGTCTGCCTGCTGTCCGCCTGTTGCCGCACCCAGATCGCATGGATCGGAAAGGACGAGTTCATCAACCGGCAGGCGCTATGCGCCACAAACCGGCAGCCCGCCAGATCATCGCCAAAAGCCGCAAGTATCCCGGCATCCAGTACCACCTCATCGGCTTCATGCAGCACTTCAAGCCGCGCCCGTTCCAGCCGGGCCATATCGGAAAGATAGGGCACTGACGCGGCGGCATCGAAACCATCAATGAAATCGGCAAAACCGGCGCCATAAAGTGCAAGTGATCCGGTGCGCGCCTGCTCTGCCCGGAAAAAGCCCTGCGCCATCGCCCGAAAGAATTCCTCCCCCACCAGCTTCGCCACCACCGGATAGGCCGCGATTAACGCATCACCAAGGCCGCGATGGACATTATTGCGATAAATCGCAAACCGTCCCGCCATCGCCGGGTCAAGACCCATGGGCCGCGCCGACGGGTCTGCTGCCATCAGGGCGCGGGAAAATTCCGCCTGAAAGGCTCCTGCTTCACTCATGACGCCGCCCGCACGGGATCGGCACCCGAAAACCGCGCAAGATGCCCCTCAAGGTGCAAGTCCGCAAGCGCCGCCTCGGCCCGAAGTGTCGCCCAGTCGGGCACATCATTATCCCATTCAATCAGGGTTGGCCGCGCCCCGATGCGCGCAATCAGGCGATCAAACAGATCCCAGACCGGATCGGCCACCGGGCGCGAATGGGTATCGATCAAAACCTTCTCATTGCTATTGGCATCCGCCTCATGCCCGGCCAGATGGATTTCCCCGATCAGATCGCCAGGGATCGCATCAACATAATCGCTGGCGTCAAAGCCCAGATTACAGGCCGAAATGTAAATGTTGTTTACATCAATCAGAAGCCCGCAGCCCGAACGCCGCGCGGCCTCGGTAATAAAATCAATTTCGGGGATCGAATTTTGCGGCAACGCCAGATAGGACGTCGGATTTTCAATCAGGATTTTGCACCCTGTTACCGTCTGTACTTCGTCAATCGCCTCAACCAGTTGATCAAGCGATATCTGCGTCATCGGTGTCGGCAAAAGGTCGGCCATGTAAAGCCCGTCATGACTTGACCATGCAATATGTTCCGACAGCATCGCAGGCTCAAACCGGTCCACCAGCCGCTTGAGATCGGCCAGATGATGGGGATCAAGCCTTTGCCCGCCGCCAAGTGACAACCCAACCCCATGCATCGATATCGGATAGTCGGCGCGCAATGCCTCAAGCACCGCAAGGCGCGGCCCACCGGACACCATGTAATTTTCCGGATGGATTTCAAACCAGCCGACCTGTTTTGGCTTGCCGATCACATCATCGGCATGCGCGCCCTTGAAACCGACACCGGCCCGGTCGGGCAATCTGGCGCCATGCGGGTTACTGACCATCGCAAATCTCCCGGAGAAAAGAATATGCCGACCGGCCAGACCGGTCGGCATCATCACATCAGGATTTCGGAAGATCGCGCTCAAGCGCCTCGAGGCTGCCCATCACTTCACGACCATCCGCCGTCGTAAAGCTCATATCCTCGCATGTCCCGGCCGGAACCAGCTTCCAGGCATTGCCCTGATAATCGACTTTCGATGTGCCGGCACATGTGGTGCCCGGCCCCGCTGCACAATCATTCTGCCCGGCAAGTGAAACACCGAAACATTTTTCCTTGGCACCCTGTGCCTGCGCCTGACCAACCGCCGCAAGCGAAACCGCCGCCGAAAGTGCCGCGCCCAAAACCAATGCGTTTTTCATGATGTCATCCTTGTTGCGTGAAACCTGATCGCCTGTCTGGCGATGTCTTTTTGGTAACAGGCGAACGGATCACCGTCATTGCAACTTCGGCACACGAAACATCAAGTCAGTGTGAGAGTTTTCCGGCATTTCATCACGGATGCGTGAAACGACAAAACCCCCGACCATTTAAGGTCAGGGGTTTCATGAAGTCGTTGAACAGGGAATATGTTTTGCTGTGTTTAGAAGGCCCGGCGGTGACCTACTCTCCCGTGCCTTAAGACAAAGTACCATCGGCGCAGGCAGGTTTCACTTCTGAGTTCGGGATGGGATCAGGTGGTTCCCGGCCGCTATGGCCACCGGGCCGTCGAAACACAGCGAAGAGATCGGAATGTGATTTAGGTGCGATATTGGTTGTTCTGTATTTTGCTTTGGCGGGTTTTACCGCTGCGCAAGAAGTCAGAATAGTCAATTAGCAAGAGGGATCAATCAAGCCGATCGATCAATTAGTACTGGTTAGCTTCACGTGTTGCCACGCTTCCACACCCAGCCTATCAACCTGGTGGTCTTCCAGGGATCTGATAGGGATACCTAGTCTTGAAGGGGGCTTCCCGCTTAGATGCTTTCAGCGGTTATCCCTTCCGCACTTAGCTACCCGGCGATGCTCCTGGCGGAACAACCGGTACACCAGAGGTGCGTCCATCCCGGTCCTCTCGTACTAGGGACAGCTCTTCTCAAGTATCCTACGCCCACGGCAGATAGGGACCGAACTGTCTCACGACGTTCTAAACCCAGCTCACGTACCACTTTAATTGGCGAACAGCCAAACCCTTGGGACCTGCTCCAGCCCCAGGATGTGATGAGCCGACATCGAGGTGCCAAACACTCCCGTCGATGTGGACTCTTGGGGAGTATCAGCCTGTTATCCCCGGCGTACCTTTTATCCGTTGAGCGATGGCCCTTCCACGCGGGACCACCGGATCACTATGACCGACTTTCGTCTCTGCTCGACTTGTCAGTCTCGCAGTCAGGCAGGCTTTTGCCATTGCACTCTTAAGCTGATGTCCGACCAGCCTGAGCCTACCATCGCGCGCCTCCGTTACTCTTTGGGAGGCGACCGCCCCAGTCAAACTACCCGCCATGCAGGGTCCCGGATCCGGATAACGGACCTCGGTTAGATATCAGGAAGCAAAAGGGCGGTATCTCAAAGGTGGCTCCACCGAAGCTGGCGCTTCGGGTTCATAGCCTCCCGCCTATTCTGCACATTCACATCCTGATACCACTGCAAAGCTGTAGTAAAGGTGCACGGGGTCTTTCCGTCTGACCGCGGGTACTCCGCATCTTCACGGAGAATTCAATTTCGCTGAGTCGATGTTGGAGACAGTGGGGAAGTCGTTACGCCATTCGTGCAGGTCGGAACTTACCCGACAAGGAATTTCGCTACCTTAGGACCGTTATAGTTACGGCCGCCGTTTACCGGGGCTTCAATTCAATGCTTGCACATCTCCTCTTAACCTTCCGGCACCGGGCAGGCGTCAGACCCTATACGTCGTCTTGCGACTTCGCAGAGCCCTGTGTTTTTAGTAAACAGTCGCCACCCCCTGGTCTGTGCCCCCACCGTAAAGTTGCCTTCACGGTGGGCCCCCTTCTCCCGAAGTTACGGGGGCAATTTGCCGAGTTCCTTCAACATCGTTCTCTCAAGCGCCTTGGTATATTCAACCTGCCCACCTGTGTCGGTTTCGGGTACGGTCCATATGTGAGAGTTATTTCCTGGACCTCCTTGGCAGCATCTCCAATCCAATAAGGAGACACAACTTCCAGAGGCCGTCACTTCTCACGGGTACAGGAATATTAACCTGTTTCCCATCGACTACGCGTTTCCGCCTCGTCTTAGGGGCCGACTCACCCTGCGCGGATTGGCCTTGCGCAGGAACCCTTGGGCTTTCGGCGAGGGAGGTTCTCACTCCCTTTGTCGCTACTCATGTCAGCATTCTCGCTTCCGATACCTCCAGCATACCTTACGGTACACCTTCACAGGCTTACGGAACGCTCCGCTACCACTTGTTCCGAAGAACAAATCCGCAGTTTCGGTGTGTGGCTTGAGCCCCGGTACATCTTCGGCGCGGGACAGCTTATTTAGACCAGTGAGCTGTTACGCTTTCTTTAAACGATGGCTGCTTCTAAGCCAACGTCCTGGTTGTCTTGGCCGTCCTACATCCTTTCCCACTTAGCCACAACTTTGGGACCTTAACTGGCGGTCTGGGCTGTTTCCCTCTCGACCACGGACCTTAGCACCCGTAGTCTGTCTGCCAGATAGTACTCATCGGTATTCGGAGTTTGATTAGGTTTGGTAAGCCGGTAAGGCCCCCTAGCCCATTCAGTGCTCTACCCCCGATGGTATTCGTCTGACGCTCTACCTAAATAGATTTCGCGGAGAACCAGCTATCTCCAGGTTTGATTGGCCTTTCACCCCTAACCACAAGTCATCCCCGTCTTTTTCAACAGACGTGGGTTCGGTCCTCCAGTGACTGTTACATCACCTTCAACCTGCTCATGGCTAGATCACCTGGTTTCGGGTCTAATCCCACAAACTCAATCGCCCTATTCAAACTCGCTTTCGCTGCGCCTACACCTAACGGCTTAAGCTCGCTTGTAAGACTAACTCGCTGACCCATTATGCAAGAGGTACGCTGTCACCCCATAAAGAGGCTCCAACTGCTTGTAGGCATCCGGTTTCAGGAACTATTTCACTCCCCTTATCGGGGTGCTTTTCACCTTTCCCTCACGGTACTGGTACACTATCGGTCGTTAAGGAGTACTTAGGCTTGGAGGGTGGTCCCCCCATGTTCAGACAGGATTTCACGTGTCCCGCCCTACTCGAGGACCTATGTGCTTTCTACCCGTACGGGGCTATCACCCACTTTGGCCGACCTTTCCAGATCGTTCCGGTTCTTACACATAGGCCACTGGCCTGGTCCGCGTTCGCTCGCCGCTACTAGCAGAGTCTCTGTTGATGTCCTTTCCTCCGGGTACTGAGATGTTTCAGTTCCCCGGGTTCGCCTCATAACGCTATGTATTCGCGTTATGATCATCCTATTGGATGGGGTTTCCCCATTCAGAAATCTACGGGTCAAAGCCTGCTCTCGGCTCACCGTAGCTTATCGCAGAGTGCCACGTCTTTCATCGCCTCTTAACGCCAAGGCATCCACCAAATGCCCTTATTATGCTTGAGAGATCCCTCAGCTAACTGTTCTGCGTCTTGCGCAGGGGTAAAACCCTGCCAACACACAATACAGCCAGTATCGCGATCACGTTCTTTCGTTGCGAAAAATCACAACGGAAA